>WHTJ01000038.1 GCA_009377795.1 Propionibacteriales bacterium | reverse complement strand
AAGGTGGCGGTGACGGTCAGCGCCATCATGGGCTCGGTCAACGGCAGCCCGGTGGCCAACGTGATGACCACGGGCACCTTCACGATCCCGCTGATGCGGCGGGTGGGCTACACCAAGGAGTTCTCCGGCGCCGTCGAGGCGGCCTCCTCGGTGGGCGGCCAGATGCTGCCCCCGGTGATGGGCGCGGGCGCGTTCCTGATCGCGGAGTTCACCCAGACGTCGTACACGACGATCGTGCTGGTCTCGATCGTGCCGGCCCTGCTGTACTTCCTGTCCGTCTACCTCCTGGTGGACTTCCAGGCCATCAAACAGAACCTGAGAGGGCTTCCCGCCGAGGAGCTGCCGGACTGGAAGTCCGTCCTGCTGCGCGGCTGGTACTACATGATCCCGCTCGTCCTCCTCTTCACCCTGGTGGTGATGCGCTTCAGCCCGGCGTTCGCGGGGTTCTGGGCGATCGTCTCCATCGTGGTGATCGGCGTCCTGGTGCCCTACCGCGGCCACCGGATGAACCTCCGCGACATCTTCGACGCGCTCCGCATCGGCGGGATGTCCTCCCTCACCGTCGGTGCCGTCGTCGGCACGATCGGCATCGTCATCGGCGTCGTCGACCTGACCGGTCTGGGGCTGCGGTTCTCGGACCTCATCGTGGATCTCTCCGGCGGCTACCTGCTGGCCGCGCTGGTCCTTGTCACCGTCGTGTCCTGGCTCCTCGGCGCGGGACTGACCGTCACCTCGTCCTACATCATGGTGGCCATCCTGGCCGCGCCCGCGCTGACCGACATGGGTGTCCCGCTCCTGGTGGCGCACCTGATCGTGTTCTGGGTCAGCCAGGACGCGAACGTCACGCCGCCCATCGCGCTGGCGTCCTTCGCGGCCTCCGGGATCTCCGGCGGCAGGCCGATGCGGACCGCGTGGCAGTCGTGGCTCCTCGCGCGCGGCCTCTACATCGTGCCGTTCCTGATGGCCTACACCGCCCTGGTCGACGGACCCGTTGCCGATGCGGTGCCGGTCGTGATCTCGGCCGTGATCGGCATCTACGCCCTCAGTGCCGGGATGTCCGGGTACCTGCGGAAACCCACCACGTGGTACGAGCGGATCGTTCTCCTCGCTGCCGGCATCCTGCTCATCGCGCCCGGTCTGGTCACGAACCTCATCGGTCTGAGCCTGGGCGTCGTGGTGTACGTCTTGCAGTGGCTGCGGACGAGCCGGCCGACGCGCGACGTCTCGCAGCCCGAGGAAAGCCGTGGCTGACCTCGTTCCGCGTCGTTCGCACGCGAACAACCCGGCATGGTGATCCCCGAGCAGGGCATCGATCCTGCCTTCGTCGACCGGTCCTCGGCGGCCCGCGGGGTGATCATCGCCGTCGCTGCGGTGCTGCCGGTGTTCCTCGTCAGCGCGCTCGCCGTGCAGCTGCGGGAGGACCTCGACTTCGGTACCGCGGCGCTCGGCGGCATGGTGGCGACGTACTTCCTGATGAGTTCGGGCGGCTCGGTGCCGATGGGTCAGCTGGTCGAGTGGCTGGGCGCCGGACGTGGCATGGCCCTGGCCGCCACCCTGAGCGGTACGTCGATGGTCGGCGCGGCGCTGTCGCAGTCGTGGGTCCAGCTGGCCTTGGCGCTGGCGCTCGCCGGTGCTGCCAACGCGATGGCGCAGCCGGCGGCCAACATGCTGCTGTCGGTCTCGATCCCCGTCCGTCGTCTCGGGCTCGCCTTCGGCATCAAGCAGTCCTGCGTGCCCGCGGCCGCCCTGCTCGGCGGAGTCGCCGTGCCGACGATCGGGGTCGCCGTCGGCTGGCGCTGGGCCTTCGGTCTCGCGAGCATCCTGACCGTCGGGTACGCCGGGTGGCTCTGGGTTCGGCATGCCGACCGGGGCGTCGCCCGTCGTACCCGGACCGGGACGCTCCGGGACAGCGAGGCGCCGCTCTCGTCGCTGGCGTTCCTGACCGCCGGCGGGTTCCTCGGAGCGGCCGCTGCCACGTCGCTCGGGGCGTTCCTCGTGGACTCGTCCGTCACCGCCGGCTTCGCGCCGGCCACCGCCGGTTGGCTCTACGCGCTCCTGTCGTGGGCGACCGTGGTGTCGAGGATCGCTCTGGGCTGGGGTGTCGACCGCGCGCCCAACCGGAGCCGGTTCGCGATCATCGCGGTGCTGCTGGGCATCGGCTCGGTCGGGTACCTCCTCCTGGCCGGGGACAACCTCGCGCTGTTCGTCGTCGGCGCCGTGTTCGGCTTCGTCCTCGGCTGGGCCTGGACCGGCATCTTCCACTACACCATCGTCACCTGGTACCGCCGCGCTCCCGCGGCCGCGACCGGCGTCGTGCAGACCGGCCTGTCCCTGGGTGCCGGGATCGGGCCGCTGTGTTTCGGGATCGCGGTCGACCGCGCCGGTTACCCGACCGCCTGGCTCGGGGCCGGCGTGGTGAGCCTGCTGGCGTCCGCCACGACCTTGGGTGCCCGCAACCATCTCCGGAGCCGGCGCGGGCCGGTCGGAAGGACTCGCTGATGGCGGATGACACGACGTACCGACGCCGGTTCGAGACCCCCGCGGTCTCGGACGCGATGGACGGCCTGGGACTCGAGCCGGGAGTCGTCACCGGCCTGACCCGTCTCGCGGGTGGCGTCCCGCCGGTGATGGGACCCGCGCGCACCGCGACGGTGGTGGACACCGACGAGCCCGACATCCCGGGGCTCGCGGAGTACCTCGACGAGGCGGCTGACGGCGACATGCTGGTGCTCGGCTGGGCGGCGAGCACCACGGCCTCGGCGTGGGGTGGGTTGGCAGCGACCCGTACTGCCGGGCGTGGCTGTGTCGGGCTGGTCACCGCCGGATGGGTCCGCGATGTGGAGGAGATCGGCGCGACGCCCCTGGTCGTCTGGTGCCGGGGACCGATGCCGCGCAGCGGCAAGGGACGGCTCGCCGTACAGCGCGTGGGCGAGCAGGTGGAGCTCGGCGGCGTCCTCGTGCGCGACCGCGACCTCGTCGTGGTGGACAGCACGGGGGTCTGCGTGGTGCCTCGGGACCGGAGCCCCGACGTCCTGGAAGCAGCCGCGCGGCTGCAGGAGCGGGAGGAGGCCTTCCGCTCCGCGCTGGCCGGGGGTGCCGGCTTCGGCGCCGCGCGGACGCGGGCGGGGACGATGTGAGGCGGTGATGGCTGCGCTGGAGCACATCGGCGTCGTCGGTGCCGGCAGCATCGGCTCCCTCCTGGCGGCGCATCTCACGCTCGCCGGCCGGCGGGTGACCGTGGTCGACGGGTGGTTCCCTCACGTCGAGGCGATGCGGAATGACGGGGTACGGATCACCGCGCCGGACGAGTCACTGAGAGTGCGGCTGGACGCCTTCCACGTCGACGATCTCGACCGCGTCGCCGGGTCGATCGACCTACTCTTCGTCGCGGTGAAGGCCTACGACAGTGCCATCGCCGTGCGGCTGATGGAACCGCTGCTCCACGAGCGAAGTCTTGTGGTCCCGGTGCAGAACGGGATGACCGAGGAGTGGTTCTCCCGTCTGGTCGACCCCGAGCGTCTCGTCGGCTGTTGTGTCCATGTGCCTGCTGAGCTCACCCGGCCGGGCAGGGTCACCCGCTACCTGCCGCGGAGTCGCCGCACCTTCAGCCTCGGGTACGTCGGCGCCGGCGGCGCCGCGGACCTCGAGACGCTCGCTGCGCTCGTCGCACCCTCAGGAGAGACGGAGATCACTGACGATCTCGCGGCTGTCAAGTGGGCGAAGCTGGCGGTCAACACGATGACGAACGCCCCGGCGGGGCTCACCGGGTGGACGACCCACCGGCTGTGGAGCGACCCGCAGTCGGTCCCCCTGTGCGTCCGGGCCGCCGCCGAGACTCTCGCGGTGGCCTACGCCGTCGGCGTGCGGCCGGACCGGGTCTTCGGACGGTTCGACCCCGGGCTGTTCATCGCGGCTCTCGACGACCCGGCCGCGGCCGAGGAGGCAGCCGCCGCCCTGGGCGAGGTCGCGGCCGAGCGTACGGGTTCCTCCGAGAGCCGGCCCTCGCTGCTCCAGGACGTGGACCGGGGGCGACGTACCGAGGTGCGCTACCTCAACGGCCACGTCGTCCGGCTCGGCCGGGATACCGGGGTGGCCACGCCGGTCAACGCCGCGCTGGAGCAGTTGGTCGGACAGATCGACTGCGATCGCCTGGGCAAGGACTCCGCCAACCTGCGGCGCGTCGAGGCGCTGGTCGGAGGGACTCGTTGACGGCAGGGTTCGTCAGCTGGTGCCGGAGCGGTACGAGGCGATGCGCTGCTGCGTGCCCGGGTCGGCGAACACCAGCGCGAACTCCACGATGCTCGCCTTGATCGAGTCCTCGAGGCTCGCGTTCTGCCAGGTCTCGAAGAGGCGCTTCTGCGCCGCGATCGCCGCCGGAGAATGGCCGGTGACGCGGGCTGCGAGCTCCGTGGCAGCCTCCGTCAGCGCCGCGGGCTCGACCACCTTGTTCACGAAGCCGAGCGGGGCGAGCTCGGCGACGCCGTACAGGTCACCGGTCAGCAGGAGCTCCTTCGCCTTGGCCAGGCCGAGATGCTGCTGGAGGAGCGCGGCGTCGATGACGGAGGGGATCCCCACCTTGATCTCGGGCATTCCGAAGACCGCGTCGGTCGAGGCGACCCGCAGGTCGCAGGCCATGGCGAGCTCCATCGCACCGCCGAGGCAGTACCCCTGGATCGCGCACAGCGTCGGGACCGGTGCCCGGCGGGCGGCCGCGATCATGGCGCCGAGCTCGGAGATGAACTGCCGGGCGTCCTCAGGCGTCAGGCCGTCGAAGGTGTCGACGTGGACGCCCGCCGAGAACGCCCGGCTGCCGCTGCCGGTGAAGACCAGGCACCGTACGTCTGCCGGCAGGTCCTGCACGGCACGGGTCACCGAGCGGATGTCGTCGCGGGTCAGCGCATTCAGCTTCTCCGGACGGTTGAACGACACCCACCGGACCCGGTCGGTGTCGTGGACGGTGGGAGTCGACATGCCTCTGCCCTTTCTGCGCGCCCGCTACAGCCGGACCGGATCGTACGAGAGCCGGCCATCGCCCAGGGTACTGACATGTAGCATGTGACCGACCGCTCCGAAGACAGGGGACGGCGACGTGGAGGAGGGCCGAATGCCGCGCGACCTGGCTAGCTCGTTGGCGCGGGGGCTCCGGGCGGCGGGTGTGCGGACGATCTTCGGCGTGCCGGGCGGCGGCCCGAACCTGGACATGATCGGCTCCGCCGAGGCGGTCGGCATCGACTTCGTCCTGACCCACGGGGAGACCGCGGCGTGCATCATGGCCGGCAGCTACGGCCACCTCACCCGGACGCCCGGGGCCGCCGTCGTCACCAGAGGGCCCGGTCTCATGAGTGCCGGCAACGGCCTCGCCCAGGCCACCCTGGACAGATTCCCTCTGGTCCTGCTGAGCGACACCGTCTCGCACGCCGATGCCGATCGGATCGCTCACCAGCGCCTCGACCAGGTGCAGGTCGCCGCCCCTGTGACGAAGTGGAGCGGGCGCCTGGGTACGCGCGATCCAGACGAGGTGATCCGCGCCGCCGCCACCCTCGCGGGTAGGCCGCCGGCCGGCGCTGTGCACGTGGCCTTCGATCCCACCGTCCCCGGCGACCCGCCACCGGAGCTGCCGGCGGTCCCGGAGACGGACGCGACCGCCCTGGAGCGGGCCCGGCGGATGTGTGCCGGCGCGGAGCGCCCCCTCATCGTGCTGGGTCTGGACGCCGCGAGGTACGCCGAGCGCATGCGGGAGCTGCTCGCCTCCCTGGACTGCCCGATCCTCGTGACCTACGAGGCCAAGGGGACCGTGCCCGAGTCCTGGTCCAGCTACGCCGGCCTGTTCACCGGAGCCGCCGTCGAGCGACCGTTGCTCGAGCAGTCCGACCTGGTCCTCGGCGTGGGCCTGGATTCCGTGGAGCCGATGCCCGGACCCTGGACCTACGAGGCGCCCGTGGTGATGCTGCACAGCCACCCGGTGGAGACCACGTTCTTCGGGACACCGGAGCTTGTGGTCGGCTCCTACGACGAGTGCCTTCCCCAGCTGATCGGCGCGCTGCGGCCGGTGTGGCCGGCGAAGACCGGTGAGGAGGCCCGCAGGCGCGCGGTGGCGGATCTCGAGATCCCGACCGCGGGGCTCAGTCCGCACGACGTCGTACGCACGGCGCACCAGACGATGGGCGACTCGCTGTTGACGGTGGACGCCGGGGCTCACATGCTCCTGGCGATGCCGCTGTGGGAGACCGACGAGCCGGACTCGGTGCTCATCTCCAACGGTCTCGCGACGATGGGGTTCGCCCTGCCCGCCGCCATCGGGGCGGCCCTTGCGCGCCCCGAGCGACGTGTCCTGTGCCTGACCGGGGACGGTGGACTGGGCATGGTCCTCGCCGAGCTGGAGACGGTTGCCCGGCTCGGTCTCGACATCACGGTGATCGTGCTCAACGACCTGGCCCTGACCCTGATCCGGCTGAAGCAACGGGAGGCCCAGGGTGGGGACGGCGCGGTCGTCTACGGTTCCATGGACTTCGCCGGGATCGCGGACTCGATGGGAGTACCGGGCACCGTGGTCCACGACGCCGACGGGCTACGGCGGGCGCTGGCGGAACCGGTTTCCGGGCCACGCCTGGTGGACGCCCGGATCGACCCGTCCGCGTACCCTCACGTCATGCGGGTGACCCGCGGATGAGCAGGCCACGAGAGAGGTGACCACGTGGACTTCTCACTGACCGAGGACCAGGAGCAGCTGTCCGCCGCGGTCCGCGGACTCGCCGCCACCTTCTCCGACGACTACTGGGCCGAGTGCGACGAGAAGCACGAGTTCCCGTGGGAGTTCTACAACGCGTTCGCGGAGGGCGGCTGGCTCGGGATCGCCATCCCCGAGGAGTTCGGCGGAGGGGGACTGGGCATCCTCGAGGCCTCCCTGCTCTTGGAAGAGGTCGCCGCCTCCGGTGCCGCGATGAACGGCTGCAGCACCATGCACCTGACCATCTTCGGCCTCAACACCATCGTCAAGCACGGGAGCCGGGAGCAGCAGGAGGAGATCCTGCCGCGCGCGGCGGACGGCACGCTGCACGTCTGCTTCGGTGTCACGGAACCGAACGCCGGTACGGACACCACGCGGATCTCGACGTTCGCCCGCCGCGACGGGAACGACTATGTGATCAACGGTCGCAAGGTCTGGATCACCAAGGCCGGGCAGTCGCAGAAGATGGTGCTGATCTGCCGTACGACGGCGCGCGCGGACGTCGCGAAACCCACCGACGGCATGTCCCTGTTCCTCGTCGACATCGACTCCGAGGCCGTCCAGCTGCGCCCGATACCCAAGCTGGGCAGGAACGCGGTCCCGTCGTACGAGGTCTTCATCGACGACCTGCGCGTCCCGGAGAGTGCGCGGGTCGGTGAGGAGGGCCGGGGCTTCCGCTACCTGCTCGACGGTCTGAACCCGGAGCGCATCCTGCTCGCCCACGAGGCGCTCGGCATCGGCAGGGCCGCACTGGCCAAGGCGACGCGCTACGCCGGTGAGCGGATCGTCTTCGACCGCCCGATCGGCATGAACCAGGGAATCGCCTTTCCCCTCGCCGAGGCGGCGACCAGGCTCGACGCGGCCGAGTTGATGGCGCGCAACGCGGCCTGGCGCTACGACCACGGGCTGCCCTGCGCCCGCGAGGCGAACATGGCGAAGTTCCTCTGCGCCGACGCCGGGTTCCAGGCTGCCGATCAGGCGATCCAGACCCATGGCGGCATGGGGTACGCCAAGGAGTACCACGTCGAGCGGTACTTCCGGGAGGCGCGACTGTTACGCCTGGCTCCGGTCAGCCAGGAGATGGTGCTCAACCATGTCGCCCAGCACGTCCTGGGCCTCCCGAAGTCCTACTGAGAGGCAACCTTGATGCCCACTGCGGATGGCGCACTCGCCGGCCTGCGGGTCGTGGACCTGTCCCGGGTTCTGGCCGGCCCGCTGTGCACCCAGATGCTCGCCGACCACGGCGCCGAGGTCGTCAAGGTGGAGCCACCCGCCGGGGACGAGACCCGCGGGTGGGGGCCACCCTTCGTCGGTCCGGCCACCAGCGCCTACTTCACCGGCCTGAACCGGAACAAGCGCAACATCGTGCTGGACCTCCGCTCCGACCTCGGTCGAGAGGCGCTGGCGCGTCTGCTCGAGGACGCCGACGTACTGGTGGAGAACTACAAGGCCGGCACGCTCGAGACGTGGGGCTTCGGCGACGAGGTCCTCGCCGACCGCTACCCGCGCCTGATCCACGCCCGGATCACGGGATTCGGTGTCGACGGGCCGATGGGCGGGGCGCCCGGCTACGACGCGGTGCTCCAGGCGTACGGCGGTCTGATGAGCATCAACGGGGAGACGGGCGGACCGCCGCTGCGGGTGGGGGTTCCGATCGTCGACATGGTCACCGGCGTCTTCGCGTTCACCGGCATCCTGCTCGCACTGAACGAACGGCACTCCTCCGGGCGCGGCCAGCTGGTGGACTGCACGCTGCTCGACACCGCGGTGAACCTGCTGCATCCCCACACCCCCAGCTGGTTCGCCGACGGCCGCGTGCCGGCCCGCACGGGCTCGGCACACCCGACCATCGCGCCGTACGACACCTTCCACTGCCGGGACGGGATCTTCTTCCTCGCCGTGGGCAACGACCGGCAGTTCCGGGAGCTCGCGGGCGTCCTCGGGGTGCCCGAGCTGGCCGACGACCCCCGGTTCGTCACCAACCCCGACCGGGTCGTCCAGCGCGACGACCTCCGCAGCATCCTCGTGCCGCTGCTGCGCGAGTGGGACCGCGAGGCGCTCGGGCAGGCCCTCCTCGCCCGGGGCGTGCCGTCGAGCCCGGTGCACGACGTGGGCGAGACGCTGACCAACCCGCAGGTCCGGTACCGGGACCTCGTCGTCGAGCTGGAGGGGTACACCGGCGTGGGGATCCCGGTGAAGCTGCAGCGCACTCCCGGATCGGTCCGTACGCCGCCATCCGAGCCGGGCGTCGACACCGCGTCGGTCCTGCGGGATCTCGGCTTCACCGCGGAGCAGATCGCCGCCGTCACCGGCGCGGCCGTTCGGTGACGGCGGCGTCTCGACTACGCTGCCCCGGCCGGTCCCCGAGATGAACACACTGGACCGCAGGACGCTCAAGCGCGTGGTCGCGATTCTGTGCCTGACCGAGATCACCAGTTGGGGCATCCTCTACTACGCGTTTCCGGTCCTCGCCCCCGCGATCATGGACACGACCGGGTGGGCCCCGTCGGCAGTGACCGGCGGGTTCTCCGTCTCGCTGGTCACCGCCGCCCTGGTCGGCATCGGGGTCGGCCGCAGCATCGACCGGTTCGGGCCGCGTCCGGTCATGACCGCCGGCTCGATACTGGCCACCCCCGCGATCGTCGCCGTCGCGTACGCGCCCACGTACCCGCTGTACCTGGCCGCCTGGGTGGTCACCGGTGCCGCGACCTCCGCGCTGCTCTACCCGCCCGCCTTCGCCGCGCTGACGCACTGGGGAGGAGCCGACCGGATCCGAGCGCTCACGGTGGTCACCCTCGTCGGTGGTCTCGCCTCGACCGTCTTCGCGCCGATCGTCGCTGCCCTGGAGCAATGGCTGGGATGGCGCGAGGCCTATGTCGTCCTCGCCGGGATCCTTGCCGTGATCACGATTCCTGCCCACTGGTTCGGCCTACGCACCTCGTGGGAGCGCGCGGACCGCGGCCCCGCGGAGGCGTCCGTGGATGAGCATGCCCGAGCGGTGTGGCGCAGCCGCTCCTTCGTCGTGCTCCTGTTCGCGATGAGTGCGGCGGCGCTGTGCGTGTACGCCGCCGTGGTCAACCTCGTCCCCCTCCTGCTGGAGCGCGGCCTCTCCGGCTTCGAGGCCGCGATCGGCCTGGGTCTCGGCGGAGTGGGCCAGGTCTGCGGCCGACTCGGCTACGCGTGGTTCGCGGCGCGCACGACCCCAGGCACACGGAGCGCCCTGATCTTCGGGGCGGTGGCCGCGACCACCTTGCTGATGGCGGTGCTGCCCGGGCCGATGCTGGTGCTGTTCGCCGCATCCGTTCTCTCCGGCGCGTCCCGCGGTGTCTTCACGCTGATCCAGGCCACCGCGGTAAGCGATCGGTGGGGGACGCTCAACTTCGGGCGCCTCAACGGCGTCATGCTCGCGCCCGTCATGCTCGCGACCGCCGCCGGCCCCTGGGCGGGAAGCATCCTGGCCGAGACCCTGGGCAGCGTCGCCTCGGCCTTCCTCGTCCTCGCCGCCTTCGCCGTGGTCGCTGCCCTCCTGGTGCCGTGGACCTTGCCGCGACAGGTACGGCGGTCGGTCCCGCCAGGGTGACGGGGCCGGCCGAGGTCTAGGTAATTCGTGAGCGCTGGAACGACGACGATTTACCTAAACCCGGGGGATCGGGCCCAGAGCACTGGCTCCAGGAGTTGTTCGGGAGGCGGATGGCTGAATCCGCCAGGCGCACGGTCTCATCGGACAACCTCGGTGTCCTGTCACAGCGAGGGATCGTCACGTTCCACGATCAAATGAGACCAAAACCGAGACTAGGCCACCCCATGGAGTGGCTGGGATGCGCCACTCGACACGGGTTCGCTTGGCTCCTGTTCTGGCGCTGGCCGAATGGTCGCCGTCGTCGAGGTACCCGCATGCGGGGTTGCGGCTCAGCAGTCGGTCAGGGTCGCGTCGAGGCCGGCGCTCATCAGGCTGATGCCGAGCTCGAACTGTTCGGTGGTGTCGCACTCGGCGCAGAACCAGATCGCCGTGCGCAGCAGATGGTCGGAGGCTCCGGGAGGCAGCAGGCTGTCGACCCGGCGGATCTGCGCGAGCTCGTCCTCGCCGGCTTCGGGGACCGCCCGCGACCAGGACAGCTCCGCCAGGCTGTAGCCGAGGCTGTAGGTCACGATGGTGCGGAGGAAGGCCTCCGCGGACGACTCGGGGAGACCGGACTCCACCAGGGCGGTGCGGTAGGTGTCTGCAAGCAGCAGCGCGTGCTCGGAGAGCACCTGGCTGGAGACCAGGAGGTGCGCCGGATGCGGATGCTCGCTGACAACCTCGCGCAGGGATGCGGCCAGCGTGCGGGCGATGTCGTGCCAGGAGTCCGCTCGCGCAGGGGGCGGCGCCACCTGTGACCAGAGCAGGTCGGTGACCCCATTGAGCAGGTCGTCCTTGTTGGTGACGTGGTTGTACAGCGACATGGCCTTCACCCCGAGCGCCTCGCCGAGCTTGTGCATGCTCAGGGCGGCCAGGCCATGCTCATCGATATAGCTCAACGCGCCGTCCAGAACCTGCTGCCGACTCAGCCCGGCTCGCACCCGGGACCGGGTCCGGGCCGGTGTCTGCTGCGTGATGCCTGTGCTCATGACTTACATCTTATCTTTCCGCCATAAGGCCTTGACTACTTACGCCGTACGTGTCTATCGTCAGGGATAACTTACGACATAAGTGAGGAGCCATGAGTACAGGTCGAACGAGCGCTCACCCAGACAGCCTGGCGTCAGCGGCCACCCCCGAGGCTCCGGCTGCGATCGAGCTGTCCGGCCTAGGCAAGGTCTACAGTCGCGGCCGGAGCAGCGTCACCGCGGTTCAGTCGACGACGCTCTCGGTGCCGTGGGGACAAGTGGTCGGGCTGCTCGGCCCGAACGGCGCGGGCAAGACGACCATCATCAAGATGCTCGGTGGCCTGGTCACTCCGACCTGGGGGACGGTCAGGCTCGGCGGGTACGACGTGGCGCGGCAGCGCCGGCACGCGGTCCGGCAGATCGGCGCGGTGCTCGAGGGCTCCCGCAACGTGTACTGGCCGATGTCGGCGTGGGAGAACTTGCTCTACTTCGGCCGGCTGAAGGGCCTGCGCGGCGCCAAGGTCAAGCCCCGGGCAGAGCGGTTGCTGACCGAGCTCGGCCTCTGGGAGCGACGCCACGAGTCGGTCGGGACGTACTCCCGGGGCATGCAGCAGAAGGTCGCCGTCGCGGCGGCCCTGATCACCGACCCACCGGTCATCCTGCTCGACGAGCCCACCATCGGGCTGGACGTGGAGGCGGCCCGCACCGTCAAGGACTGGATCGCGCGCCTGGCACGCACCGATGGCAAGACGATCGTGCTGACCACTCACCAGTTGGAGGTCGCCCAGGAGCTGTCCGACCGGATCGCGGTGATCAAGGAGGGTGAGGTCATCGCCGACCTGCCCACCGCGGAGCTGCTGTCCCGGCACGCCGAGAACCGGTTCGAGATCCGCGTCGCCGGCCCCCTTGGCGGCCTCGCGGACGTCCTCCCTTCGGGTGCCCACGCCGAGCCGGCGGGCGAGCAGACCCGTGTGCTGCTGCCTGACGGCGACCGGCAGTTGCTGTACGCCGTGCTCAACCGGCTGCAGTCTGCGGACGCACCTCTGGTGTCGGTGGCGCAGGCGCGGCCCAGCCTGGAGGAGGTCTTCCTCCGGCTGGTCAACGCCGAGCCGGGTCCGTCCGGCGGAACCGTCGACGGCGCCGCGGATGTGACGGAGACGGCCCGATGAGCGCGCCGCCGCTCGTAGTCGGGGAGCCGCGCTCCTGGCTCGGGCTCCAGGCCCGGCTGGCTTCGAACGAGGCCGCCAAGGGCGTGCGGCTGATGTGGCACCGGCGCTCCATGGTGGTCGTGGGTGTGGTCCTGAACGGCCTCACCTACCTCGGCGTCAGCCTCTTCATCGGCGGCGGCCACATCGTCAAGCCGCTGATGGTCCTCACCCTGCCGGCGCTGCTGGCCATGGTGGTCGCCAGCATCGCGGCGCTGCAGGGCAGCGGCGGCGTCGCCGAGGAGATCTATGGCGGCACGCTGGAGCAGACCCAGCTCAGCCCGGCCTCGCCACACGCGCAGGTGCTGGGCCGCGTCGCCGCGCTGGCGGTCGAGGGGCTGGCCAGTGCGTTCGTGCTCGCGGTCGTGCTCGTGCTCTGGTTCGGGCTCGACTACGACCTGCATCTGGCCGCGCTGCTCCCGGCGCTGCTCACCGTGGTCGACGGGCTCGCCTACGGGCTGCTGATCGCCGCCCTGACGGTGCGGGTCGCCAGCATCGGCGCCATCACCCACGTCTTCAACATGGTGATCATGGTCTTCGGCGGGATGATGGTCCCGATCGCGGTCTTCCCGGACGTCCTGGAGACCTTCGCACGCTTCATCCCCACTGCCCTGGGGGTCCAGGCGCTCAACACCACACTGGCGGGCCACCCCCTCGGGGCAACCTGGTCGGACGGCACGCTGCCCTGGCTGCTGGTCCACACCGCCGTGCTGCTCGCGGTGGGTCTGGTGACCTACGTCGTCAACATCGGCCGCGCGCGGCATGAGGGAGGACTGAGTCCGCGATGATCACCCGTCTCCTCATCGCGCTGGGCAACGAGGTCCGCAAGGGCATGCGGTTCGCCTGGTCCGAGCGCCTCCAGATCCTCGTCGAGCTGCCCATGTTCGGCGCCTTCATCGTGCTGCTCGGCCCGCTGCTGGGCCACGGCCGGCAGATCGTCAGCGGGGGCGTGGAGTGGTCGCTAGACAGCGCGACCACCTCCATCATGGTCGTCTGGTTCGTGCCGTTCACCTTCTTCTACATGCAGGTCGTCAAGATGTTCTGGCGTCTGCTCAGCGAGATCCAGGCCGGCACGATCGAGCAGGTCTACCTCTCTCCGCTGCCGTCCTGGCTGGTCGCCGCCGCCGGGCGCGTCGTCGCCGCCCTCGTCGAGACCATGTTCGTGGCCGCCGGCACCTATGCCATCGTTTCGGCGTTCGTCCCGATCCGGCTCAACTGGAACGCGGCTGCCCTGCTACCCGCGGTCATGGTCATGGTCGCCGGCGTGGGAGTCTCCCTGATCGTCGCCGGTGCGACCCTGGTCTGGAAGCGGATCCAGCTGGTCAACGACGCCGTGCTGCTGATGGTGATGCTGTTCAGCGCCAGCGCCGTCCCCCTCATCGACGTACCCGGCTGGTGGGCCACCGCCAGCCACTACTTCCCGCTGACCGACGCCGTGGGGAGTCTCTACAAGGCGATGCTCACCGACCAGTCGGTCACCGCACCGTGGGGTCTGGGCGGTCTCGTTCCGCTGCTGGTCGTACCCATCGGCTACCTGGCTGCCGGGATCCTCGCGTTCAACTTGGGCGAATCCGTCGCGAAGCGTCGCGGCACTCTCGGCCGCTACTAGCGGAGCTCGCAGTCCACGCCGCCGCCGCACGGTTCGAACTCGTGCTTTTCGAGTACTTCGCCGCCCTGGTTGTACGCAGTTGCTGTGACCACGGGTCGAACGAGCGTAGCCGTCCAGATGGTGTCGCCTGGAGCGATGTCGTGGTAAACCTCTGCTTCAGCTGTCGAACCGTCCGCCAGGGTCAATTCCACTCGCGTAGCCGCGGTTCCGTCCATGCCCCCGAACACCCAGATCCCTGGCTGGTTGCCCACGAATGTGGGCCAGATGAACGCCTCCATCTCGGCGCCAGGCTTTCGGAACGAGGGGCTGCCGTACCAAAGGTTGTCCCGGAGTTTGCCGTCCGGTCCCTCCTCAGCGGTGGCGAGCATGCATTGATGCGTATCGTCGTCCTCCCCGACCTGACCGGGGTCTTCGAAGTCCTTTCCTTGCCCGCACAGCAGTGATTCCGCACCGTCGCCTTGGAAGGCGGCCTCTTCAAGGATGTAGGTATGTTCCGGGTCGGGCACGTTGGCATCCACCAGACCCTTCTCGTCCGAACGCATGTAGTGGTGACCAATCGCGATGGCCCGGCCCGCGATTTCATGCCGCTCGATCACTTTGCCGGGCGGTACCTGACTGGTGACCGCCACGGAGTTTCCCACGCGACGCGCATCTGGATTCGACTCGAGGACCTCACGTTCGGCGGCGGTCAACAGTTCGTCATGGAAGCCGTCACCCCCTTCCGCTCCGGCGTCCGGCGCCTCAGCCGTGTCGCCTCCCAGCACGGCCACTGCGCCGGTTCCCAGCAGGCCGCTGAATCCCACAACGGCAACCGCGGCCACGGTCCTGCCCACCTGGCGCCGGCGGCGCATCCGGCGGCCGCGCGCGGTGATCGCGTCGAGGTCCGGCGGCGCCAGCGAGCCACCGGCCTCGTGAAGCTGCTCCTTGAGCTCATCGATCGTCGTCATGATCTATTCCCCTCCGGTATGGCCGACGACGGTTGCACCCGTAGCTTGGCCAAAGCCCGGGACGTGACGCTCTTGACCGTGCCTTCGGAGACGCCCAGATGGTCGGCCACCTGTTCTACCGAGGCATCGCAGTAATAGCGAAGGACCACCATCGCCCGTTCCCGCTGGGTGAGCGAGGCCAATAGGTCAACGATCTGATCTCGATGCTCTATACCGGGTTCCGGCGGCTGGTCGATCACCTCAGGAAATTGATGGACCTCTATGAATCGGCGTCGCCTCGACCGGTCGATGTTCGCGTTGAGCAGGCTTCGCCACGCATACGCATATACGTCGGTGTTCCTCACTCGTGGCCAGGATGCGTACATCTTGGCGAGCACAGACTGCACAAGGTCCTCGGCGTCGTGATGGCTTCCGGTCATCAGATACGCCGCCCGGCGGAGTCGCTGCCACGCCGCGAGAACGAACTCCTCGAAGTCGCTCTCCCAGTCCGGCCGGCGCACCGTCGCCCCTTTCTGCGTCTGTCACTCAGTTAAACGCAGGACAGGTCAATCGGGTTGAGCGGCAGTCATCACAGCTGCGGCCGGAGGTGCAGCCCGACTCGGCGTTGACGTGCCGTGGGTGGTTCTCCCTGTGAGCGCTGGATCGTTCCCAGCTTTACTTTGGCGCGTCACACAACCCCGCTTCACCTGGTAAGCGCCGATGTTCGTAGGCCGGAGCGGAGTGGGTCCAGGCTCGAACTCTGCTCGATCACGTAGTGGCGCGCAGCGGCCTGGACACGCGCAGCGGAGGCCGGGACTGGTGTGTCAGGTGGAGCGGTTCCGGTGCCGCCGAATCGCGGCGTCGAGCTTGCTGTCGGCAGGCTGTCTCGGTTCGAGGCCGTAGAACGTGGTGTCGAGACTGTCGAATGCGTCCGGATCGCACTCAGTCAAGCTCGTCCGCTGCGGCATCATCGTGGCAAGGATGACCACCCTCTCGTGGATGCAACCCAGTCACGAGACCGCATCGGCCGGGAGCACCTGACTCCGCTCGTCGAAACGTGGAGGGCGCTTACAGCGCCGATGGTCGGGTTAGATTGATCCGTCGATCGCCGGGCCGTGCTCGCGGCCTTAGTCGTCCGGTTTGGGGGCTATCTCATCGCCAGCGTCGGGTCTAGCGTGGAGGTTTGACGGCACTCGGGGAGGCAGGGAGGCCAGAGATGACCGTCGAACGTCGCACGGTGCTCAAGGGTGGCGCGGCCGCTGTGGCCGCTCTCGCGGGTGGCCCGTTCCAGGGTTTGCTGGGCCCGCCGACAGCTGGCGCCGCACCCAACGCTCCGTTCCGCGCGCTGCGTCCGATCGCGGACGAGCGGGACGGCATGGTACGGCTGCACCTGCCGGCGGGCTTCTCGTACCGGTCCTTCCATGACACCGAGTTCACGGTGACCCTTGACGACGGTACGACGCTTCCCGGCCGCCACGACGGCATGGGCACTTTCCGCGGGCCCGATGGCAACGTGGTGCTGGTTCGCAACCACGAGATCACCAACTCCCCCAACACTCCGGCTTTCGGGCCTGGCACGCCGTACGACGCGCAGGCCGGCGCCGGCACTACGACGATCGAGGTGACGCCCTTCGGTGAGGTTGTGCACGCCTACACCAGCCTGAACGGCACGATGTTCAACTGCAGCGGCGGCGTGATGCCATGGGGGTCCTGGATCACCTGCGAGGAGACGGTCAACGGACCCGACGTTGGGTCGGACTTCACCGGCGCCTCCAACGTCGCGCTGCAGAAGCCGCACGGGTACGTCTTCGAAGTGCCGGCCGACGGCCAAAGTGACCGCCAGCCGATCACCCAGGCCGGACGCTTCGCGCACGAAGCGGTCTCATTCGACCCGGTCGACGGCATCCTCTACCTCACCGAGGACAACTTCGAGTTCCCGTCCGGCTTCTACCGCTACATTCCCGCAACCAACCCGATGCAGACCGGCAGGCTCGACAACGACGGTCGGCTGCAGATGCTCGCCGTCAAAGGCCAGCCGAACCTTCACCTCGAGGCTCGACAGCCACAGCGGGCTACGTACGCCGTCGAATGGGTCGACATCGAGAACCCGAACCCAACCTTCCCGTTCACGCCCGGTCAGCCGGCTCCAACCACCAACGACGCCGCGCTGGTCGCGGTCGGCGAGCAGGGCCGTGCAAAAGGCGCCGCGCTCTTCTCCCGCCTCGAGGGACAGGTCTACGACGACAACGTCGTCTACTTCACCTCGACCCAGGGCGGCGGCCCCGCAGAGGACGACTCCGACGACGACAATGCCAACGGGTTTGGTCGCGGCAACGGCCAGGTATGGGCATATAACTGCCGCTCGCAAATGCTCCAGATTATCTTCCAGGCCCCGGTCGACCCCGCCGAAGCGAACCTCCGGTTCGACTTCCCGGACAACATCACGACCAGCGCCCGCGGGACCCTCGTCGTCTGCGAGGACAGCTCGGTCGACAACTACATCCGCGGCCTGTCCCGCGGCGGACAGCTCTGGGACATCGCACTAAACCGTCTGGTCAGCCAGCTCACCGGCTCACCCCGGTTCGGCGACGAGTTCGCAGGGTCGACGTTCTCGCCCGACGGTCACACCCTGTTCGTCAACATCCAGGCAAGCCGCGGCATGACCTTCGCGATCTGGGGACCCTGGGAGCGGATAGGGGTCTGACGTAACCCGATGCGGTCGGCCTCCGAGCGTGCCGCCACCGCGGGGACGGGGAACGGGCACACCGCAGCACCGGAGCGCGTCCGCGGCGCAGCACTATGTCGGAGCCGCAAGCCATGCGGGACTGTCGACAGAGCGTGCCGTTCGGCCCTCGGCGGTATCGGCCGAGCCTGTCAGTATCCGAACCGCAGAAGAATGACGACCGTCCTGGTTAATCTGATTCGGTGACCACCGAGACCGAGCTGAGTCTGCTGTCGGAGGTGTCCTACCGTGACCGGGAGATCACCAGCCCGCGGCTCCGTGGCCTGCTCGCGCTCCTCGTGGGTGACTTGCGCAGGGGTCGGAGCACTGCCCGGTTGGTGGAGGGGTTGTGGCCGGATGAGCAGCCGGAGAATCCGACGAAGGCACTGCAGGTCCTTGTCTCGCGCGCTCGGGCGCAGTTGGGTGCTGAGGTCATCGTCAGCACATCCACCGGCTACCGGTTGTCTCTGAGCGAGGACCGGGTCGACGCCTCTGCCGTTCTGCTCAGCGCGTCCGCAAGCGCGCGCGCCTCTCGTGCCGGGGATCATGCGGCCGCGCTCGCCGATGCCGAGGCGGGTCTCGCGCTGTGGGAGGGACCACCGGGCGACGACACCGGGTTCGGTGACCCGGTGGGCGAGCTGCGCGTGGAGCGTGCGTCGACGTACCGATCGCTGGTGCGTGCCCGTGCACTGGCGCTGTCCCGGCTGGGTCGCCGGGCGGAGGCCTTCGAGCCGCTCTCCGATGTGGCTCGCGAGCGCCCGCGGGACGAGGAGGTGCTGCTGGAGCTGCTGCGTTGTGAGGCGGAGACGGCGGGACCGTCCGCGGCACTGGACAGGTATGAGGCGTATCGCCGGTCGTTGCGCGACGAGCTGGGTTCCGATCCGGGCGCGGAGCTGCAGGCCATGCATTGGCGGCTGTTGGAGGGTACGGCGCCTGTGGTCCGGCACGGTGTCGCACAGGAGCCCAACCGGCTGCTCGGCCGCGACGAGGACATCGCCGCGGTGGCGAACCTGCTGCGTACATCGCGGGTCACGTCGATCGTCGGTCCCGGCGGGCTCGGCAAGACGCGGCTCGCGCATGCCGTGAGCCGCCAGGCGGAGCAGCGGATCGTGTACGTCGTCGCGCTCGCCGGGGTCTTCACCGATGACGACGTCGCTAGCGAGGTCGCGGCAACCCTCGGGGTCGGCGACGCCCGACGCGCCGCGATGGGCCGCCTCGCCAACACCACGGACACCCTTGCCGGCATCGTCGACACCCTCGGTCCGGGTCCGGTACTGCTGGTGCTGGACAACTGTGAACACGTGATCCGTGGCGTCGTCGAGCTGGTAGGGGCCCTGGTGTCGATGACACAGGGCGTGCGAGTGCTCACGACCAGCCGTGCTCCACTGGGCCTGTCGTCGGAGTCGGTGTACCGGCTGCCGGAGCTGAACCCGACCACGACCGTCGAGCTGTTCGGTCAGCGCGCGACGGCCGCCCGCCCGGGTGTCGACCTACCGGCCGAGGTGGTGGAGGACCTGTGCCGTCGTCTGGACGGGCTGCCGCTCGCAGTGGAGCTCGCGGCCGCCCGGGTCCGGGTCATGTCGGTGGCGGAGATCGCCCGAGCCCTGGACGACCGTTTCTCCTTGCTGCGTGGCGGTCCGCGGGACGCACCGGAGCGGCACCACACTCTGCGCGCCGTGGTCGACTGGAGCTGGAACCTCCTCGAACCGGGCGAGCAGGCGGCGATGCGGGCGTTGTCGGTCTTCCCGAGCGGCTTCACCGCGGAGGCCGCGCGGTACCTGCTCGGCGACCGTGACGGTGACGCCCTGGAGATCCTGGAGAATCTGGTCGATCAGTCGCTGCTCAAGGTGAGCGACAGCCCATCGGGCACACGCATTCGGATGCTGGAGACCGTGCGGGAGTTCAGTACGGCGGAGCGGGATGCGGCCGGGGAGACCGATCGCGTGGTCGACGGGTTCCTCGCCTGGGCTCGCGATTTCGGGCTGACGCACCACGAGTCGCCGTTCGGCACCGACCCGGCCTCATCGGCCGCTGTTGTTCCGGCTGAACGAGCCCGAAAACGCAACATGGTCTGCACAACCGTCCGGAATCCCGGGCCAAATCCTACGGCTCCTTTGCTTCTCCGGTGGATTCGCGACCTAGCTGCTGGATCGCGTCATCGTGTCTCACCGGTCCAGCGGTTGGCGGAGTGGATTCGTCCATGGCGAGCTCATGACCGCCGGTCGCGTTCCCTCTCTCCTGTTGTCCCGCCTTCGGGAGCGCGTTCATCGTCCAGCAGGCACGCCGTACCTAACGTCCGTGGTCAGTACACGTAGGCCAGTTCTGCTTGAGCATGGCACTTCGGGCCAGTTACACCGGGATCTGAGAGTCTCCACCAGAACCGTCGGAGGAAACGCCAGTCGGATCCCATTAGGGCGATGATTCGATGTCGGCGGTGGCGAACCGCAGCCCGTTGGTGACGGCCTCAGCGAAGGGCGGTGAGGTGGTCGGTGTGTAGGCGGCGACCACTGCCTGCACATGCGCCCGCAGGGTGTCGTGGCCGCGGCTTTCGCGGATGGCGGTGAGGATGGTTTCCAGGGCCCAGTGGTTGTGTCCGATGCGGGCGTGGTCGACGGCGTCGCGACGGGGCCCGGACGGCGGTTCGGAGAACAGCGGGTAGGCGTCGTAGAGCGCGCCTCCGGGGCGCAGGTCGGCTGCGGTGGGGTCCTGGTCGGGATGGGCAGTCCGCCAGGCGTGCCCGACTGGATAGTCGAACGGGAACTGTTCGGCGAATGCGGTGCAGAACGGGCAGGGGCAGTCCCAGGTGCGGCGCAGGTCGGAGGCCAGCCAGCCGGCGCTCTTGCGGATGCGGATCTTAAGGTAGGCGGGCTTGGTGACGTAGAGCACACCATCACGCAGTGCGTCCTTGATCGGGCTGGTCGCGTCGAAACTCAAGGCGGTGTCGTTGTCGGCGGCCAGGGCGACCAGCGGGAGCATGATCGGGGCGCCCAGGCCGAGGAAGTGGAACCCCTGCGGGGTCGTGCCGGCGGCGGAGCGGTAGCCGTCCCAGAAGCCGCGGGCGACCAGCACGGTGCGGGTGTAGCGGTTCGGCAGCCGGCCGGGGAAATCGATCCGGCGGCGGCCGATGAACACGTGATCCGTGTAGTTGGCGTCGGCCATGAAGGCGCCGAAGCCCATTGCGATCGGGGTCAGACCGTGGTCGGCGAACACCTGTCCGGCGTCCCAGGCGGTGTTGTAGGACTCCGCGCAGGCCACCGGATAGTACCGCTCGCGCAGCCGCTCCGGCAGCCGGTCGATCCGCTCCGCGGCGCGGCGGGCGACCGCGGTGTTCATCCGGCGCCAGTCCCGGCGCCGCCGTCCGGTGTGGCTGCGTTCCAGGTCCAGCGCCAGCCAGCAGGCGGCGGTGATGTCCTCGACCCCGATCAGATAGGTGGGGTCCAGCGCCAGCTGCCCGGCCAGGCTGGCCTCGCCGTCGCCGGCCAGCTGCCGGGCAAGCTCCCGGGCCCGCACCGACAACTCGAAATAGTCGGCCTGCAGTCGATCGGGCAGCTCACCGGGCCGGACCGACCGGCCCAGCCGGTCCTCCACCGCGTCGACCTGCGCGTGCAGCGCCGCGGCCGCCTCAGACAGGGCGGCCCGGACCTGACCGATCACGGTGAAGTTGCCGTTGTCGGCCAGCAGCCCCAACCCGGCGGCGCGGACCCGGCGGGCCAGCCCGGTCAGCTGCGGGGTGGCGTTGTTGGGGGCCAGCAGGTAGCCGACCGGCTCCAGCTGCAGGTTGGCCGGGGTGAAGGTGTCCGGTGAGAGGTTGTAGAAGAACTGTCCCATCACGACCGCGCCGACAGCAGGCTTAGCTGCGTTTGTGGTCGTTCAAGCAGGCCAGATACGCTTGCTGCGCCTCCGCGGCGGCAGCGGTCGCATCGACGGCCTCCTTGCCGGAGTCCCGCACATCGCACCAGGAGGTGGCCGCCTCCCAGACCCCGCCCAGGCACGCCGGGGTGGTGGCCAGCCCGGCGGCCACGCCGGCGGCGAAACCGCCGGCGGTGGTCGCGCACAACGCGATCGCCTTGCCAGTGTCGTCGCGGGCCTCCTGCAGGCTCTCCTTGGTCTCCGTGGCCGCCTGCTCGGCGTCCCGGCGGGCATCGCGGGCCTCATCCCGCAGTGTCTCGCATGCAGACCCAGCCATCACAACCTCCCTTTCCGCGTCGGCTCAGCGGGCGAACGGGGCGTAGATCAGCTCCGCCGCGCCGCGGGTGGGTTCCTCGCTGTCGTCCGGGCCGGCGGTGTGGCCGCCCAGCGACCAGCACAGGTTCAGGTTGCTGCGCCACATATCCAGCCAGCGGCCGGCGGTGAACCACAGCCGCGCCTGCCAGGCGGCCTGCCCCAGCGCCGCCGGCGCCAACGCATCCACCTCCACCCCCGGCCGGCCCTGAAGCCGGGCAGACGACACCCGGAAAATCCCGTGGGCCACCAGATAACAGCCCAGCGTGATCCCCACGTGCGGCGGATGCAGAAAGACGGTCGCCAGCTCCGCGGTGGCTTGGCTGGAGGCATCCTGCACCACCAGCCGGCCCACCAGCTTCCCGTCGGCTTCCCGGTCCGCGGTGGCCTCCACCACGAACCCCTCCACCTGCACGAAGTCGCCGTCGTCGGCGGCGCCCAGATGCGCCAGTGGGGTGTCGCGGCCATTCGGTAGCTCGGCGTCGAAGGCCACCCCGCTGGCCTGCAGCAGCGCGGCCACTGGCTCCGGCTGCTCCCGCAACGCCAGGTCCAGCCGTAGCTGTTCAGCCACCGCCGCATCGGCGATCGCCCGCCGCAGCAGCAGTGCGTCGGCGGCCAGCACCCGGCCGATCTGCTCGGCGTCCCCGCCCCGGCCGGCCTGGCGTAGCGCCGCCACCCATCCCCGGCCGACCGTTTGCTGGGCGGCGAACGGCACCACCACCTCCTGCACCGTTCCCGACAGCCCGGCCGCCTCAGCCTCCACCGCGGCCGGCCGCCCGTCGGCGCACGCGGTGTGCAGCGCCAGCTCGCCCGCCCGCAGCGTCTGCGCCGTCTCGGCGTGGGCCTGCTGGAACGCTTCCAGCTGGGCGTCGAACCGCGATAGATCCGGCGAGCCCGGGTCGGCGGTGTTCACCACCCAATGCACCAGCCCCAGCAGTCCCCGCGCCGCCGCGGCCACACACAACCCCGCCTCCAGCTCGGTGCCCGCCGCCTGCCCCAACACCGCCGCCGACGCCCGGCCCTCCTCGAACGGTCCAGGCTCGATCGACCCGGCCGCCACCTGATCCAGCAGCGGGCCGGCTCGCGTCGCCAACGACGCGTCGATCCCCTGCAGGTGCTCCCGGATGCCCTGCGCCTGCGCGGCATGATCGTCCCGGGCCGCCAGCTCAGCCAGCCCGTCCTGTAGCTGCGCCGCCATCTCCACCGCTGCTTCAGCCTGCACCGCAGCCGAGCCGCGCACCGCCCGGATAGCCACCCCATGCCCATGCGCGGCACCCAGCAGGTTCAGCGACAACTGCAGCAGTGTCGGCCAGTCCGCGTCCCGGGCCGCCTGCCGCTGCGGCACCAGCAAACCCGCCAGCGCCTCGCCACTGTGCTCCGAGGCCGGCGGAACCGGCACCACCGCCAAACTCTCCACCGCAGACATCATCCAGCCGTCCCTTCCGCTCGGATCAGCACTCCACTTTGCAGGTGGAACGAACGGTCCGTGCTGGCGCCAGCGGTGTTGGAGGTCGCCACGAACACCCCGTTCGGCTGACCGACCCGCGCTGCGACGACGATGAAGCCGGGGTCCGGGTTGCCGGCGCCCGGGTTTCCCAACGTCGCCACGAAATCGCATTCGGAGACGTCGCGGTTGAAGAACACCTCGTAGTCGCCCGCCACAGTACGCGCCGAGGCGGTCGCGCCCCTGTCACGCACGAGACTCCCATCGGCACCGACGACGGCCCACCGCGGCCTGATCGCGGGCGTAAGGTCGTCGTGCTGGATCCGCCCTGACCCTTCCGAAACATTCATTTCCCCTCCCCAGAAACTCCCGCCGACCGTATCCATCGGAGCTCGGTCAGTCAGAACGAGTCAATCTGAACGATAAGCCGACGCAGATGCCTGGACCATCCGGAAAACCCCGTACGGGACGAACCCGTCGCTACACGCCACCCCGCGTCACCATGTCCCGCGTGAAGGAGCTTGAAGCGTCCCGGGTTTCATGCACCCTCGGGTTTTGTGAGCCGGCCGGTTGGCTGGCCAGCTGCTCGGCCTGGTAGCGAGTGCGGCAGCAGCAGGCTGACCACCGCGGTGGCCAGGCCGAGCCCGGCCGTCATGAGGAAGACCAGGTTGTAGCCGGCGGCGAGGGTGCTTCAGGTCTTCCGAAATCGCCGCCTGACCTGCGTAAACGTCCGAAAGCTCGCGTGGCGGAGGATGCGGGATTCGAACCCGCGAGGGCGTTAACCCAACACGCTTTCCAAGGGCTCGTCTCGCCGTCCGTCGACGTACCTGGGCTCGCCTCCGCGCTCAGGATGGTCGCCGATGGACGGTCGCGGACAGACACGGACGGGGGCGAATGAGACGGAAACTGAGACGGCCGACCCTCACGTTGATTGGCAGGCGCTGTCCGACTCTCGAAGCTGATTTGTGCTTGCGATCGACCTCATTGAGCTTCTGCTGAAGCAACTGCCAACGCTTAGCCCAACCCGGTCAACATCACTTGGAGCCATCGTTCCGGAGAAGGACCCTGCAATATTGACCTCACTTGCAGTTTTCAACTTCACCGTAATGCCCATCTCGCCACATCGAGGGCAGGACGGCCGTGGAACTGTCGCAGCGAGATTAGCCTCACGCACTCGTCCGCAAGTGGAACAGAACACATGACTCGAAGGTGTCACTGCGGAGTCTGCACCGTGGCGAGACGCTTTGGCTTACGAGCGACCCCTCCGGCAATACAGCGCTGCGCAACGTTGAGCTCCTTCAGCCGTGGGCCGTCAGGCCACCAGTCGGCGCAGATCGTTACTCCGGGCTCCAACACCTCGAGGCCGTCGAAAAGCTCCTCTATCTCGCTCATGGTGCGGAAGGTTCCGGACCCCATCGGGCTGTGCCGGAACATGTGCTCCATCTTGCGGGCGGTATCGCTGTCCTCGTTCTCTGGGTCCAGGAAGTGTGTGATGCCCACATACGAGCCGGACGGTAGGGCGTCGATGTAGTCCTGCATGAGCTTCGCGGGTTGGTCCCGTGCCCCTTCGTAATGGTGCAGGGTGCCGAAGTGGAAGAACGCGACCGGCTCGGAGAAGTCGAGGTGCTTGCGTACCACTTCGTTCTCGAGGATCTCCCGCGGGTTGAAGATATCAGCCGATATGAAGTGGGTGAACTCGTTCTCCTCCAGGAGCGCCCGACCATGCGCCAGGACGACCGGGTCGTTGTCGACATAAATGACCCTTGCTTCGGGATGGAAACGCTGGACGACCTGGTGGACGTTCTCGGCGGTGGGAAGGCCTGAGCCGCAGTCCAGGTACTGCGTGACGCCGGTCTGGTAAGCGAGGAACCGGCATGCGCGGATCAGGAAGCCTCGGTTCTCGTTGGCCATGTCACTGGCTTCGGGAGCGACCTTCAACACGCCGTTCATGACCTCGCGGTCGATCTCGTAGTTATCGTCGCCACCGAGGAAGGCGTCGTATACCCGCGCGATGCTGGCTCGGGTGGGGTCGACTCCGACGGGAACTCGTTCGGGGTGTGGGGCGTCGGGCATGACGGACCTCGCTAGGTGATGGCGTACGGCGGTTGGCCATAGCGTAGAGCTGGTTGATCGGCTGTCCGGCAAGGGCATCACGCCTTCGGCGACCAACGGACAACCGAAGGCAGTGGCATGAACCCGACCAACCCACACCCCTACGGCCCACCGGGTGGGAACTCGGCCACCGTCAGCTGATCGGCTGTCTACGACGTACGTAGCGGTGCCAGAGCCTGTTGATCAGCTGCTCGACGACATTCGCAATCGTAAGGACCTTGACATCAGGCGGTCAACCGGTGGCTGCATAGGATAGAGATTCGCCGGCACGGCGAGCGTGCGATGCTGGACCGAGGGCGCCGCAGAGTTCGGTGAGTAGCAAGGAGACGTGCGATGACGGACGATGACTCGACGGACGGCAGTTCCGTCAGCAGGCAGTCTGGGGCGCCTACGGCTCGGCGCATGGTGCTGGGGGCTCAGCTGCGACGGCTGCGGGAGGCGGCCGAGATCTCACGTGCTGACGCCGCCTACACCATCCGTGCATCCGAGTCGAAGATGAGTCGGCTCGAGCGTGGCAGGGTCGGGTTCAAGGAACGTGACGTTGAGGATCTGTTGACCCTCTACGCTGTCAGTGATCCAGACGAGCGGGCAGTGTTCCTGGAGTTGGCGAGGACCGCGAACCAGCCTGGCTGGTGGCACCGCTACAGCGACGTGATCCCGGACTGGTTCAACGACTATGTCGGCTTGGAGGAGTCGGTCTCGCGGATTCAGTCCTACGAGCACCAGTTTGTTCCTGGGTTGCTGCAAACGGAGGAATACGCGAGGGCGATCATGACCCACGGTCGTCCCGAAACGAGCGACGACGAGGTCGAGCGACGGCTCAGCGTGCGGAGGAGGCGGCAGCGGCTATTGGCCCGACCCGGCGCACCCCAGTTCTGGGCAGTGATCGACGAGTCGGTGCTGTACCGGCCGATTGGCGGGCACCGGGTGCTAAAGGACCAGCTCCGTTCGCTTCTCGAAGTCACGAGGATGTCGCACATCGCGCTCCAGATCCTCAGCTACGAGCACAGCACCAGCTCCGCGGAGGGAGCTTTCACTGTGCTCAGGTTCCCGGAGGGCGAGCTTCCGACCATCGTGTACGTCGAGCACTTGACCGGGGCGATCTACCTTGACCGACTTGATGAGGTCGAGGTGTACGGCCGGTGCCTGGACCGGTTGGCGGTCGAGGCCAAGACACCGGAGGAGAGTCGCCAGCTGCTCTTGAAGCTAGTGGCTGACCGCTGAGCAAGTTCTGCCGCACAGCTGCTGGTACGGATGGTGCGGCACCTGCGAGGGCCGTCTGAGTCAAGAGGTCTGCCCTGGTAACTGCACAGCTCAGACGCATTGTCTACCATGCCCTGCACCTAGCGCGCATCGTCGGCAAGAGCGTATGCAACTGCACTAGCACTCGGCTCCAGATCGCCGTATGCTCATCCGCACAGGGCTGATGCATATGCAGCGTCGCGTTGGTTTGCGGAGGTGGCGAGACGATGGCCAGGACCTTCAATGGCATGCGTGCCAACCGCGTACCGGGGGCCACCTGGCTCAAGAGCAGGTACAGCGGAGCCCAGGGCAACTGTGTCGAGCTTGCACGGTTGCCCACCGGCGAAGTGATGATGCGCAACTCGCGCGATCCCGACGGGCCAGCTCTGGTCTACACAGGGGCTGAGTTGGCCGCCTTCATCGCCGGTGCCAAGGACGGGGAGTTCGACGGGCTCGCCAAGGTCCAGTCTGCCAGTGCGCCGGTGCCGGACTACTTGGAGGTCACGGAATCTATCGACTCGACCCCCGCGACGTCACGCTATCGAGCGGTCGGGGCCGGGTTGGGTGAGTTGACCGACACGCTATTGGGCGGCGAGGCCACGCTCAGCCGCGACACGGCTGAGCAGATGCTGCGTGTTCTTGGTGCGGTCACGCTGCTCCATCGGATGCATCGCGTCGACGGCCGGGGGCGGTGCAGTATCTGCCGGACCAAGCCGCGGCTTCGTTGGGATGTCTCAGCACGTCGGCGCGACGTATGTTCCGTCCTTGCTGCACTCAGCCTCTACTTCGGGCGTTCGGCGGGCGAACGCGGAGCGTAGGCATCGGCACAGCAACGCACGCTGCTGCTCCTGGCGCACGACACTAGACCTCCCCAACTGAGACGGACGCTCTCGGGCCGGGCGTGCCGGCCGACCCCGGCTTGGCATCGTGCCTGGCCGGTTGGCGGAGGATGCGGGATTCGAACCCGCGAGGGCGTTAACCCAACACGCTTTCCAAGGGCACGCCTCGGCGTCCGTCGACGTACCGGGACTCGCCTCCGCGCTCAGGTTGGTCGCCGATGGACGGTCGTGAACGAGCCCGAACGGCTGCGAATGAGACGGAAACTGAGACGGCGGGCCTGGATCGAACAAGAGGTCAGGAAGCGGATCGTGGCTGCAGAAGAAAGCTACAGGCAGCTGGCTAAGTCAGTCGGTAACGGCGAGGTCCTAGAGACGCTGGTGGCTGCCAAGGTCGCAGCTATGGATGAGGAACCCGAGGCGCTGACCAGATCACGCACGTGTCGGAGCTGCAGTGTCCTGCGTGCAGTCGAGATCGACGTCGATGCAGAGGGTGAGTTGAGCGATGGCGAGATCATCTACCACGCCTACTGGGTGATCGAGTTCACGTTGGACGGCTGCCTGGCCGACGTACCGCTCGGGCACATCGGCCGGCCCGACGACGTGGCCGCGGTGGTCTTCCTCGCGTCCGACGCGGCCGGGTTCGTCACCGGCGAGCGGATCACAGTGAACGGCGGCCACACGATCGACTGAGCGGACATATACCCCCGGCTCCCCGAGGGCAGAGGGGCTGCCACGGGCCCGGGCCAAGCGAAAACCCGAGAGCTCCGGAATAGGCCGCGCCCACTTCGTGGTTAGATCGGTGCAGTCGTCAATTCTGTGTGTTAGTGCTTAACCCCACGCCCGCGGACTACAGATGCCGTGGGCGTGTTGTTTCTCCTAGGAACTACCGGGAGCGCCGCCCACGAAGACGGCAGCTGGTATCTCACACCGTGTGGGATGCTTACCGATCCTGTCAGGAGAGACATGGCACAGGGCACAGTTAAGTGGTTCAACGCGGACAAGGGCTTCGGCTTCATCGCCACCGACGATGGTGGTGCCGACGTCTTCGTCCACTACTCCGAGATCCAAAGTGGCGGCTTCCGCAGCCTGAACGAGGAACAGCGCGTGCAGTTCGAGATCGTGCAGGGGCCGAAGGGCCCGCAGGCCTCGGCGGTACGCCCGCTCTGATCCGATCCGTTTCATAGCTCGACGCATGTTCCATGAGCCAATGCCGGCCAGGATGCGGGGCCCCGCGATACCCGGCCCGGGTTTGCGCGACCGCGTAATGGGCACGGTGCTGGCATTGGAAGTTAGGCTGGAGCGACCGGGATGGGCAATGATGTGCGGCTACCCAACGGAGCTTTGCCGCGAGAAGATTTTATGAGGCCTATATGAGTGAAACCCTTGCCCGCGTGCGATCGGAGGCCTCGGGCCCCGAGGCGTACGGTGGGGCGGCGCCGTCAGATCATGACGGCGGCTCTGTGAGTGAACGGTACGTCAGCACATTCACCGAGCTGTCTCACCGGATCAAGGCGTCCGGACTGCTCAAGCGCCGTTACGGCTACTACTGGTCAAAGCTCATCGGATCCGTGTTGGTGTTCGCGGGGATTTGGGTGGCGTTCGGGTTCTTGGGCGACTCCTGGTTCCAGCTGGTGCTTGCCGGCGTCCTGGCCGCCGTACTCGCGCAGTTCGGCTTCCTCGGCCACGACGGGGCACATCGCCAGATCTTCGCGTCTCCCCGCTGGAACGAATGGACCTCCCGGGTGATCTCGGGGTTGTTCATGGGCCTGAGTTACGGGTGGTGGCTGCCCAAGCACAATCGGCACCACGCCAACCCGAACAAGGAAGGCGCCGACCCGGACGTCGAGCCGGGTGTTCTCGTGTTCACGCCCGCTGCTGCGCAGAGAAGGCGTGGGCTGAGTGCTCGCTTGACCCGCCGGCAGGGGTATCTGCTCTTCCCGCTCCTCCTGCTGGAAGGGCTCTCCATGCACGTCGCGAGCATCCGAATGATCGGGCGCCGGGAGGCTCTGACGCACCGCTGGTGCGAAGCGGCCTTCGTGGTCACGCGCATTGGCGCCTATGTGGCCGTGCTGCTCCTCGTGTTGCCGCCGGGCAAGGCCGCCGCGTTCTTCGGTGTTCAGATGGGATTGTTCGGCCTGTTCCTGGGAGGCTCCTTCGCGCCGAACCACATCGGCATGCCGATCGTCGCGCCAAACCAGAAGGTCGACTTTCTGCGGCGGCAGGTGCTCATGTCCCGCAACATCCGCGGTGGCCGGGCGATGGATTTCGCACTTGGCGGGCTCAACTATCAGATCGAACACCATCTATTCCCGAGCATGCCCCGGCCCAACCTGCGCCAGGTGCAACCTCTTGTGCGGGAGTACTGCGCCCGGCACAAGATCAGCTACACGGAGACCAGCCTCGTCGGCGCATACGGTGCCGTCGTGCGCTACCTCAATAATGTGGGAATCGCCGGCAAGGACTCCTTCCGCTGTCCGCTCGCCGCGGAGTATCGCGTCTGACACCCCGATAGCCGTCCGGCGAAGTCAACGCGGGTCGGGATCGGCTTATGATCGGTTTCCATGCGCGAGGTCTCGCTGGGTGACTCGTTCGCGACGTCGGAATCGACGACGTTTCGCGCTTGTCTTGCGGCGATCCTCGAGGTGCCGCTCGAGCAAGTGCCGGTGCCAGGCCACGGCGAGAAAGTCGTCGGCCGGCGCGTCAGCCTAAACCGCGCCCTGAGCTGTGGAAACGTCGCCGCCGAGCGTTTGGCGGAGGATGCGGGATTCGAACCCGCGAGGGCGTTAACCCAACACGCTTTCCAAGTCCGTCCTCGACGGTCCGCCAACGACGTACGGCTGCCCTCTTACGCTCTGCCAGTGTCCTGGCGACCACTCGCGAACGGTCGCGGACAGACGCGAATGAGACTAAAATTGAGACTACTCGGCCAGTCCATCACCGATCGCACGGGCCGCCTGCTCGGTATTGCCGAAGATGGATTCATATACGACGAGTGCCTTCACGATAGGTTCCCCATCTTGCGTCCCAAGCGAATACGTTTTGCCATCTTCAACTCCCGCGGGAAATCGTGGTGGGGAACATGCGCCTCTTTGCCCGCCAATGGAAATCGTCACCGGCCTCGACTCGTTACCGCCTGCTTCCTGGGACAAGGCCAACCAGGTCGGCGCTGATCCGCCACAGCCTCGCTGCCGTGGCCTCGTCGTAGCTGCGCTGGGCCGATCGCTTCGGCTGGCTGTTGGTGAAGTAGCGGCCCGTGACGCCTTCGAGTGCGGGAGCGGACGCGACATGGATCGACGTTGCGGCACCCTGGGCCGCGCTCTTCATGAAGGGTCGCAGGAACGGCACCAGCAGCTGCTGCGTCCTGGCGGGGTCTTCTGCTCCGAAGGCTGTGCTCACGACGCCGGGATGCAGAGCATTGGCGGCAACCAGGCTAGGTCGCCGTCTCCTGGCCAGCTCGTAGCTGAACAGGACGTTGGCGAGCTTGGACTGGTTGTAGGCACGCGCCCCAGCGTAGGAACGCGCACTCTGGAGGTCGTCGAAGTCGATCCTGCCCTGCGCGTGGGCGTGGGAGGAGACCGTGACCACGCGAGCATGGCCGCCCTGCTCGAGCCGGGTAAGGAGCAGGTTCGTGAGCAGGAACGGCGCGAGATGGTTGACGGCAAGGGTCTGCTCGAGTCCGTCGGCGGTGACGTGGCGGGTGTTCCAGTACCCGCCGACGTTGTTGATCAGGACGTCGATGCGGGGAAGTTGTTCGAGCGCCTCGGCGGCCAGCCGGCGCACCTCCGACTGGGTGGACAGATCCGCGATGAAGACGTCGACCGTCGCGCCGGTGGTGGAGCGGATCTCCGCAGCGGCATCCTGCGCGCGGACGGCGTCCCTGCCGGTGATCGCAACGTCCGCGCCCATCCTGGCCAGGCCCAGGGCGGTGGCCCTGCCGATTCCGCCGGTACCGCCGGTGACCAGCACCGTCCTCCCGGTCATCGATGTCATTGGCCAGCCTGCTCATTCGTCGATCTGGGTCACTGGCGGTCCGTCGTACGCCGCCGGCGTGAAGCCCTTGATGAGCAGCCAGATCGCGAGCGTCACCTCGAAGATTCCGCCCGGGATCAGCAGCACCAGGCTGATCGGGGCACCGAGGATCTCTGCGGCCGCGCCGGACATGTGGAGCGCGTAGCCGACCAGGCCCCAGCCCGCCAGCCATTTGGGGACCAGCCGGGTCCGGAACAGCAGCGCACACAGGAAGAGGCACCCGAAGCCGAGGGAGAGCTGCCCGATCTGGTAGGCCGTCTCGTTCGCGTCGACCGCGAGCGACCCGAGAGCCTGGGCAGCATCCGCACCCAGCCGCCCGACGTCGACCTGGTCGGACAGGGGGACGAGCATCAGCAGGGCGAGCACTCCGACCGTCATCAGGGCCATCTCGAAGATCATCGTGGCCAGGTAGGCCACAGCGGTCCGCTTGCCGTGGCGTTCCAGGACCGGGAAGAACAGCACCGCCTTGCCGATATCGACGGCGGTGGTCGCCAACATCAGGAAGGCACCCATGAACAGGGTGGTCTGCTGCGCGCCGACGCCTGCGAGGAAGTCGGGACCGTCGACGACCGAGGTCACCAGCACCGAGCCGGTGCCGTAGACGACGAATCCGGCCAGGAACAGGGCTCCGATCAGCCGAGAGCTCCACATGCGGGAGCCGGTCCGTGGGTTTCTGGCTTCGGTGGGTACGGCGCCGTGCCCGCGGTCGCCCGAGATCCACGGTATTGCGGTGGTGGTCACGTGTTTGCCTCTTGTCTCTGCGGGGATCGGTCCGGCGGATTGCGCAGCGCCGACGGGTGTTCGGATGGTGCTCAGATGGTGATGGCGACCTTGCCTCGGACCTTCCCGGCCGCGAGGTGGCGCATCGCCTCCGGGACTCGGTCCAGCGGATAGGTGCGGTCGATGCTCGGCGTCACCTGGTCGGCTTCGATGTGCTCGGTGAGCCGGTCGAGGTCGCTGGCCCGTTCCTTGTTGACGAAGGTCGCGAACCGCTGGCCGACGAACGGTGACAGGGCCAGGGCGCGCAGCGTTCGGTTCATGCCTCCGGTGAGGTTGCCGCCGTCCTCGCCGCCGACGAGCACCGCTGTCCCCCGGGGCGTGAGCGCACGCCGCAGCCGGGACAGCTTCGGGTTCCCGGCGATGTCGAGGACCAGGTCGTAGTGGTGGGTGCCGTCGGCGTAGTCGTCGCGGGTGTAGTCGAGGACTCGGTCGGCACCGAGGGAGCGCACCAGGCCTAGCTTTGCTGTGCTGGCCACGCCGGTAACTTCTGCCCCGAAGGTCTTGGCCAGCTGTACGGCGTAGCTGCCGACGCCGCCGGATGCTCCGATGACGAGCACCTGCTGACCCGACTCGACGCGGCCGGCGTCGGACAGCGCCTGGAGGGCGGTGGCGGCCGAGATCGGCACCACCGCGGCCTGCTCGAAGGAGAGATTCACCGGTTTGCGGGCCAGCTTGTCCTCCCGAGCCACCGCATACTCGGCGAAGGCGCCGCGGCCGACCCCGAACACCTGGTCCCCGACCGCGAACCGGGTCACCGCCGCGCCGACGGCGGCGACCGTGCCGGCCAGATCACGCCCGGGTACCCGGTCCTTCGGTCGGCGGAAACCGAGGCCCGCCACCCGCATCAGGTAGGGCTTGCCGGTCATCAGGTGCCAGGTGCCGCGGTCCAGGCCGGCAGCGTGCACGCGGACGAGCACCTCGTTCTCGGCGACCTCGGGGCGGGCAATCCGCTCGTGCCGCAGCACGTCGGCGCCGCCGTAGGAGTCCTGCACGATCGCGGTCATCGCACCGGCATCTGCCAGCCTCCCCTCAGGGCTGGGATCGGGTGCCTGGTGTTCTGCCGCCGTGCCTGTCATAGGTGTCCTCGTGTCGGATGGTAGTACTTAGTACGGTACAGCCCAGTACAAAGTACGAAAGCACTATTGCTCAAACTGACCAGATGAACCTGACCGGCGAATGGGAGTGAGATGTCTGAACGCTCGGACGACAGCCGCGCAGAACGCCCGCGACTCAGCCGGGAACGCGTGCTGCGGGGCGCGATGGCCGTTGCCGACGCGGGCGGTATCGATTCCCTGACCATCCGCTCGCTCGCCCGGAGCCTGGGCGTGAAGCCGATGTCGGTCTACTACTACGTCGCCAACAAGGACGAGATTCTCGACGGCATCGTCGACCTCGTGTTCAGCGAGATCGAGCTGCCCACGACCGGCGGGGACTGGCGTACGGAGATCCGTCGGCGAGCCGACTCGGCCCGCCGGGTACTGCGTGCCCACCCGTGGGCGATCGGACTGATGGAGTCGCGCACCAGCCCCGGCCCGGCGACGCTGCGCCACCACGACGCGGTCATCGCCACCCTGCGGGCCGCGGGCTTCTCCACCGAGATGACCGCCCACGCCTACGCCCTGCTCGACAGCTACACCTACGGCTTCGCGCTCCAGGAGGTCGGCCTGCCCTTCGACGGCTCGGACACCGTCGCCGACGTCGCCGAGCCCGTCATGGAGAGATTCTCCACCGGCGAGCACCCCCACCTCGTAGAGATGGCGACCGACTACTACCTCCGGCCCGGCTACGACTTCGGCGACGAGTTCGCGTGGGGACTCAACCTGATCCTCGAAGCCCTCACCACCTCGACAACATCGGCCACCCGGCATCCCTCTGCCGATCACGACCGCGAGAACTCGGCGCGCCAACGGTAGTGAAGCCCCCGGCCGTGATGCCTCTCCAGGTGTGCGCCGCGTCGGGGTTGTCAGGGAGACTGAGACCCAAACTGAGACTGCGGCTGGACGATCGGGGCTAGCATCTGGTTCGCTCCGTCCGGGTGGACCCGGCCTACGCCCCGCTTACTCTTCCGACTGGCCGGCTCTAGGCCTCTGTTGGTGCCAACGTTCGATAGTTCTTGGCCGCCACAGGCGCAGGCGTCCCATGCGGCGGTCGGGGTCGGGCATCTGATTCCGCGTGACGTACGCCCGGATTGTTGAGGGCGTCACGCCGAGGTATGTTGCCACGTCCTCTGTCGTCCACCAGTCGGTCGGAAGCTCCTGGTCGGCCATGGGTCGCAGTCTACAGCGTGGGCGCTGTCTGCCGTGTGCTTACAGCAATGGACAGCGAGGGTAGATCGAGAGTCGGCCACGGCCGTGTAGCGTCAGCAAGATGTCAATGTTCGAGTGGGCTTTCCGTGCCGCACAAGAGAAACTCGCCGAATCCTTACCGAATCGCTGGGCACACGTGCAAGGCGTAGCTCGCCAGGCACGAGCGCTGCGGCCAATCTCCGGAGCCGACAGCGAGCTACTGGAGGCGGCTGCGATCCTGCATGACGTTGGCTATTCCCCGGACCTGGTACGCACCGGCTTTCACCCGCTCGACGGTGCGTACTTCCTGCAAGACGCTGGTGCACCAGCGCGTCTGGTGCATCTCGTGGCGCATCACTCATGCGCAGCGCACGAAGCAAGATTGCGCGGACTCGCCGAGGAGGTAGGCCAGTTCCACGACGAGCAGGGCTCGATACGCGACGGTCTTTGGTTCTGTGACCTGACCACAGCGCCAGACGGCCAGGAGGTCGACGCCCGCGCGCGGATGGATGAGATCAAGCAGCGATATGGAGCCGGGCACGTAGTCACGCGGTTCATCACCGAGGCGCGAGAGGAGTTGCTGGGAGCGGTCGATCGCACGCGCTCCCGGCTTGAGACTGCGAGTCACCCCAAGTAGGGGTGATCCGTATTGGAGAGCCCGTGGTCAATCCTCAGCCGCATCGACGGGTGAATCTCAAGACCGTCCAACTCTGACGGATCGACCCACTGGACGCGGCGTGACTCTGAGCTGGTCGTGAGGCTGCCACCGGACGGTCGTGCGCGGAAGCACAACGAGAACGCCTACACGACGCGCGGCACACGGCGGCGACCGCACTGCTTGTCCTTGGTATCACCGAGCGGGCCGCAATGGGCGCCATGGGCTGGTCGACGACGGGCATGGCCCAGCGCTATCAACACATCATCGATCCGGTACGCCGGGACATCGCAGAACGTCAAGGAGGCCTGTTCTGGACCACTACTGAGTCGACCTCGGATGACGACGATGACGAGCCCGACGACGGACTGTCGGGAGCCTTGGTGCCGGCTCGCTAAGGACCTGCAAGTCAGGCTAACATCAGCAGTATTCCCGATCCGGCGACGGTGCCATAAGGCCATGACGATCTAAGCCAGCCTGGGAGAATCGTTGGCATGGAGCAGATAGTCGGACTGGGGCTCCGGGGATTTCGGAGCTTCCGTGAGGAGCGGTTGCAACTTCTCGCGCCGCTCTCCAAGGTCAACCTTCTGGCTGGGCAGAACAACACCGGAAAGTCGAATGTCCTGCGGTTCGCTCAGCGGGTGCTCGGTGCCTGTTACGGCCGGCAGGGGAATGTACAGGTGTCAGCTATCTCGGGTTTGGACGCACCGAACGGTGACCCAGCTGGGAGTCCTGCAGAACTGGCCATCGCCATCCACGTCGGCCGCCAGGAGATCGAGGCTCTCAACGATAAGACGCGGAGCGGCGTATCTCTGAGCCCACACTTCGATGACCTGCAACACGCGCTGGCCACTCCTCCGCTGCGTTTGACCGGGGGCGACCTGCTGTGGTTCCGGTACCTCTTCGAGCAGGACCGGGATCGGGCACGTTTGGTGCCGTCGAAAAGCCAGATCGGCGAAGCAATGCAGGAGTTGCCCCGTCGCCAGGCTGGGGCGCTAGCGTCGGCATCGGCGGCATTGACCGGATCGCAAGGTGGAACCGTCGGCGATGACCTGGGGCGAGTCCTGGCGGTCTTCAACCCGCTGGCGTCAGTCCCCTCTGTGGAGACCATCGAGGCCTTCCGCCAAATCCGAAAGGGCGGCGGTGAGGCCACAGGAATCAGCCATCACGGCACAGGGCTGATCGATGAGCTGGCCAGGCTTGAGCGACCTACCGCATCCCAGCAGGCAGATAAGGCGATCTTCCAGAAGATCGAGCGATTCGTTGGTTGGGTTCTGGACGACCCCACCGTACGAATCGAGATCCCGTATGACCGCGAGACGATGCATGTCGAGAGCGGCGGGCGTGTTCTTCCTCTGGAGAACTTGGGCACGGGTGTTCACCAAGTGGTAATCCTCGCGTGCGCCGCAAGCTTGCTGTCCGACCACCTGGTCTGTATCGAGGAACCGGAGATCCACCTGCACCCACTTCTCCAGCGCAAGCTATTGCGCTATCTGGCGACCGAGACCAGTAACCAGTACCTGATCGCGACGCACTCGGCGCACATGTTGGACGCAGAGATCGCGTCGATCTTCCACGCCACTCTTGGCAACGCAGGAACGGAAATTTGTATCGCTGCCGAGCCCAGCGACGTGGCGGCGATCTGTGCCGATCTTGGCTACCGACCCTCGGATCTGGTTCAGTCCAACGCCGTAATCTGGGTCGAAGGGCCATCCGATCGTATCTACCTCCGCCACTGGATCAGCTTGGTTGATCCCAGCTTGGTCGAGGGGATTCACTACTCGCTGATGTTCTACGGTGGCCGGTTGCTCAACCACCTGACCGCAGACGATCCCGATGTGCATGACTTCATCTCGCTTCGAAGGCTCAACCGGCACATCGCCATTGTCATCGACTCTGACAAGCTCAAACCACAAAGCCGCATCAACCCGACCAAGCAGCGTGTCAAGAGAGAGTTCGACCAAGGACCAGGGCTCGCCTGGGTGACCAATGGCTACACGGTCGAGAATTATGTGGCACCTGAGGATCTGCGAACTGCCGTTGCAGAGGTGCACCCGAAGGCGACAACAAGATGGAGCGGTGAGCCGTACGCGAATCCGTTGGGCAGAGAGCTTCTCCGCCCCCGGTCCGTCGATGTGAACAAGGTTGCAATTGCACGGGCGGTAGTGGATCGGTGGGACTCGACCACAAGTTGGCGGCTCGACCTTGCGAAGCGGGTCCGCCAAGTGGTCAACTTCGTCCGCGTTGCCAATGGCCTCGAACCCTTGCCTTCGTCCAGAGGAGGCGCGCACCAAGGCTGACCGGACCAGGTTGAACCGTGCGGATCCGCGGGTTGCAGACCCGACCAGGTCCTCGAGCTGATGGCGTCGCCGAAGGTCGGGAGGCTGGGGTGTCTGACGCTGCCCTCAGTATCTACCTCATCCGAGCAAACGGCGCGAGCTGCCCAAAGCCGGTCATGTCAGGCGTCCGAGGGCTCGCTCGTACGCGGGGAAAAGTATCCGCATCCGGTCGGTAACGCTTGCTGGCCGGCCTCGTGGTGTGAGGGCGCGGTCCACGGGAAGGTCTACCTTCCGATGAGCTGCAAGTAGGTCACTGGGGGTCGCCAATGGGCTGTACATCTGGGCAAGCGACTTGTCCGCGTGGTTCTCCCGCGCCTTGGTCAGCTCACGACCGGCCTCGATGATCCGCTCCCGCTCGCTTGGGCCGAGATTCGGTAGCGGGAACGTGTTATATACGACCGGACCGGAGAACCGGAGGTCGCTCTTGATGCGCCCGCCGATAGTGCGTAACCAGGCGGTGAACATTGCCGAGGAGAGGATGGGGAAGAGGATGCCATCCGGGTCAACAACGGTGAACAGGGCATCTGAGGCGATCACTTCCGGCGACTCGTAAGCAACCGTGAACCACTGTCGCGTTTGGGACACGTGCCGGGGGATAGCAATGTAGGGGACAGTGGGCTGGGGGATCCGAAAGAACCGCCACGGGCGGTCCGCCAGCTTCTGCGTGTCGGCGGCGGTGCTTTCCAGTCTGAAGCGTCGAACAGCCTCCAGCCGCTCACGGAGCCACTTCGAACGGGCCACCGTGTCGGCGTCTGGTCGGTCCATCCAGATGCAAAACCGCTGATTGCCGTGTAGAAGATCGTGCGCGCCAAGGAGCGGTCGGATGTACCTACGAGCTTGGTCAATCTCAGCAGGTAGGTCGTCCGGGTCGTCGACGATTAGGTGCCCCCCATCGCTCGGTTTGTTCCCATACTGAACAGGTGGGAGCGCAGGCGAGATTGGCCGGGTGGCGGACTCGACAAGGACGTCCGGTGCATCGAGCAGGTAGGGGTTGATGTGATGCACGTGTTCTTGGACCGGCTCCTTGTGGATGTTCGGGTAGTCAAAGATCATCTTGCGTGACTGGCCGTTGGTCCTTGAGAAGCCCACGACGACCACGTGCACAATGGCCTTGCCTTTGGCTTCTGATGTCCATGCGAACGTGCGATGTGCGAAGTCGATCTTCATACTCTTGTCGAGCAGCGTGCGCCATATGCGGGCGACCTGCTCGCCTTGGGTTATCGAGTTTGTCGAGACGAATGCTGCCTTTGCGCCTGAGCTGGCGATGTAGTCTGCTGCCAACCGGTACCAACCGCTCACGTAGTCGAGCCAACGAACGTAGCCACCGGCCCATACATGTTTCAAGTCCGCGGTTTGGTCTGTTGCGCGCGTCTTCTGGCCGGCGAATGGCGGATTGCCGAAGACATAGTTGCAGTTAGATGCGGGCAGGAGGATGTTCCAGTCATCCCGGAGTGCGTTCCCGGTGTGGATGTGTGGCGAAGCAGGGATGGGAAAGCGAACGTAGTGCTCGCCAAACTCTGCGGAGACCCTCTCGTTCTCCAAATGGTCCATCAGGTAGAGGGCGGTCCTGGCGATTTGAGAAGGGAACTCCTCGATCTCCATGCCGTAGAACTGATCCACGCGCACCTTGCAGAGCAGGTCTAGACTCACTGCAAGCTGTCCAGTCGCGCGCTCCTTGGTGGCTATGCGGCGTAAACACTCCGTCTCTAATCGACGAAGTTCTCGGTAGGCGATGACCAGAAAGTTGCCGCATCCGCAGGCTGGGTCGAAGAATGTCAGGTAGGCAAGCTTGTTGTGGAAGGCCCGAAGCTTCGGCAAGCTCGTAGCGGCGGCGAGTTCGGCTTCGAGTTCGTCCAGGAACAGGGGCCGGATGGTGCGCAGGATGTTTTGCTCGGTCGTGTAATGAGAAGCCCTGTGTCAAGCCGCCTGCTGGTTTGGGTTGAGCAGTCGTTGGAGCGCGTTGTGTTTGGTGGGGTCGTAGGCGATGTGGTCTTGCCAGCAGTGCCAGATGACGAAGAGCCAGGCGCGGGCGAGGATGCGCACGGCGTGGGGGTGGTCGTGTCCTCTGGTGCGGGCTCGGTTGTAGAGGTCGGCTGCCCAGGGGTTGACGTGTCTGGTGTCGGCGGCGAAGTCGCAGACGGCGTCTCGGAGTTGTTTGTCGCATGCCCAGCGGAACCCAACGGATCTGAGCTTTCCGGATTGGCGGGTCGAGGGTGCGACGCCGGCGAGGCAGGCGAGTGTTTCGGGGGTGGGGAACCGGGCGCGGCTGTCGCCGATTTCGGCGAGGAGTCGGGCGGCGCGGACGGTTCCGGAGCGGGGCAGGCTGGTGAAGATGTGCTGGTCTGTGTGGGCAGCGAGCTGAGCTGTGATCTGCGCCGACAGTGCCTTGATCTGTTGGGTCAGGGTGGTCAGCACGGCCACCAGTGCGTGGGTGATGTGGGCCTGGGTGTCGGCGTCGGCGCCGGTGATGCCGTGGGGTGCGGTGGTCAGGTGGGCGTGCAGCTGGGCGGGGTCTTTCCGGCCGCTGTAGCCGACGCTGGACAGCCAGGCGGCCAGACGCTTGGGCGACAGCCAGTCCGCGCGGTCTTGGGTGTCGAAGCGGGCCAGGAACGCCAGGCTGATCTGGGAGTCAATGTCTTTGAACAGGCCGACTGCGCCGGGAAAGACGTTGCGCAGGTGGGCGCGCAGCTGGTTAGCCACCGCCACTCGGTGGCTAACCAGGTCCTTGCGTGCGCGGCAGGCCCGCCGCAAGGCGACGGTGTCCGGGCTGTCTGGTGTCAGCGGTGTGAGTCTGGCCCGGTCGGTGCGCAGGGTGTCGGCGAGCACGAACGCGTCGAACCGGTCGTCCTTGTTGCCGGCCGACCCGTAGCGGCCACGCTGAGCTTCCCCCGCTTTCCCGGAGACTTTCGAACCGGGTTTGATCTTGTGTCAGACCGGAGAGGAAGTTTTCGTGGCAGCACCGAGGAAGTACCCCGATGAGCTGCGTGAG
>WHTJ01000037.1 GCA_009377795.1 Propionibacteriales bacterium | reverse complement strand
CGCTGGCCGGCGTCGAGGGCCGGGATGGTGCGCGCGCGGTGCCGGGCTCCGAAGCATCCCAACGCCGCCAGGGCGGCCACCTTGCCCAGCAGCAGCCACCCGTAGGCCGTGGTCACCAGGTCGGTCAGCGAGCTGATCCGCACCCATCCGTTGAGCACCCCACTGGCGGCCACCAGCACGAAACAGCCCAGCGCCACCGACGAGTACCCCCGGACCAGCCGAGCAAGCTCGCCGCCGCGCTGAGCGGCGTACCAAGACAGCGCGATCAGCCCGCCCACCCACAATGAGATCGCCACGCCGTGGACCAGCAGCGACACCTGCGCCGAGTGGTGGTAGTCCCCGGTGCCCGCGTGGCCGGCCAGCGCCGGCGGGACGAAGGTGCCCACGGCCAGGAAGAGCACTCCGATGGCGCCGCCCCGGCTGATAGTGAGCTGGGCCGCCGGGACGATGGCCAGCGCCAGGACGAAGACCGAGGCGTAGGCCTGCCCTTGACCCATGCTCTGCGTGTACGTCAGCAACGACTGGCCGGACACCGCCTCCAGCAGCGGAACACCGAGCAGTTCGGACAGCGTGAGCAAGCCGACCGCGGCGGCGGCCGCCGCCCAGACCAGTGCCGTGATGGCCGCCGAGCGCAACACGCGCAGGGCGTCGCCTCCCAGCTCGTCGCGGGGCGCGGGCAGCATCACAGCAAGCAGCACGAGACCCACCGTGACCGCGCCCGCCGCGTTGAAGATGACCTTGGCCACGGGTAGGCCCCAGCGGACGACTCCTCCAGGATCTGACAACCCCGGAACAGGCCCGGCGGTGCCACCACCGCCGGCCGCCAACGCCGCCACAAGCACACCCACGGCGACCACCGCGGCACCTGTCACCCAGCGCCAGGCCGGAGGGGCGCCGGGCAACCGAGGACGCCGACGCGTCGCCGTTGTCATTGTCACGTCATGGACCGGAGCCGGACGTGTCATCGGGACCAGCGCTCGGACGCCGCGCAACGATCAAGGCGGCGGCCACTCCGACGACAACGACCAAGGCGGCGGCGACTCCTCCGACCCACTGCAAGACGTTACTCCCGTCGTCCGCCGCCGCGGGCTCGGTGGTCGGAGTTGGCGCCGCGGGCTCGGTGGTCGGAGTTGGCGCCGCCTCCTCGGTCGGCGGCGCAGCAGGCTCGCCGGTCGGCTCGGCGGAGCCTGCTGCTGACCCGCCGGCCTGCTCGGCGACGGCGAACGTGACCACACCGCTGATCGGGTGACCGTCGGACGAGCCGATCCGGTAACTGACCCGGTACTCGCCCGGCCGCAGCGAGCCAACGGCCTGGATCACCCGGGTCCCGACAACCTCGGGCTCACCTTCGGCATGGTGCTCATCCCCTGCGTCGAGCACGACAACCTGCGTGAACTCCGGCGGGACCGCCTCGTCGAACTCCAACACCACCTCGGACGGCGCCTCGTCCACCGTCGCCCCATCCTCCGGCGTACTCGCGATCAGTGAGGTGTGGGCAGTAGCGGATGGGGCACCGAACCCAAGCCCGGCCACCGCGGCGATAAGGGCGGCCGTGATCACAGCTGCCCCCCGGCGGACCGCAGTTAAAGGGCGGGTCGTCATTCGAGGACTCCCGTCGTGGCGTAAGTGGCCGGCGGCCGTGGCGCACTGCCACAACGGCTTGCGGAGCCGCCATGACCCGGCAATCGCATCAGTAGGCGACAGTGAACGTGGAGACTGCGGTTGCCGACTCGGTGCCGGAGGCGGTGACGCTGAGCGAATAGGTACCCTCGGGCCAGTCCTTCCTCCTAACCTTGATATCGGTCGTGCCCTGCTCTGACTTACCCGGGTCAAGATGGAAGTCGTCGTCCAGCAGGACCGCGTCCTGAGCAGTGCCTGGCCCATCGAGGACAACCGTGATGTGCACGGTTTGCGCAGCTGAAGATAGGTTGAACACCGCGTGGAAGAGCCCGCCCTTGTCCGCCTGCGTCATGGTCGTGTAGTCGCCATCCCTGTCATGGTCCGTTGTGGCGCCAGAGTCGGACGTAACGGAAAGGTCTCCGTTCGGTTCGCTCAGAGCTCTGTCGAGATCGGCTTGGGCTGCTGGTGCCGATGCGAGAAACAATGAGGCCCCCAGGCCCACGACAACGAGCCGTCCAATACGTCGCATGGAAACTCCCTTCTCAACTGCTGGATCTCTACGGAGTGCTCAGCTGAATCCGTCACCTGGACGGCTTCGGAGAACTCCGACGTGTTACTCCGCGGAGTCACCGTATCTCATGCTTTCCTCTCCTCCACTTCACAGAAGTCTTGGGCCCCGGTAGCGAGAGACGGCATGCTGCTGGCCGCCACCACCAGAGTGACTGCACCAGGTAGGGAAAGCGCCCGGTGTGTCATTTTTGTTCCTCCTGCGTGAATCTCGCGATCCCCGAGGATCACTCACCGGCCAAATCTATGACGTGGACGTGCAGAAGTCCGGCCAGTCGTTTTTGTCCACGTACTTGAGCTGACCTCGGATAGCTCCATTATCAGCGGGCTGATCGTCGCCGCTGTCACGGATCTCGAGGTAGAAGTCGGCCGACTTCTGCAGCAGATCACGGACCTCGGGGTCCAGGCCTTGATCACAGCCGGTCACGTCTTCGCGCAGGTCGAACTCGCCGTTCTCGAACACTATGTACTCAACCAGGCCCGTCTCTCCCTCTGGAGCCTCGTGGACCATCGCAGCCCGTAACGGGGGTTCGAGCATCTCGGTGTCGACGTCCCATGCGATCTGTTCGGTGTTCATGTCGATCCAGATGGTCGCCGTGCCCGACCCGTCGGGGTCGCCTGGTGGCGGCAACACCTGGTCGCCGGTCATGCATTCGGCGACCAGCGTCCCTGTCTTGGGTGCGAGCAGGGTCTGTGTACACGTTGCGGACTCGGCCGCGGCTGATGGCGTGAGGGTCGCGGTGGTGAGAGCAGCGGCAATGGAGATCCTCACCAGCCATCGTCTCGAACTGGGCATGTTTACTCCTTCTCGTCTGGTTGCAGTACGAGGGAGCCTTTGGTGTGGGCTCCAGGCATTTGGTTTGCCAGGGCCGCGGCCAGGTCCATGGTCAGTTCCTCATCACGGTTGTGGTGCGGGGTTGTCGGGCAGTTCCACCAGGCTGGGGTCGGCACCCGGTAGTACTCGGAAGATGCCCCATTGGCCGCCGGGTAGGTGCCGGATCAGGGTGTTGCTGCGATACAGGTAATCGCCCGGAACCTCATTCGGGCCTCCGGCTCCGCCCACTGGGTTGGACCGGGGGCTGTTGGGGTCGAGGTGGATGTTGTAGCGGACCGCGGGGTTGAACTGGCCTTGGAAAGCGGCGATCTGCGACTCGGGGTCACCCGGTGTGCGTTGCCACCGGTGTCCGTGCAGCGCGAACCCGGTGGACCGTGGGTCCCCGACCGCTTGGCCGACGCGGAAGCGTACGAAGTCTCCCGGGTACGCGCGGAACAGTGGAGTATCCGGATCGCCGTGGACGAACGAGCTGAACATCAGCGAGACGTCGTTGTTGTCGGCGAACCGGTGGTTCCAGGGTTCGTTGCGGTAGTTGATGGAGAACTCGCCCTGATCCTCCGGGTCGTCGGCTTCCTGGCTGGGTCCGACGGCGAGGTCCACGTTGTCAGGTACCGGGGTGCCGTCGTTGCGGAACAGCGCCAGATCGCTGTTCATCAACGCGACGTTCTCCCGGAAGTCGGGCCCGTTCGGGTCCACGACGATGGCCTGCTCTCCGCTGCGCAGATCCCCGCCGGTGCGCGGGTCGAGGTATGTGGACCCGGGCGGTTCGATGATCAGCCCACCGTAGAGCCCATGGTGCAGGTGGTTTTGCACATCGGCGCGGTCGTGCAGCATGCCCAGGCCGAACTCCTCCTCGGCGAACCACCGGTAGAGGATGGACTCACCGGGCGCAATCGTGGTGTCGAAGTTCAGCCCGACATTGGCTCCGTCGGAGCCGATGTGATAGTTCACCCCGTGCGGATTCAGCGACACCCGCGAGCCGACCGGGAACGGGAAGAAGCCCGGCACGTTCGCCTCATTCTTCGGTGGGACGTCGATGCAGTCGGGGTAGGTGTTCGCTGCGGTGGTGGCCAGTTGCCCCGGCTCGATGGCCTCGAAGCAGTGTGGCTGCATCAGTGTCGAGTCGATCTCGTTGCTCAGGGTGACCTCGATACAGTCGCCCTGGTTGGCGCGCAGGATCAGCGGCTCGGGTGGTTTGGTCCCGTCTCGGATTGCTGCCACATCTTCTTCGAGGGCATACATCACCCCGTTCGGGTCGTGTTCGACGGTGGTCGGGTCGGCATCTTGCATGTCGTTGTAGGGGATATCTTGGTTGAACGCCACCACGCGATAGTCGCGTACCGGCGCACCGGTCGGGCATGGCTGGCCGGCTTGACGCACGACGGGATCGCTCTGCTGCTGGCAGTTGGCGACCGAGTTGTCGGGCAGCTGGCGCAGCTGGTCAAACTTGATATCCGGATGAGCGTAGATATCGTTGAGGTCTTTCAGTTGCTGATGGAAGTCGCAGCCGGAGACCCGCAGCAGCCCCCAGGCGCCGAGGAACCAGTCGTCGGCCCCGCCGTAGTTGTACAGGTAGTCGCGCAGCTCAAAACCCTTGGGGTCGGCGTTCTCCTTGTCGGTGGGGATTCTCGACTCGAAGTACTCCAGCATCCCGATGTGCTGGGCTTGCGTCAGGGCGGACTCCGGGTCGTCGGGTTCGAACTTCCATCGCAGCCGGTGCAGGTTGAACCCGTGCGATTCCTCCTGGGAGAGCTGGAATAGTCGGAAGGTCACCCGGTCACCGGCGAACGCCCGCGGCATCGGGGTGGCCGGATCCCCCCAGAACTTGGAATTGAACAGGTTCGCGCCCCCGCCACCGCGGCGAGCCTCGAACGGCTCCAGGCTGTAGTTGATCCCCATCGATCCCCGGTCGTCCGCGCTGGAGGGGAACTTCGCTGGGAAGATCGGCACCGCGTCAAAACCCAGCAAGTTACTCGCGAACGGGTCGATGAAGTCCTGGTCGTTCGGGAGATTCGGGTCCTCGCGCTGGAACATGGGGACCTGATCCTCGATGAACAGCGACACGTTCCGGTAGTCGTCATCGTTCCCGGGGCAGTGGATGTCCACGATCGTGCCGACCTCCACAGTTTTGCCGGATACCGGGTCGTGGAACGTGCATCCGGCCGGATGCACCGACCCGCCGCCGAACAGGCCCGCGTCCTGCGTGACGTTGGGGAAGAAGTGGTCATGGAACGAGTTGGTGCGTACCGGCGACTGTACATAGTCCCGGTAGATGATCGTGTCATCGTTGCCGAGCACGGTCTCGGCATCGGCGCCCTGGTCATAGTTCCACCCGTTGGCGGCCCCGTCCGAGGACAGCACGTCGAACTCGACCATGTGCTGGTGGATGCCGGTCTCGTTGGTTTCCTGTAGTCGGTCGAAGACGGTGCCCCCGTACTCGTCCGGTAGCCCGTTGGTCAGGTGGTACTCCACGCAGTCCCCGACATTGAGCAGCGGCGAGAACGGCTCCGGTTTCATCGCCCCGCTTTCCACCGCCTCCCTGTCCTCGGCGAGCACATACACCCTGGGCTGCGGATTGGTCCATTCCTTGTCGGCGTTGTATTGCAGCCGCGGGGGTTGCACGGCCACCACATCGAAGCGTTTGACTGGGGCGCTGGCAGGACAGTGGTCAACGAAGAACGCGCCCGGCACCTGAGCGTCGTCAGACGCTGCGTTGCGCTCCAACTGCGTGGGCGGGAATGTTCCCCCGTCGGCAAGCTCCCGGCGGGAGGGCACACCCAGCGGCGGCTTGGGCGCCTTGAACCCGAACTGGCCCGGCACGAAGAACGGGAACCCCGGGTTGTTCGCGTCCGGGCTCGGAGGCGGGTCGATGATCTGTGAGGTGTCCGGCTCGTAGTCGAAATCCTCCAACGGCTCGAGTGCGAGCACTGGCGTGCCGTCGGGCAGCAGCCGGCCACCGGTTTCGAGTACGTCGTGGGAGCGGTTGAGGCCCCACATCCCGCTGGCGAAGTGTGGATACAGGTGGCAATGGAAGATGATGTCCCCGATGCTGCCGTCGACGTTCTCGTCCGGGCTGCCCAGACCGCCCTCGAGCACCAGGCTGTAGTGCGAGCCGGGGCTAACCGACTGCACATCGATCGGGTTGCTCACCTGGGTGGCGAAGGCCCGGTCGAAGATCTCGTCCTGGCCGCCCTCGTCCTCGGGGTCGAACGGCCACCGCTGCACGTGCTGGTGGAAGGTGTGCGTCTCCTGCTCGGCCGTGTGGAACAGCCGCTGGACGGTCGGCTCGTTACGGTAGCCGTGGAACACCAGGTCCCCACCGCCCGGGTCACCGAACGGCCACGAGCTCAGGCTGGTCTCCTCGCCGACGCACGCCGGCGCGTTGAACGGCCTGTTCGGGTCGTTCAGCTCCGGGCAGCCGACCTCCTCCCGGTTGACTCCCGGCTCCGAGCGGTAGTTGAACGCGAACCACTCCAGCTTGACCGGGATCTCCCCGTGGATCAGCGCGTCGGCGTCCCCGCCGGAGAGGTTGTCGAACGTGCCCGCGGAGAGCAGGTCGATCTGAGCCTGGGTCGGGCGGATGCACTCGTCGCCTGACCCGGCCCCGTCATCGCCGCCCCTGTTCCAGCCACCGCCAGGCACGCAGAAGCGGGTCAGGATCCCCGGCTCGGCCTCTACCTCGTCGTGCATGAACATGGTGTTCTCGCGGAAGTCCGGCCGATTAGGCTGCTTGATGACGGCCCGGGTGCCGGACGCCAGCGGCTCACCGGTGTTGATGTCGAACCAGCTTGCCCCCTCCGGCTCCACGATGATCCCGCCGAAGGCCCCGAAGCCGGTGGACCCGATGAACCGGCCGGCATCCGCCTGGTGCGAGGACAGGTCGGCGCCGTCCTTGTACTGGAACTCACCCTCGATATCGGCGAACAGCCGGTACACCACAGCCTGCCCCGGCTGTGCGGTGGAGTTCGGGTTGTTCCCCACTGCGGTACCGTCCGAGCCCTTCACGTCATAGCTCAGCCCGTCGAAGTGCATCGACGCCGGCGGCGCGTTGGCCGGATCGAAGTCGTTGTCCGGCTCCGTGAGGGCGGGCGCGAACTGCCGCGCCGGCGATGTGTCCGCCCCCGGGGCCAGCAGCGTCTCGCCGGGCAGGGTGAAGATCGAATCATTCCGGTTGAAGTCGGGGGCCGGCTCGTGCAGCCGGTTGGTGAACGAGATCTCCACGCAGTCGCCACGGTTCACCCGCAAGACCAACGGCTCGATGAGGTCCTTCGGCTCGAACGGGTTGGCCGCATCCGTGAAGGTCGCCCGTACCTGCGCGATGTTCTCATCCAGCACGTACATGCGTCCCTCGGGCACCACATCCCCGAAGCGGTTCAGGAACAGCGGGATGTTGATCAGCGAGACGTCAAAATTGCGCACCGTCGCCCCGGACGTGCACGGATTACCCGGATCGGTCGCCTGCGGCGGATCGGTCGCCGCCGCAGCCACTGTCGTGGCGCCGAACCACACCGCCACCGCGGTCAACGCCCACCATCCCACCAGCGCCGCCGCGGCGGGCAGCTGCGCCAGGGCGCGGCGCACTCTGATCCGGCTGATCCGGGTGAGCACTACCCCGATCAGCACTAACCCGAATATCAGCGTTGTGGCGTCTGCTGCACCGATCGAGGACTCCACGCAGTCCACCTCCTGGGCCAAAGCCACGTCTCAGTCGCGGGTCATCGCAACCCGAAACGCGGAGGAACACTTTGCCAACCCAAAGGTCACCCAGCCGTGTGCGGTCATTCAAGAGTCTGTGTAGAAGACGGACCACAAGGCTCACACATTGAGCCAAGAAGGCCATGCCGCTGGTCCAAAATGGCTCAGCGGACGATGCCGAGAACCTATGGTCCACGCTCAAGATCGAACTGGTGTATCGCAACACCTGGCGCACCCGCGACGAGGCCGACAACGCACTGTTCCGCACATCGACGGCTGGTACAACCCACCGCATTCCGGCCCGACTCGGCGGCCTATCACCCGACGAGTACGAGGCCGCCCACTACACCCAACAGCAAGATCAAACTCGACCGGTTACCCTGCAAACCGAATCGGCCGATGCCAGATAACAAACCCCCCGGAAAGGCGGGGGAAGCTCACTTACACGCTGGTTGCCGACCGCATGACTGTCGATCAGGTGGGGCTTCGGCAGGCCGGAGCTTTCTGCCGACAATCACGGGATGGCGGCGCGGCTGGCAGCGGGTTCTTCGAGTTGACGGGCTCGTCCACTGAACCATTCGGGACCAAGGACATGGCCTTCTTGGCTCAATGTGTGAGCCTTGTGGTCCGTGTTCTACGCAGGCTCTTGAATGACCGCACACGGCTAGGTGACCTTGGGTTGGTAAGGAGTCCCTCCGGGTTCCGGGTTGCGATGACCCGCGACTAGGACGTGGCTTTGGCCTATGGAGGTGGTGGTCACCCTGTGATAGATCCTTGCTTGCACCGATCCGTGCTCACAGACGTAGGGCGCGACGGGAAGTCCTGACCATGGCGCTCGTGACGAAGGACCGTCGTCCCTCCGCGTCTGGTCATAGCCGAGTCTCCCGGCCGATGACAAGGCAGCCGTACCGTCGGCCTGCCGTAAAGGCCGCCTATAGGCGAGGTCTGCTGACAGGTTTTGGCGCTGGGCTGACCGCTGCCCTAGCCATCGTCATAGCGGCCGTCCTGTTCGGGCCCAGCCCGGAATTCCAAGCGCATGACCATCAGGGCCAGGTCGATCCTGCAGCCGCGAACGACCCTGCGGACAGCGCCACGCCCCAAGCCAACGTTGACGTGAAAGCCAAGCATCTGGGCAATCTCCGGGTTCACATCGAGGCACGCATCAGTTCAGCGGCCTCGGACTCCGCGTTGCTTCGAGCCGATGCAGTCGCGTTCACAGATATGAGCGCCATGCCGCTCGCGCACCGTCAAGGACCGATTACACTCACCGAGGTTCCGGGCCAACCTGGGTACTACGAGGCCACTACGAAAGTTGCCATGGTCGGGGACTACGACATACATGTCGAAGCTCGCTCTCCACTTTCCGGAACCGGCCATCAAGTCATTACCGTTGGCACCGTATCTCAGAGAGAACAGTAGCGTGTCGGGTGTAAAATTTGGTCGTCGATTGGTTCTCAGTTTCCCACTCAGGCACCGCCTGCGGCTCCACTTCACCAAAGAATAAAGCCAGCATTAATGGCATAAGAAACTATTTCCGTCCGATCCTTCACGTTCAACTTAGCGCGGACTTCTTTCAACTCTCGTTTGAGTGTGGAGTTGCTTATCGACAACCGCCGAGCGATCACCTCATTCTGCGCACCACGGACGAGTAACTCAATTATCTGTTCTTGCCGAGCGGATAACTCTCGACCCTGGTGGTTGAGGCCAAGCATCAGCATCGGGTCCAGCACGATCTGCCCAAGCTGAATCGCTCGCAGCGCAGCAACGAGCTGCTGGGGAGAGATCTGGGCTAGAAACATCCCGTGAACTCCGAGCTCTATAAGGCCCTGGACCTGGCTTGAAGCCATGGTTTCGGCCACGACTACTGCACGAGCGTCCCCTGGATGTTCGCGTAGCACATGTGCCAAATTAAAAAGCATCGTGTCGGCCCTCTGAACGACGATAAGGCCAATCTCAGGACTATGACGCTCGATTGAGGGTATGAGTTCATCATAGGTGGTCACAATCGCTGCTAGCTCAATGCTCGGAAGGGACGTCAGGAGAGCATGAAGCGCCGCAGTTTCGAGAGATGGTCCCTGCGCAAAGGCCACTACCCGCACAGATCGTTCCGGCGTGATATCGTGATCGGCTGACTCTTTATTGCCGTTCTGAAGCTGTGTTTTCCATTCCGCTGTATGAGCCTTGCCGTCGCGCATTCTGGTTGCAACCTTTCCTGATCGTGCAAGTCCGTCAGCAGATTGGTCGCTTCACGTGTTGTCGGCACGCTGTTTTAGTGGGACGTGCTTGGCGGTAGATGCCTGCGAACCGAGCCCCGGCTCATCCGTCGACCGCACCGTGGTGTCGGTCGCCCGCCACTGGCCAGAATCCGCCCGATAATGAACCGGACCCGTCGACAGTTCGACCTCCCGGCGACCGTCGGACAACTCGGCAAGCAGGCTCGCGACAACTGGCAAACGGGCCGCGACCGCGGCCACACGAAAACAGAAACCACCGAAAATAAAAGAAGACCGACGCCGAACATTCACCTGTAACGCCCCTCCCGCGCCGAGGTCGAATACCCCGCGGGCCCCAACGCGGCGTAACGATTTTACCAAAATACCGGATGTGACCGCAAGCAGTACACCAAAAACTACTCACCGTTCGCACTACCCAAACCCCGCGACCACCTCCAGGCTGACGTCACATGCCAGGCACCGTGGTACGTTTCGGGCGCAGATGTGGTCCCTCCACTACGCCCTTTTCGCAGTAGCCATCAGCACGGCCAGGAAACATCCTCCGCGGACCCGCTAAAGGACGACCTCCCGTGGCCGTTGCTCAGCTGATATGGAGTGACTTCCTGTCAAGAGGCAGGGTGAGGCGCCCGTCTCGAGTGTTCGGGGCGGGCGCCTCGTACTTCGTCGTGGTGGGGGCTTGGTGAGCGTGTCGTTGGCGGCGCGCGGTTAGACTGGTATGCGCGGGTTGGTTACCGCTGGACGGTGGTTCGGCTGAAGCGTGTCCGCGTGTCTAGGGTCGAGCGTCGCCCGATGGGTCGGGCTGCTCATAGTTGTTTCGCGGGTCGTTCCACGCGCTGCCACCGGCCCGGTGGGCGACGAAGCAGTTCGTGGGGTGTTAGTCCTCCATCGTGGCCAGCGACCAGCACCAGCCGGCCAGCTCGCGTGCGATGGCGACGTTGGCGACCGTGTTCCTCTTGCGTCGCTCGATGAATCGCACCCACCGGTGGTGGAGTCGTCGGTTGCCCTCGTCGCCCCGGATGCGTGCGGCCGCAGGGGCCAGGTCCCAGCGGTCACGCATGGTCTTCCCGACCCGGTAGCGGGGACGGTGGTGCCAGGCGGCCTCGACCAGCAGCCTGCGCACATGAGTGTTGCCGGTCTTGGTGATCGACCCCTGCACCCGCGATGTCCCCGAGGAGCACTTGCTGGGCATCAGACCGACGAAGGAGCCGATCGTGTTGCCAGTGAACCGGTGCCAGTCACCGATCTCGACCGCCAACCCGAACCCGGTCAGGGTGCTGATCCCACGCAGACACCCCAGCCGCCGCGCCATCGGGGTGAACTCGGACTCGGCGGCCATCTGTTCGATCGACGCATCCAGCCGGTCACGCCGTGCCTTCGTCGCGAGCACGGCCTCGTAGTCGGCGTCGAAGGTCAGCCGGGTCGCTTTGGATGTGAGTTGTGGCAGCGCTTCGTGACCCAACCAGACGTCGTGTCTTCCGGTCCACGCGTCCCCGCCGTCGTAGACGATCCCGTGCCGCAACAACAACTTGGACAACCGGTGCCGGGCCCGCATCAAGTCACCACGGCAGTCCTCCCGCGCCCGGACCAGATCCCGGGCAGCTTCCTGGTCGACGGTCGGGATCGACACCGAAGTGATCTCGTCCAACCGCAGCAGCCGAGCCAGGTGGATCGCGTCCTTGGCATCGGTCTTGACCCGGTCACCTGCAGGCTTCTGCAACTTGCTCGGCGCGACCACCTCGCACCGGATCCCCGCCGCCGTCAGATCGCGATGCAGCCCGAACCCGGTCGGGCCGGCCTCATAGGCCACCGCCACCGGGCCGGGCAGACCCTGGACCCACGCGCGGATGTGGCCATAAGACGGAGTCAGCTTCGTCTGGAACAGCTCGCCCGTGACGCCATCGATCGCGGCTGCCGCGACCGATCGGGCGTGCACGTCGAGCCCCACACTCGTACGCTCGGTAAACACCGGGGCCTCCCACAACTGTCGGATAGGCCGAGCAGGCAGCCCCTGCTCGGTAACCCACGAATCTTGTGAGTGAGGCCCCGGCCCGCAACCAGCTCAGATCGAGCCAGTCACGTCATACCGTCTAGCCGTTGTACAACTCGGAGCTGTTAACGCTCAGGGAGCTCGCGTGGATCCCGGCGGAAATGGCAGCGCCGGACACGACCGGTGTGCCCGAGGGGAGGCCGGCGCGGCGGGCTACCTCCGCGGAGACGTACCCGGCGATTGTGGTGCTGGCACGAGCGGCGGCGGCAGCAACTGCTCCACCGGTGAGCTGGTAGGGATCGGGCGCGGCGCGCGGCTCTTGTCCGTTCGGGCGAACTCCAACGCGGCCGCGGCGACGAGGTCGGCGGACGAGCGGGTCCGTCCCCTCGGTGTCGCCTCCGAACATGCGTCGCCGGCGCGACGCTGTCCAAGTGTCCGCCACGGGCTGTCTGGGTTCAGCGGCTCCTCGTCGACCACGTCGATTCCGGCGCCGGCGATCCGGCCGGGTACGTCGCGATCGACCTGTCGGCCGATTTCGCCCTCTCTGCGCGATGGTTTCCCCAGGCCGTATCAGCGGCTGCTGAGCGGGGCCGCCGCCGAGTGGAGACCCGGCGTCCGTGTTCCCCTGAAAGGAACCGCTCTGAGCCGTGGTCCATCGACAACATGGATCGGGCCCCGAGGGAGTGGCCATTGACGCACGGAATCTGCAGTGGAACACTAGCGACCTATATTCATGTCTGTTCCGTCTGGCGGAACGGAAGGGAGCTTTGAGGTGCGACTAGGAGTCGATGTACGTCGAGATCTCGTTGAGCGGAGCGACGCGGGCACCGCTGGTCGGCCACGATCCGCCGCCGTGGCGTTGGCTCTCATCGCAGCGGTCGGGCTGTCGGCGTGCTCGGCGGCCACATCCGGTGGCGGCGAGAGCGGGGGCGAGGGCGACGCCGGTGAGCCCGTGGTGATCGCTCTTCAGCAGGACGTGTCCACGCTGGATCCCACCAAGGAGTACTCCGCAAACGCCACCGGGACGTACAGCAACATCTTCGACACAGTCACCGCCATCTCTACGGACGGTGAGCTGGAGGGCGTACTGGCCACCGAATGGGAGGTCACGGAGGAGAGCAAGGTGTGGGAGTTCACCTTGCGAGATGGGGTGAAATTCTCCAACGGCGAACCCCTCACGGCCGATGACGTTGTGTTCACCTTCGAAACCATCAAGAAGGACAAGACGTCGCCCTACGCCGCTGCGGTTGCGACCTTGACGGCGGTCGAGAAGGTGGACGACACGACTGTGCGCTTTGTCCACGACAGTCCGCGTAGCGACTGGGGCCGCCTGCTCAACGTCTTCTCCATAGTCCCGGATGAGGCGTACGCCGAGGATCCCGAGGCCTTCGCCACCAAGCCCATCGGGTCGGGTCCTTACAAGGTTGCCCGGTGGGCCGTCGACACTGTGATGGAACTTTCTGCCAACGAGCAGTACTGGGGAGACGCTCCCGCGGTGGAGCGGGCCACGTTCCAAATCGTTCCGTCCGTAACCTCGGCCGTCTCAGCCCTTCGCGCCGGTGACGTCGACATCGTTCCGACGGTTCCTCCGGAGGAGATCGAGAGTCTGGAGTCTGCGGAGAACATCGAGCTCGAAACTGCCGAGACCAACCGTGTGGCCTACCTCGGCATGAACCTGGAGGACGGACCCCTGTCCGACAACAGCTTCCGCCAGGCGATCGCTGCGGCGGTCGACCGTGAGGCCATGGTCACCGTCCTCGCGGGACAGGCCAAGCCGAACGGCCAACCGGTCACGCCGGCCACGTTCGGGTTCGATGAGGACATGCCTGTGCCCACACGAGACCTCCAGGCTGCGAAAGAGCTGGTCAGCGAGTCCGGCTACGAAGGGGAGACGATAACGTTCACCTATCCGACGGACCGCACCCCGTGGATGACAAATCTTGCCCAGTTGATCGCGGGCCAGATCGAGGAGGCCGGTATCAATGTGGAACTCGCGCCGGTCAAGTATTCGAGCTTCCTCTCCGACTGGTTCGACGCGAAGAAGTCGCTGAAGGGCATTTATCTTCACACCTACGGTCCGAGCGGCATGGACGCGGCCACTCCGATCCAGGAGTTCCTCACCAACCCGACCCGTACCTCCTACAGCAACGAAACCGTGAACCAGTTGACTGCCGAGCAGTTGGCGGAGGACGACGAGGCCGCGCGCGCGGATGCCATCTCGGAGCTGTTCCAAGCCGCCAGCGAGGACGCTCCGTACGTGTGGCTATTCACGGAGCTTCAGACGGGTGGCGTGTCGGCAGAGTTCGACTGGGCTCCCCGGGCGGACACGCAGGTTCGGGTCAAGGAGGTTACCCCCGCATCATGACCCGCAGATAGCGAAGGAGGTCACCGATGGCTGTCTACGCCGCCAAGCGGGTCTTCCAGATGCTGGTATCTGTATGGGGCGTCGTGACGCTGGTGTTCTTCCTGGGTCGAGTCACCGGTGACCCGACGTCCCAGTTGGTCGGCGAAGGGGCGACGGCCGAGCAGATTGCGCAGATGCGGCGAGAGCTTGGGCTGGACGAGCCCATCCTCGTCCAGTACCTCTCCTACATCCGCGGAACTCTTCGTGGAGACTTCGGAGAGTCGTTCTACGAGGCTCGTCCCGCATTCGACGTCGTTGTCGAGAAGATCCCGGCGACACTCGACATCGCGGTGCCAGCCTTCATCATCGGCCTCGTGATCGCCTTCGGGATTACCATTCTCGTCCAACTGACGGGCAGCCGTAAGTTGCAGACCTTCTTCCTCTGGGTCGCATTAGGACGCGAGGCAATCCCAGTCTTCTGGTTCGCCTGGCTGCTCATTCTCGTCTTCTCGGTGTGGCTGGGCTGGCTGCCGGCACTGGGGCAGGGCAGTCTGGCCAACCTCGTGTTGCCGGTGGCAACGCTGGCGACCATCCAGGTCGCTGTGTACCTGCGGCTCATGGCCTCAGAATTCCGGTCCGAGTACGCATCTGGCCACATCCGAACGGCCAAGGCCATGGGAATCTCCCGACGAAGGATTCTCTTCGAGCACGCGATGCCGAATGCCGTGCTTCCGGTGGTCACTCTGGCAGGGATCAACTTCGCGGTCCTGCTCAGCGGCACCGTGGTGACCGAGACCGTGTTCAGTTGGCCCGGAGTCGGAAGGGCGATGATCGATGCCGTGGAGAACAGCGACTACGCGGTTCTCCAGGCTGGTGTAATCCTCATCTCCACAATCTTCGTGTTCGCCAACTTCGTGGTCGACATCATCGTCGGACTTCTAGACCCACGGACGCGAGTTCGCCATGACTAGCACCTCCACCATCCCAAAGAAGAGATCACGCCCGGGACGGAGATGGGACGCATCGACCTGGGTCGGCGCGACATTCCTGATCAGCGTCCTGCTCTTCGTCACCATGTCTCCCCTGTTGCCGGGATACGACCCGTCGGGACAGGATGTGAGCCGAGCTCTGTTGGGGCCATTCGAGTCAGACCCGGAAGGCAATCTGCATATCCTCGGGACTGACCAGCTCGGTCGTGACCTCGCGAGCAGGTTGGCGCTGGCTGGCACCTACGCCCTGCGAATTGCGTTGGGAGCGACCCTCATCGCCTCCGTGCTCGGTACAGTGCTCGGCATCCTCGCTGGGTATTTGGGCGGTGTGGTGGAACGCGGCGTCACCACCCTGGCCGATGTCCAGTTGTCCATTCCGCGCGTGCTTCTGCTCGTGGCAGCGATGGCTCTCCTTCCACGAGACGCCGGCGTCATCACGGTAACTCTCGGGTTGTCGAGTTGGATGCCCTACGCGCGAGTGGCCAGAACCCAGACCCGGAAGCTGCGCCGGATGGATTACGTCAGCGCATCACGCCTCAGCGGAGCCAGCGCCCCGCGGATCATGTCTCGGAGCCTGGCGCCGAACGTGGTCCGGAGCATCGCGATCGTCGCGGCCATCGACGTTGGGGAGATGGTGATGCTGGAGGCCACCGTTTCGTTCTTAGGCCTGGGTGTACGGCCGCCCGCCACGAGTTGGGGCCTCCTTGTGTTCGAAGCACAGTCCTACGTCTCGACGGCACCTCACATGATCATCCTGCCGGGTCTGTTGATCTTCCTCCTTGTCGCTGGGATCAACTTCGGCAGTCGGCGATGGACGGGGGAGCTCGATGATTGATGCGGACGGCCGTGGACAGCTGCTGGAGATCAACGACCTTCGTGTTGGCTTTCAGGGCCCCTCGGGCACCATGCAGGCGGTTCGAGGTGTGACCCTTGATGTGGCGCCAGGACGCGTCATGGGACTCGTTGGCGAGTCGGGATCCGGTAAGAGTGTGACCGCAATGTCTGTCCTAGGCCTCCACGACAAGCGCCGCGTCGTCCAGTCTGGCTCCATTCGCCTTCTGGGCAGAGACCTCCTCGGTCTGAGTGACAAGGAACTGACCGATATCCGGGGAAGCGTGGCCTCAATGGTCTTCCAGGACCCCATGACCGCGCTTAATCCAGTATTGACTCTGGGACGCCAACTGAACGGCGTCATTAGGGCGCATCAGCCCGAGATCTCCCGTGGGCATGCGACCGAGCGCGCCGTGGAGCTGCTCTCACTCGTGAACCTTCCGGAGCCCAGGACCCAGCTCTCGCGTTATCCCCACGAGCTGTCCGGCGGCATGCGCCAACGCGTCATGATCGCCATGGCGATCGCGAACGACCCCAAGCTCATCATCGCTGACGAGCCCACGACCGCCCTGGACGTCACCATTCAGGATCAGGTTCTTCGAGTGCTCAAACGTGCGAAGGAAGAGACCGGGGCAGGGGTGCTCCTGATCACGCATGACTTGGGCGTCGTCGCCGAGATGTGTGACGAGGTGGCTGTGATGTACGCCGGCCGCATCGTGGAGACCGCCTGGGTCCAGCGGCTGTTCGAAAATCCCGGGCACCCCTACACGAAGGCCCTCATGAGAAGTCGTCCTCTGATGAGCGAGCGCAAGCCATCGTTGGACGCTATCCCCGGAATGGCTGCTTCCGCATCGAGCAAGATCGACGGTTGCCGCTTCCATCCGCGCTGTCCACTCAGCGACCACTCGGCGGGATGCGACTCGATTGAGCCGCCCTTGACTGGCGCCACCGGACACCTGGTTGCCTGCCACCGCGCCACCTGGGACGGGGACGGCGCAGCGTGGACGCTTCCGCCGGAGCCAGGAAATGAGGACATGCAGTGAGTTCCCACGAGCCGGCACTCGAGTTCAAGGACATCGTGAAGCGGTACCGCCAACGAGGTGTGACGGGCACGCGCGACGTCAGGGCCGTGAACGGCGTGACCCTCACCGTCCATCCCCGTCAGACCGTTGCCCTGGTCGGTGAGTCCGGATGCGGCAAGTCGACGTTAGCGAAGGTCGCGGTTGCGCTGGAGGCACCGACGGAAGGGGCGGTTCGGGTACTGGGTCACGACATGTCAGCCATGAAGGGCTCCGCACTGCGAAAGCACAGACGCACCGTATCGATGGTGTTTCAGGATCCAGCGTCGTCCCTCAACCCGCGCTGGAAAGTTCTGGACGTGGTGTCGGAACCGCTCAGGGTCCAGTTCGGCGGATCGTCGAAGAAGTATCGGAGCAAGGTGGTCGAGCTTCTGCTGGAGGTTGGACTGGACGAGGGCTACCTGACACGCCGGTCGGACGAGTTGTCGGGGGGACAGCGCCAGCGCGTAGGGATCGCTCGTGCGCTTGCCCTGGATCCGAAGGTGATCGTGCTCGATGAGGCCGTCTCTGCCTTGGACGTGTCGGTGCAGGCACAAGTTCTCAATCTCCTGAATAGGATCAAGGAACTGCATGGGCTCTCGTACCTGTTCATCTCCCATGACCTGTCCGTCGTCCGCCATGTCTCCGACTACCTGGCCGTGATGTACCTCGGCCAGGTAGTTGAGGAAGGGCCTGCCGAGAACGTCTTCGACGACCCTCAGCATCCCTACACGCTGGCGCTGCTCAATGCCATCCCTCCGGACACGCCGACGGCGCCGCGCCCTGCCCGAGTAGCCGTGAGGGGCGAGCTTCCTGATCCTGCAAACCCGCCACCGGGGTGTCCGTTCGCCAGCCGTTGCTGGAAGGTCCAGGACCTATGCAGAGAAGAGCGCCCTGACCTCGCCCACGTTCGGGGGCAGAGTCGTGTCGCATGCCACTTTCCAAACACAGACGAGGGAGACATGTCGTGATCACGAACGCGATCGATGCGGTCACCAACTTCGAGTTCGAGGAAGCCATCGACGAAAGGCCCGCGTGGCTGGACGACTTCATCAAGGGGAAGATCGGCAACAAGGACGAGGCGGTCGGCCGGTTCAGCGTCGAGGACTACGTGGCCAAGATGGACAGGGCCGGCGTGGAGCGCTCCTTCCTCGCCGCGGTGAAGTCTGGCAGTCGCATGCATAAGATCCACCGCCGGATCTCGTATGAACAGGTGGCGGACGTTGTTCAGCGGTACCCGGACCGCTTCAGCGGGCTTGCGGGCGTAGACCCCACGGAGGGAATGGCGGGCCTGCGGGAGCTTGAGCACGCTGTGAAGGACCTCGGCTTCATCGGCGCTCACCTGTACCCGCATTGGTTCGAGATGGCCCCGGACCACGCACGCTACTACCCGATCTACGCCAAGTGCTGTGAGTTGGACATCCCGATTCAGATGCAAGTGGGCCACTGCCTCCGTTACACGGATGAGCGTCCGTTGAAGAGTGTGGGACGGCCCATCACGCTCGACACGATTGCTTGCGACTTCCCGGAGTTGAAGATCGTCGGGATTCACATTGGGTGGCCGTGGGATGAAGAGATGATCGCGGTTGCCTACAAGCACCCGAACGTCTACATCGGATCGGATGCTTACGCACCCCGGCACTGGTCTCCCAATTTCGTCAAGTTCATCGACTCATGGGGCTCGGACAAAGTTCTGTTCGGCACGGACTATCCGGTCATCGATCCTGAGCGGGCCGTGCAAGAGATCGAGGAACTGGGGATCCGTGAGGACTCCATGCGCAAGTTCATGCGTGACAATGCGCTGCGCCTGTATGACCTGGCGGATGTCGAGGCGCCGGCGGTTGGTGCATGACCTGGCCGAGCGGCGGGATCTTCGGCGACGAGGTGTTCAGGCGTGGTTTCGTCGACACCTCTCAAGGTCAGGTCCACTACCGGTACAGGCAGGGCAGCGGTCGCCCACTCGTGCTCTTTCATGCTTCGCCGGGGAGTGCGGCCATGCTCCTCCCGCTGATGGCACGTATCCGGCCCTCACGATCCGTCTATGCCTTGGACACACTGGGCAATGGGGACTCTTGCCCGCCGAGTGACTCCGTTCGCGGGATTGAGGATTTCGCCCATGTGGCTTACGAGGCCATGCAGGGTTTGGGTCTCTCCGAGGTTGACGTCTATGGGAGCCATACCGGCGCACATCTGGCGGTGGAGCTGGCTCTGACTCACCCAGCGAGGATCAAACACCTAGTGATCGACGGTATGGGTCTCTACTCTCGGTCGGAAAGCGCCGACTTCGAGGAGGAGTACTGTCCAGCCGTCGAGCCCACCGATCACGGCTCCCACCTGGCTTGGGTGTGGCACTTTGTGACGAGAGGCTACATGTCCTTTCCCTGGTTCTCACGCAGCGCGGCCAGCCGGACCAAGGTCTCCGTCCCTGATCCAGATTTCCTGCACATCAAGTCCGTGGAGGTTCTGAAAGCGCTTTCGACGTTCCGCCACTCATATCTTGCAGCCTTCCGATACCCCAAGAGGGAGAAGCTTGCACAACTGAGCCTTCCGTGCCTCGTCACCGTGGGAGAACAGGATGTGCTTGCGCCCTACTTCAAGGAATTGAGCGCCGCGACACCCGCAGCCGTGTCACGGTTCATCGAGGCTGATCGCCTGGAGACCCATTTCGATGCCCTGGCGCGTGTGATAGACGAATTCCTAGATGACAGTCTTGAGGAGTCACGGTGAACCTGTCCGAGACGCTGCCCTTGCATGCGAGATACCGGGGTGATCAGATCGCTATTCTGGACCCGGAGGCCGATAGATCGATCACATACCGAGATCTGGAGGAGCTGGTGTCAGTTGGAGCCAGCCGCCTGATCAACCAGGGAGTCCGCGAGGGAGACATCGTTGGGCTGGATCTGAAAGACACCGTTGAACACCTTGTCATGCTCTTCGCCTGCGCCCGAGCGCTCGCGGTGATCCAACCGGTTGACTGCCGGTGGACCGCCGCAGAGAAGGCTCAGGCGTTGACGGCCTTTCGCGCTTCGCTCGTTGTGAGCGAGCCGGATGCTGAGGCCGTGCCCGGAGTTCCCAGGATGGTCGTCGGTGGCGACGACCGCCTCCCGGACCTGAGCGGCCTCGATGTCGGAGTACCCGACGCCTCGGATCCTCCGCTGATCCTCTCCTTGTCATCGGGTACGACGGGACGTCCGAAGGGACCCCTGCTGAGGACCAGCCAGTTCCTCTCCAGGTTCCGTGTGTTCTGGGCCGAGCTGGGCCTGAACGGGCGCTCACGCTTCCTGTCGTGCACGCCGCTCTACTACGGAGGGGGCCGTGCGTTCGCTCTTCACGTGCTCTACTCGGGCGGCACCGTCGTACTGATGCGCAACCCGTACACGCCCGAGCGATTTGCGGACTATGCAGAAGAGTTCCGAATCGACTCTGCCTTCCTTGTCCCGACAATACTGCGACGGTTCCTCCAGGCGGGCGATCAAACGCTTAAGCGAATGTCGCAAGTGGAGACCGTCATCTCTTCCGGCGCGGCGTTACACGCTGATGAGCGAGACCGCCTCTTGGACGTGTTCGGACCAGGATTCCTGCAGTACTACGCATCGACAGAAGGCGGCGGGATCAGCCTTCTACGAGGGGATGCTGCTGACGGTAAGAGTGCAACCGTCGGGCGGCCCGTGCTCGGGGTCGACGTTATGTGTGCCGACGATGCAGGACAAGAGGTTGCCGTGGGTGAGACCGGCAAGATCCGCTACCGCGGACCGTCGGTGGCCAACTCCTACTACGGCGACGAACCGGTGGGGGATGCCTTCAGGGATGGCTGGTTCTATCCCGGTGACTTGGGCTCCTTGGATGAAGATGGGTACCTCCGCATCCGTGGGCGATCCAAGGACATGATCATCCGAGGCGGTGTCAACATCTACCCGTCGGACGTCGAGTCCGTCCTCCTGAGTCACCCAGCCGTGGTCGAGTGCGCCGTGGTCGGCTGGTCATCCAAGGAGTTCAACGAGGAGGTTGCGGCCTTCGTGGTCCTGTCCGAGGAAGTCACGTCGGACGTTCTCATGTCGATCTGCCGGGAACAGCTGGCCCGCTATAAGTGGCCCCGCGAAGTGTTCGCGGTGGATAGCCTTCCGAAGAACGCGCTCGGCAAGATCCGTAAGGACCTGTTGGTGTCCGAGCTCCCGGAGCTGTGAGGAGGTCTGTGGTCATGGACGTCCCGATAGACGACCTTCTGGAGTCCGTGGGGAGTTTCCTGGACCGAGAAGTCCCGTTCGATGCGGTCGAGGCTTGGGACCAGGACCATCGGACCCCCTATGATTTCCTTCCGCGACTGGCAAACCTCGGTCTCTTCGGAATACCATTTCCTGCCCACTATGGCGGATACGATGCCCCTTGGACAGTCGTGAGCCACGTTCAGGAACAGTTGGCGCACCGCTGGTACGCGCTCGGGTCGATTCTTTCCCGCGTGGTGGCCTTCGGCGGCATGTCATTGACAGAGTACGGCTCGGAGGCGCAACGAGAGACTCACCTTCCAGATCTGATCTCAGGCAAGCGGTTCTTCACACTCGCCCTCTCCGAACCGGACGCTGGGAGCGACGTTGGGGCTGTCAGGACCCGGGCACGACGATCGGACCGGGGCTGGGTAGTCACCGGTCGCAAGACGTGGATCAGCGACGCCCAGGGCGCATCTCATCTTGTGACTGTGGTCCGAACCGACGCGCATTCATCGGGAACCAAGGGGCTCTCCGTGCTGCTCATTCCTTCGGATGCGCAGGGTGTGAGCATGAGTGTGATTCCGAAGGTAGGCAACAACTCAATGCCCAGTTTCGACATCGGCTTTGACGATGTCGAAGTTCCGGAGGACGCACTGATGGGCACTGAAGGACACGGAATGTCACACCTGTCTTCAACGCTCCACTACTCTCGAGCTTCGGTCGCATCCACGACAGTGGGGGCTGCCCAACGCGCCGTCGACGTGGCGCGACAGCACTCACTGGAGCGTATTCAGTTCGGACGGGCCCTCGCGACGAACCAGGTGATTCGTCACCGGCTGGTCGACATGCAGATCAAGGTCGACCTGGCGCGCCTCACGGCCAGGCACCTTGCTCATCTCATTTCGACCGGCGCCGACAGTCGACGATGGTCTGCGATCGGCAAGACTGTAGGCACCGAGACCTTGCAGTTCGTGACCGATCACGGGATGCAGATCCTCGCCAGCGCCGGCTACACGGTGGAGTCGCCCATGCAGCGCATCTGGCGCGATGCTCGCCTCTTCTCGTTTGGCGAAGGCTCGAACGAGATTCAACGTGAACTCATCGCCAGGCACATGGGCATTGGTGCCCCGCTGTAGGGCCGAGTGCCGTACTGGTATGGATGGCCCCGACCCACCGCAGGGCCGTCATACGAGAGTCGAGACCCTCATTCCAGGCGGCAACCTCAGGTGTCATCCGTCCAGGCGAGCACCACGTCACGTACCGAGACGACCTGCCCAAAGGTCCAAGCGATGGCTTCCAGCGCGTGGTTGTGCCGTGAGTCGCTGTACTCCGCCACCGCATCGCGTGCAACGAACGTGTCGTAGTCCCTCTGGCCTGCGTCCCGAACTGTCGTCTCCACACAGATGTTGGTCGTAACCCCGCACACGACGAGAGCCTGGGTGCCGAGGCTTCGCAGGAGCGGCTCCAGGCGAGTTCCATAGAACGCGCTGGGACGTGATTTGTCGATGATGAACTCGTCATCCTCGACGCGCAGCTCGTCCAGAAGTTCGGACTCCGTGGAGCCGAATGCCAATGAGCCGATCTGCCGTCGGAGCGCCGATCTGCGCGTTCGGACGGGTCCGAAGTCGGCCATACCCGGGAGATAGACGTACCTGGTGAAAATCCGCGGGACGTTTGCTCGACGGGCGGCCTCGACCAGTTGCAGAGTGCCGGGGATGGCAGGCCGCAGGCGCTCAGGATCGAGTCCAACCTGGCTCAGCGAGGACGTCGACTGCATGAACGCTTTCTGCATGTCGACGACCAGCAGTGCGGTTCGCTCGCGTGCAACCTCGGCAACGGCATCAGTGACCGCAAACTCGTCTGGCGGACTTTGACCGCTCATGCACCACTCCTCGTTGTCTCAGCTCCGCCCCCGCCCTCGGTAGTCGACGCCTCGAGTCGTTCCCGCGCACATCATCGAGAGTGTTCCCCTAAGAGGAACACTGGGCCCAGAGGTTGTCTTGATGTTGACAGAGCGGCGAGCGAGGGGTCAAGGGTTGTACAGGCCTTCTACATTGAGATAGATTGCACACATTTCCCCAGAGGCCGGCGGTCGAGGGCCCTGGCTAGTCGATGTCCGAGCCAGCGTGTGTGTTCCTCTCAAAGGAACGTGAGTGAGGTCCCCGGCCATTCACTGCCGGGGCTGGGATGGAGAAGGATCCTGGTGGCGGGAGCGATCAATCGTTGGACCGGTGGTCGGGCACAGGCGTCATGAACGGTCATCTTGGAACGTGCTCTCCAACCCCTCCGGCCGCAGCACATCAGGCCCGGACGGAATCACTGGCGCCTTCAGATCTGTGGCCGGTCTTCGCACCGCGTAGCGTTGCGGTGGTTGGGGCCAGCGAGGACTCCTCGAAGTTCGGCGGTCGCCTCATGGCTCGTCTGGTCGGCTCAGGCTTCGGGGGAGACATCTGGCCCGTCAACCCACGACGTGAGACGGTCATGGGCATCCCCGCATACCCGACGCTTGGTGCCCTCCCTGGAGCGCCGGACCACGTCGCCGTCGCCGTACCCTCAGGCGGCGTCGTGGGATGTTTGGAGGACGCCCATAACGCAGGGGCCCACGTGGCCACGGTCTTCTCCGGCGGGTACGCGGAGCTGGGCACGGCGGCAGGGGGATCCGCGCAGACAGGCATCGTCGATGTTGTGCGGCGGACCGGGCTACGAGTCATCGGCCCCAACTGCAACGGCATCATCAACGTCCCGGCCGGGTTCGCACTGACGACCACTGCGACTCTGGACTGGCCGTGCCCACCGGGCAGGATGGCCGTGGTGAGCCAGAGCGGGGGGCTGGGCCAGGTCAACGTCATGTGGAATGCCCACAGGGTTGGTGTCGGCGTCTCCCACCAGATCAGTTCGGGCAACGACGCGGACCTGGGCGCCTTGGACTTCGCTCGCTACCTCGTCAGTCTCCCCGACACCGGCGCTGTCGCGCTGGTGCTGGAGAGCATCAGGAGTGGTTGGGAGTTCGCGGCGTTGGCCGTAGAGGCAGCCGAACGAGGCGTCCCCTTGCTACTGCTGAAGATCGGACGGTCGGAAGCGGGTGCGCGCGCGGCTCTCTCCCACACGGGAGCCGTCACGGGTTCCGACGACGTGGTCGACGCTGCCTGCCAGGAGTTCGGCGTCATTCGTGTAAGAGACGCCGATGAGCTCGTCGATGCGGCGCAGCTGTTTAGCCTGCGTCAGCCCATCCGCGGCCGCCGTCTCGGTGGTGTTTCCGTATCGGGAGGGAACAACGCCTTGCTGAGTGATCTGGCCGGCGAGAGTGGGTTCTCCTTCCCTGCTTTGTCGGCGCGTACATCGGAACGGCTGTCGCCACTCCTGCCTGACTACGCTCAGATCGGTAATCCCCTGGATGCCACAACCGCGGGTATCAACGACCCGGACCTTGTCGTGAAGTCGCTGTCGGCAGTAGCCAATGATCCCGTCGTCGATGTGGTCGTGTCCATTCTCACGCATGTGCCGGACACGATTATCGAAACGCTGCGTGAGATCACGGAATCGGTTGATCGCCCGCACGTTGCACTTTGGGTCGGTGGCGCGTTGGAGAAGCAACTTGAGCCGGAAAACCTCGTGAGGAGCGGGATCCCTACCTTTTCCCGTCCAAGTCAGCTTCTTCGTGCCCTGGAATCCGCGATCAGCCACCACGAGTTCCTGATCGGACACGACCGTGAACGGCTCAGGGCGTTCGCTCGACCTCAGGGGACCCTCGGTGATAACCAGCGCCCAGATCTGGCCCTGCAGGGAAATCTGTTCGGGGAGTTCGCCAGCATCGGTCTCCCCCTACCCGCGTGGCGGATGGCCGGGACGCAGGAGGAGGCCACGGCGGCCGCTGCCACCATGGGATACCCGGTGGCGCTCAAGATCTGTTCTCCGTCGGCTCCGCACAAGACAGACTTCGGACTGGTCCGACTCGGACTTGCAGACGAGGATGAGACCGGCGCCGCGTTCGACGAGCTGGTGTCGGCCTTCACCCGTTCGTGGCCTGGGGCAGCATTCGAGGTGCTGGTGCAGCGGATGGCCGAGCCTGGCCTTGAACTTCTGCTGGGTGGGAGGTGTGATCCCGTCTTCGGGCCAGTGGTGGTCGTGGGTATGGGTGGGGTGCTGGCGGAGGTCTTCAATGACCGGGTAATCAGGTTGGCGCCCGTCTCGGCGAGAGTTGCCGAGGTGATGCTTCGTGAATTGCGTGCCAACCAGGTCCTGGATGGAGTGCGGGGTGCTTCACCGTCTGATGTGGAGGCAGCTGCCCAGGCAATCTCAGATTTCTCCAGGTGGCTGTTCAGCCTCCGCGACGTGCTGGAAGAGGTGGATATCAACCCCCTCATCGTCCATCAGAAGGGCATGGGCGTCAGTGTCGTGGACGGCCTTGTGACCCTGAAGAGCCAGACATGAGGAGCCGCAATCACAGGGAGGCGGTGATCGCAGGGGCGGCGACCACGCCCCTCGGACGGTTGAACACCGGCTCATCACTCCCACTCATGGCCGCGGCGGCGTCGGATGCCCTCTCTGAGGCAGGGCTCGACTGGTCGAAAGTCGACGGTCTGATCACGTGCACCTCGCGTACGGACGGATGGTCCAACCCGGTTGAGGCGCTCGCACACTACCTGTCCATGCAACCCAGCTATCTCGCGAACATCGATTTGGCCGGGGCATCCGGAGTGGCCATGGTTCATCACGCGGTCATGGCGGTCGAGCATGGGCTGGCCGAGACAGTGGTCGTGCTGGGAGGACAGGACCTGCTCACCCGAACATCGGGTCCACGCGTCGTCGAGCAGCTCGCGCAGAACGGTCCCATGCATCCGGAGTTCGAGGCCGGCCACGAAGCCCTTCTGCCTACGACGTATGCGCTCATCACGGACATGCACATGCGACGCTTTGGGACAACCCGGCAGCAGCTGGCCTGCATCGCGCGTGACATACGTGCCCATGCATCTCTCAACCCCAATGCCTTCAAACGGGAGCTGTTGACGCTCGAGGAGATTCTGAGCAGTCCGGTGGTGTCAGACCCCCTGCACAAACTCGACTGTTCAGTCATCGCCGATGGGGCCGCTGCCGTCGTTGTGACCAGCTCGGAGCGTGCGTCTGCGTCCCACGAGGTAGGGATACTGGGCGTCGGGTATGGGACACGACACGCGTGGATCGGTGACGCCGAGGACCCCACGAGCTGCGGCGCAGTCGAGTCCGGAGTTGCGGCCTTTCGGATGGCCGGGCTGCAGCCGAAGGACATCGACGTGCTTGAGCTCTACGACTGCTTCACCATCGCCGTGCTGATACTGCTCGAGGACCTAGGGTTCTGTGACAAGGGCGAAGCCGGTGCGATGGTCGCCGAGCAGGGGATAGGCCCTGGTTCCAGGCTCCCGGTGACTACTCATGGGGGACTGCTCTCCGCAGGTCATCCTGGAGTTGCGGGAGGCCTCTTCCACGTGGTTGAAGGGATCCACCAGCTCCATGGCGTGGCTGGCGAGCGCCAGGTGCAAGGAGCCAAGACTGCCCTGGTGCACGGCATCGGAGGCGTGATGGGTACGCACGCGACTCTTCTTCTCGGTTCGGGGGAGACGCACCGATGACACGCGACTGGCCCAGTTCCCCGCCTTCAATGGGCACCTCCGACTCGTCTGCATGGTGGGTCGGACTTTCCGAGGAAGAACTTCGGATCTGGCAGTGCGAATGTGGTGCGTCGTGGGTCTACTCGCGAGCGCGCTGCGCCCACTGCGGCTCCAGTGACGCCCGCTTACGTGTGTCCAGCGGCCACGGCCGCCTCCTTGCCGTCTCCATCGTTCGCCGCCTCGGCGCCGGTACACAGGTGCCCTTTGCGGTGGCCGTCGTCGAGACCAGGGAAGGTGCGAGGCTGCTTTCACGGGTCGAGGCCGAGGACATCGAGGATGTGCATCCGGGCGCCGAAGTGGTCGCCGTCTTCAACGACGGGCTACCCACGTTCCGACTCGACACAGAATCCGATTCCTGACCTCCGAAGGCGCAAAGTGAAGTCGGAGGCCCTCTGGCGTTCGATTTCCCTCACGGGACTTTGCTCAGACGTCTGAGACAGGATGTAGCAAGTCACCGCGAGTCGTTTGACTTGAAGTATTCGGGTCAGTACCGTCCGTGCCCGGTGATGTATGACTGTTACCGCTGGTGGTAGCAGGCGTTTGATTGTCTCGCATCACCAGTCCGTATTTGCCGAATGGAGCCCAAACCGTGCGGTTATGCACGCGGGAGGGCAGACTCGAAAGGAGTAGCACCAAGATGCGCAACATCGCTCGCAGCCTGGCGGTTCTTGCCGGAACCATAGCTACGACGTTTGCCGTGAGCATGGCCCCGGCTACGGCCGCCGACACAAGCGGGCTCTCGGGGGTGTCAGAGGACACCTTGGTGCCCGTTCCACGTGACCTTGTGGAGCAGATCAGCGAAGACGATGGGCTCTCCGAACCCACACGACTGGCGTGGGATCGCTGGAATACCGGTGGCGGCATGGTCGGTCAGGGTGCTGCTCAGTTGGTGAGCAGCGCTTGGATCGGCGTTCCCCACAGCCTCCTGGATCTTGTCGCCCAGGAGCGCGGCCTCTCTCCGACCACCCAGATGGCGTGGGACCGTTGGAATGAGGGTGGTGCTCTGGTCGGTCAGGGTGCTGCTCAGTTGGTGAGCAGCGCTTGGATCGGCGTCCCACACAGCGTTCTCGACGTCTCCGAACGTGCGGCAGCCTCGGGTGCCGCCGCCGGAGTCTCGGGTATTGGTGGGGCGGAATAGCGCTCGGATGGATACACGGGCATTGCTCTTTCATGTCCGTGTTGTTTTTGAACAAGGGGTTGCCCCGAGATCGAACTCGGGGCAACCCCTTGTCGTTCGACGGGTCGTACGAACACGGCGTCTCCCGCCACACGGAAAGGGTGGGAGACGCCACGTTGTTTCAACGGCCGGCCGCCAGTCCGGGGCGGCCGTAGCAGCGATCAGTTGCCGACGATCTCCTGCAGCCGGTCGTAGATGGCCTGGCCCGGAAGTCCGTCGGCCTCACGTTCGGCGATCCAGTCGTCGATCACCGGCTGAACGGCCTCGCGCCAGGGCTCGATGTCGTCGCGCACGTCGGTGACCATGAATCCCCACTCCTCGAAGTCCACGTCCTCCTGGTTGCCCCGGTCGTAGCTCTCGGCGCCGACTTGCGACCACTCGCGCCCGATGAGCCCGTCGATCGCGTCCTGCTGGGCCGACGAGAGCGAGTCCCAAGCGCCCTGGTTCATCACGATGAACTCCGCACCGACGAAGAAGTTGCCCACCGTCACGTGGTCGACGACCTCGTACAGCGCGAAGCTGTTGACTCCGGTGTCGCCGATCATGAGGCCGTCGATCACGCCGCGGTCCAGCGAGTCGTAGAGCTCCGGTGCCGGCATCCCGACGCCTGCCCCGCCCATGGCCTCGATCACTGCGGTCAGAGTCGGACTCGGCGCACGCAGGGTCAGCCCGGACAGGTCAGGCTCGGTGATCTCGTTCCCGACGGTGTACAGGTTGCCGACGTCGTGCGTGTAGAGGGCGAGGACCTTGACGTCGCCGTACTCCTCCTGGAACTCAGGAAACTCCTCGTAGAGGCCCCAGAGCGCGTCGGTGGCCTGTGTGGCGCTCTCGAAGGTGAACGGCATCTCCACCACGTCGGTCAGCGGGAACCGGCCGGGCGTGTACCCATTCAGCGCCCACCCGATGTCGATGGCACCGGCCGCCGCGTTCTCGTAGGCATCTTCGGGCGCCGTCAGGGCTCCTGCCGGGTGGGTCTCGATGGTGACCGTGCCGTCCGTGGCGGCGGCCACCTCCTCGATCCACGGCTCGAGCATGTTCACCTGGATGTGGTGCTCAGCCGGGAACGGGTGGGCCAAGTTGAGGGTGACCGGGTCACCCATGTCCTCCGCCCCGGCCGGGTCCTCCGTCCCATCTTCCGGAGCGGCGGTGTCATCACCGTCCCCACAGGCGGCGAGGATCAGCATCGCCGCCATGGCGGCCGCTGTCGCTCCGCCCCACCTCGATGTCAGTCGTCTCACTATTACTCCTCTCTCGCGCGGGCCGGGCCCGCGCTGCTACACGGCTCTGTGGGTAGGGCAGCTCGTTACGAGCCGAACAGAGTTCCTGCTCCCTCGCGGGTGTTCGCATGACAAACAGGGTGCGCGCTGCTCGCGGCGCCAGTTGGTGAACTCTGCCGGCACGACCGGATAGATGTAGGCGCCGAGCTGCGAATTGCGCAGGAGGTCGACCACGTTCCCCGACTCGTCCAGGATCTGTTGCAGGTTGCAGCAGGCATGTCCGATACCCCGCCTTGGATATTCGGGTCACAGGATTGACTCGCCGGAGAACACCTCGGTCTGAGACGTATTGCGTTCGCTGGGGCGGCGTACCGCTTAGGTCATCTATAGCCACACCACTGTGGTATGGCAACATTATTGTTGACGATTTTGTGCGGACTGTGCTTTGCTCCACAGGTCAGGACCGTCAAATCGGCGGAAGGAACGCGTCGTGAGCAACGCGGAGCGGACCGTACTGGTCGTCAGCGCGCACGCCGGCGACTTTGTCTGGCGCGCCGGGGGCGTCATCGCCTCGTCGACCCAGCGCGGCGAGCGTGCTGTCGTGGTGTGCCTCTCGTACGGTGAGCGCGGCGAGTCGGCGAGCGCGTGGCGGGCCGGCAAATGCCTCGAGGAGATCACGGCGATGCGCCGCTCCGAGGCGGAAGCGGCCGCCAAGGAGCTCGGCGCCGAAGTACGCTTCCTCGACGCAGGCGACTACCCGCTCGTGCCCAGCCACGATCTCACCGACGCGCTCGTCCGTATCTACCGTGAGGTCGTACCGGACGTGGTGCTCACCCATCCGCTGGTCGACCCGTACAACGGCGACCACCCGGTTGCGGCCCAGCTCGCGCTGCACGCCCGGGTCCTCGCCCAGGCCATCGGCTACGACGCGCCCGGCGATCCGCTCGGCGCACCACCGGTGTTCTTCTTCGAGCCACACCAGCCCGAACAGTGCGATTTCAAGCCGAACGTCCTGCTGGACATTACCGAGGCATACCCCGCCAAGGAACGGGCGATGAAGTGCCTGCCGGCGCAGCAGCACATGTGGAGCTACTACTCCGACCTCGCGACCCGCCGGGGTGTCCAGCTGCGGCGCAACGCGGGCCCCAACCTCGGGTTCCCCACCGACGCCAAGGCCGAGGCATTCATGCGGTACTACCCGCAGGTCACGGCGGTCCTGAACTGACGACGACTCACTGACGAGGGATGGTATGGGACGGGTCATAATCACCGGCCCACCCCGGGCGTCGCTTGACGAGGTTGACCGGCTGCAGCAGTTCGGAGTCGCCACCATTCACGAGGCGATCGGCCGGGTTGGCCTGCTCGACCCGCGGCTGCGGCCGATCCAGACCGGCGTGCGCGTCGCCGGTACGGCCGTCACCGTCAAATGCTGGCCCGGAGACAACCTGATGATCCACGCCGCCGTCGAGCAGTGCCGCCCGGGCGACCTTCTCGTGGTCACCACGACCTCGGAGTCGACCGACGGTGTCTTCGGCGAGCTGCTCGCCACCTCGTTCCAGTCCCGCGGGGTTCGCGGACTGGTCACCACCACCGGCGTCCGCGACACCGAGGAGCTGCGGTCGATGTCGTTCCCCGTCTGGTCGGCTGCGGTCAGCGCCCAGGGCACGGTCAAGGCCACCGCGGGCTCGGTGAACGTCCCGGTCGCGATCGGCCGGACTGTGGTGCGGCCCGGGGACGTCGTGGTCGCCGACGAGGACGGGATCGTGCTGGTCCCGCGGCGCGACACGGCCGTCGCGATCGAGGCGGCCACCGCCCGCGTGGCGAAGGAGGAGCAGACCCGCGCCGCGCTGGCGGCGGGCGAATTGGGCCTCGACCGGTACGGCCTGCGGTCGCTGCTCGCCGATCTCGGTGTCGAGTACCGGAAGGCGGCCCACGATGACTGACGGCATCCGCTGCATGCTCATGCGCGGCGGCACATCCAAGGGGGCGTACTTCCTGGCCGACGACCTCCCTGCCGACAGCGCCGAGCGCGACGCTCTCCTGCTGCGGATCATGGGCAGCCCCGATCCGGCTCAGATCGACGGCATCGGCGGTGGGCACCCCCTGACCAGCAAGGTCGCGGTGGTCGCGCCGTCGGCTGACCGGTCCACCGACGTCGACTACCTGTTCCTCCAGGTGGCCGTCGACGAGGCCGTGGTCTCTGACCGACAGAACTGCGGCAACCTGCTCGCCGGCGTCGGGCCATTCGCCGTCGAACGCGAACTGGTGCCGCCGCCGGCGGACATGGCGAGCGTGCGCATCCGGATGGTCAACACCGGCAGCGTGGCCGTAGCCGATTTCGGCGCACCCGGCGGTCGGGTCGAGTACGCCGGCGATCTCGCCATGAACGGCGTCCCTGGCACGGCCGCGCCGATCACGCTCACCTTCGAGGGGACCGCTGGCTCGTCGACCGGGGCGTTGCTGCCCACCGGCAACCCGCAGGACGAGGTGGCGGGCGTGACGGTCACCTGCGTGGACAACGGCATGCCGTCCGTGCTCTTGCGTGCGGCCGACCTCGGCGTGGCCGGAACCGAGGACCCCGCCGAACTCGAGGCCAAGCCCGACCTCGCCGAGCGCGTACTGGAGATCCGGCTGGCCGCGGCCGAGCTCATGGGTCTGCCGGCGGACCCGTCGGCCACCGTTCCGAAGGTGGTGCTGCTGTCGCCGGCCCGCGACGGGGGTGCCATCTCCACCCGCAGCTTCCTCCCGGTCCGCTGCCACCGGGCGATCGGCGTGCTGGGCGCGGCCACCGTCGGCGCCGGCATCCGGCTACCCGGAACGATCGGCCACGACCTCGCCGCCCTGCCGTCGGCGAATGCCAGCGGGGAGGACGCCGGCACGCTGCGGATCGAGCACCCCAGTGGTTTCTTCGACGTCTCGGTCGCGCTCGACCTGACCGGCCGGTCCCCGACGGCGACGGCCTCGGCCGCCATGCGAACCGCACGCAAGCTCTTCGACGGCACCGTCTTCCCACGCTCGTACTGACCGACCCCCGGACGGACGCCCGCGGCACGACGACCCGACCCGGTACGACGACCCGGCAGAAAGGAGTCCAGCAATGGACCGCCCGACCCACGGCATCGGCTCCGGCACCACAGACTTCCTCGGCAGCGCGTTCCGGGATGTCGCCCACATCGGCCACATCGAGCTCTTGACGCCCCGGTTCGACCAGAGCCTGTGGTTCTTCTCCGAGATCCTGGCAATGCGGGAGGTGGACCGCGACGGCGACTCTGTCTACCTGCGCACCTGGGACGACTACGAGCGGTTCACCCTGAAGCTCACCGCGCACGAGACGTCGGGAATCGCCACTGTGGCGCTGCGCGCGTCGAGCGAGGAGGCCCTCCAGCACCGGGTCGCCGCCATCGAGACCGCCGGTCGGGGCATCGGCTGGACCGACGGTGGCCACGGTATCGGGCCTACCTACCGGTTCACCGATCCGGACGGTCACCCGATGGAGATCTATTACGAGACGACCTGGCATGTGGCACCCGACGAGGCGCTGCCGGCGCTGAAGAATCAGGCGGAGCGGTTCCCCGGCCGCGGGGTCAATGCGCGCCGTCTCGACCACGTCAACTACCTGGGCGCCGACGTGGAGAAGAACGGGAGGTTCGTCGCCGATGTTCTCGGCGGTCGCGCCACCGAACTGATCCGCCTCGACAACGGCCGGATCGCCGCGCAGTGGTTCCATTTCACCAACAAGAGCTACGACCTGGTGTACTCCGAGGACTGGACCGGCAGCACCGGCCGCCTGCACCACGTGGCGTTCGCCACCGACACCCGCGAGGACATCCTCAAGGCCGCTGACATCTTCCTGGAGAACGGCATCTTCATCGAGTCCGGGCCACACAAGCACGCCATTCAGCAGACGTTCTTCCTCTACATCTACGAGCCCGGTGGCAACCGCCTCGAGTTCTGCAACGCGGGCGCCAGGCTCATCCTCGCGCCGGACTGGACGACGATCGAGTGGACGGAGGCCGAGCGGCGCAAGGGTCAGGCGTGGGGGATGAAGACGATCGAGACGTTCCACACCCACGGAACCCCGCCGGTTGAGGGCTCCGAGTAGCGCGGAGCGCCTGGGGTGCATGACCCGCTTACGTGCCGATGATCATGGGGATGCTGGTCAACCGCGCATCAGGTCCGGCAGGAACATCACGATCTGCGGGAACGCCGCGGCCAGCGCCACCGCGACGATCAGCCCGACCCAGAACGGCGCCACCGAGCGGAAGACCTGGGCGACCGGCACCCCGCTGATGCTGCTCACCACGTAGGCGATCAAACCGACCGGCGGTGTGAGCAGGCCGCTCAGCAGCATCATGATCGACACCACGCCGAACCAGACGCCGTCGTAGCCGAGGCCGGTGACGATCGGGTACATCATCGGCGTCATGATGACCAGGATCGCGATCTCGTCCATCAGCGCGCCGAGCGCGAAGTAGATCAGGAAGATCACCGCGATCACCAGGAACGGCGCCATGTCGAGCCTGTCGACGAACTCGCCGAGGTTGCGCGGGATGCGGGTGACGGACAGGAAGAAGCCGTACATCCGGCTGGCGACGACAACCAGGAAGATCACCGCGGTGACCAGGACCGTCTGGCTGGTGGCCAGCCAGAACGTCGACCAGGTGAGCCGTCTCGTGAGTACTCCGTAGAGGAGGGCCAGCCCGGCACCGACGGCTCCGGCCTCGGTCGGTGTGAAGACACCGAAGTACAGGCCCCCCATTGACAGGCCGAAGATCACGGGGACCGCCCAGACCCGGCCGGCGAGGCGGGGGATCGACGGTCCTTCCCGGTTGGACCGGTTCACCTCCGGGGCTAGGTGGGGCCGCCGCCACACGACCAGCCAGGCGGTGGCCATCAGCACCAACGTGGTCATGATGCCGGGCAGGATGCCGCCGATGAGGATCCGCCCGATGGGTTCCTCGGTGAGGATCCCGTAGAGCACGAGCACGGCGCTGGGCGGGATCAGCGCGCCGAGCGTTCCTCCGACGGCCGTGCAGGCGGCGGCCAGCCCGGGGTCGTACCGGTACCGGCGCATCTCCGGGGTGGCGACCACGGACATCGTCGAGGCGGACGCCACTGCCGAACCGCTCACCGAACCGAAGATGGCCGAGGCGCCGATCGTGGCCATCGCCAGCCCGCCGCGCAACCGCCAGAGGAGTGCGTCCAGCAGCGCGTAGAGATCCTTGCCCAGAGCGGCTTGCGCGAGTAGCAATCCCATGAAGACGAACAGCGGGATCACGCTGAGGCTGTACGTCGCGGCACCGGTGAACGCGTCCGAGCCGAGCCGGGCAAGTGCGGCGTCGGGTGTGAGCACGTACGCGTAGCCGACAAGGGACACGGTCAGCATGGCGATGCCCACCTGCACCCGCAGCGCGAGTAGAACCAGGAGTGCGACGAAGCCGACTACCCCGACGATCTCGGGCGTCACAGCGGCGCCCGCGTCGTCAGGTCGGAGTCGGTTGGGCCGTCCGGGCCGCCCGGACCAGCACTGGTGTCGCGGTCGGGGCCGGTTCCGCGAAGGTGCTCGATCAGCGTGGTCGCGTACGCCAGGATGAACGCGAGCACGCCGACGATGGCGAGGTAGGCGAAGGGGTAGAGCGGGATGTCACGGGAGGCTGTGGTGCGGCCCCCGGCATCCAGCACAGCCGCGTAGTCGTAGAGCCGCCACGCGACGAGGGTCAGCACGAGCATGCTCAGCACGGTAGAAAACACGTCGAGCACCAGCTGGCCGCGCCGGCCGAGCCGCTGGTAGAGCAGGTCGACGGCGATGTGGTTGTTCTTGTCCTGGGCGTAGGCGAGGCCGAGAAAGACGACGCCGATCATGGCGATCTGCGTGAGCTCCACCGTGCCGCGCAGGGGGGCGCCGAACAGCGAGCGGCCGAGCACGTTGTAGACGGTGAACGCCATCACGCCGATGATCAGCGCGCCGGCGACATAGTGGAGCGCCCGGTTGACGGTCTTGATCACGTGGGTCACGGTTCGATGGTCTCCTAGGCCTCGGCCGTCGCGGCCGACTCGCGTGCCACGCGCCTGGACCCAAGGACACCCCAAATCGCGGGGGAGTCGCAAGGGGTCGTGGCCACCCCGCGGGACGACATACGTCATTTGACGCGGCCGGAGCGACCACCGCGCCCTGCCACGTTCAGTCAACTGACCGATTAACCGTGTGATCGTGCCTCCGTAGCATCGAGGTCCGAACACATACCAGCATCGGTCGGCGACCGGGCGGAGGGCGGCGGATGATCGACCCGGGCAGATGCGCCCAGACCCGCGGAGCGGTGCAGCAGGGTCTGGTGATGGAGCAGGTCGTACCGAGTCCGCACGAGTAAGGACGAGATGCATGCCTAAGAAGAGCCTCCAGCAGCTCATGGACGAGTCCGGCAACGTCGTCGAACTTCTCCGCAATTCGCAGGTGGGGGTCTACGTTTATCCGGTTGTTCCGTCGGAGTTCACCAACTGGCGTCGCGAGCAGCGGGCCTGGCGCGAAACCGCAGTTCTGTACGACCAGTCGCATCACATGGTGAACCTGTTCATCAAGGGCTCGGACTCCACCAAGCTGATCTCGGACACCGGCATCAACAGCGTGGCGAACTTCCCGGTGAACCGAGCGAAGCAGTTCGTGCCGACGACGTATGCCGGGAACGTGATCGGTGACGGCATCTTGTTCCATGAGGCCGAGGACGAGTACGTGTTCGTCGGACGCGCTCCCGCGGCGAACTGGATCAGGTATCACGCCGCCACCGGTGGGTACAGCGTCGATGTCGAGTTGGACGATCGCTCGCCCTCGCGGCCGTACGGTCACGCGGTCACTCGAAAGTACTGGCGCTTCCAGATCCAGGGGCCGAACGCGTGGCCGATCATCGAGAAGGTCAACGGCGGGAAGGTCGAGGACGTCAGGTTCTTCCACATGGACTACCTGCACGTCGCCGGTGAGCGGGTGCGCACCTTGCGGCACGGGATGGCGGGACAGCCCGGGCTGGAGCTCTGGGGTCCGTACGAGACCTACGAGAAGGTCCGCGCCGCCATCCTCGAGGCCGGCCAGGAGTTCGGCATGGAGCTGGTCGGCTCCCGGGCGTACTCGTCGAACACGCTGGAGTCGGGGTGGATACCGTCGCCGATCTGCGCCATCTACACCGGTGACGAACTGCGTCCGTACCGGGAATGGCTCGGCGCCGACAGCTACGAGGCGAACAACGCGCTCGCCGGAAGTTTCGTGTCGGATGACATCGAGGACTACTACCTCAACCCGTGGGAGCTGGGCTACGGGTCGTTCATCAAGTTCGATCACGACTTCATCGGCCGCGACGCCCTCGAGCAGATGGACGGCTCGGCACAGCGCAGGAAGGTCACGCTGGAATGGAACCCGGAGGACGTCACGAAGATCTTCGCGTCGATCCTCGACACCGAGGGCCGTGGCTACCAGGTGTTCGATCTGCCCAACGCGAACTACGGATCGTCGAACTATGACAGGGTGATCGACGCGGACGGCGAGACGGTCGGCCTGTCCCTGTTCACCGGGTACAGCGCGAACGAGTGTCGAGCGCTCTCGCTCGCGACCGTCGATCGCGACATCGAGCTCGGTACCGAGGTGAAGGTCGTCTGGGGTGAACCGGACGGCGGCACCAACAAGGCGGCGGTGGAGCCGCATGACCAGATCGAGGTCCGCGCGATCGTGAGCCCGGTCCCGTACTCGGAGTCGGCGAGGACCCAGTATCACGCCGGCTGGCGCACGCACTCGGCCACCTGACCTGACCGCCGCGTCTCCGGCGCGGGGAGGCGGCCGGTCGTCCGGTGTCACTGCCGTTCTTCGACGAGGTGGTCGTGCAGCCACTGTTCGCAACCCGCGGCCCGGCCCGCCTCCAGTGCCTCGTACACCGCGGCGGCGAGCCCCTTGAAGAACACGCTGCGCAGCAGCTTGCGTTGCGCCGCCGCACCCGCCTGGCCGGGCTGGACGTCGATCCTGGCACCGAGCTCTCGCAGCATGTTCGCGACCGGCTCCGCCGCCGATCCGCTCACGAGCATCGGCACCGACCATCCCTTGCCGGGCACCGGTGCCATGATCGCGATGTCCGCGAACGGGATGCCGTGCTCGCGGGCCGTGGCCGCCAGCTGCTGCTTGGCCTTGGGCGACGCGGTGTTCATGTCCGCCCAGGCGGCGTGCGGCTCGACGCCCGGGATACCGGAGGCGAGGGCGCCGGGCGCGTCGTGCGCGCTGTTGACGCTGAGCACCAGGTCCGCGCCGCGGGCCGCGTCGGCCTCGCTGTCGGTGGCGACCGCCGGGCGCTCGGCCACCACCTTGGGGTCGTAGACCCGTACCGTCACACCACGCCGCAGCAGATCGCGGCCGAACGCCGAACCCGCCTCGCCGAAACCGAGCAGGGCTATGACTGGTGCGGCAGACGACATCGCGATTACCTCTCCCACCTGAGATCTCGGAACACCCCGCTTGGTACTCTGACCACAATATTGGCGACAATCTCGTAGGCATACCGGCAGGGGGTCCTGTGGCAGCGAACCATGAGCGGCGCCCCACATCCCATGGCGGGGTCACGGACGCGATCAAGGAAGCCATCATTCGGGGGGACTTCGTACCGGGCCAGAGGCTGGTGGAAGCGGATCTGTCCGACATGTTCGGCGCCAGCCGCGCGGCCGTGCGGTCGTCGTTGCTGGAGCTCACCAACGAGGGCCTCGTCGAGAAGGTCCAGAACCGCGGCGCGCGGGTCCGCGCCGTCTCGCTCGATGATGCGATCGAGATCTCGGAGGTGCGCATGATGCTGGAGGCGCTGTGTGCGGCCAAGGCGGCCGAGCACATCGATGACGACGGCATCGCCGAGCTCGAGAGTATCGGCGAACGCATGAGCGCGGCGGTGTCCGCCGGAGACGTGTTCGGGTACTCCCGGCTGAACGAGCTGCTGCACCGGCGGGTGCGTGAGCTCAGCGGGCAGCGCACCGCCGCGCGGGTGCTCGACCGGCTGCGCGCGCAGAGCGTACGCCACCAGTTCCGGCTGGCGACGCAGCCCGGCCGGCCCTCGGTCTCGCTGCCGGAGCACCTCGCGATCATCGAGGCCATCTGCGCCCGCGACACCGCGGCCGCGGACCGGGCCGCGCGCCGGCACCTGGCGAGCGTGATCGATGCCCTGCGCCAGGCGGAGGCCGCGGAGGCGAGCGTGGCCGGCGCCGGCTGACCGCCGTACACCCTTGACGGTCGCGCAGGATTGTCCGCAATTTTGGCTGTAGGGCCGACAGCAATAGGAGCGGCCGATGGCCGGGCATCCCCAACCGTCGAGGCGGGCGCGTGAGCTGGTGCGCGGCGCGTACGACGTACACCTGCACGTCGGGCCCGACGTGATGAAGCGACGCATCGACGACTTCACCGTGGCCCAGCGGTTCGCCTCCGTCGGCCTGGACGGCTTCGTGCTCAAGTCGCACTACATGCCGACCGCCGAACGGGCCGCGGTAGTACGTCACGCGCATGGCGCGCACGCGCTCGGGGCCGTCACGCTCAATGCCTCCGTGGGTGGCCTCAACCCGCTCGCCGTGGAGATCGCCGCGCGCAGCGGCGCCAAGTTCGTCTGGTTTCCCACCGTGGACAGTCGCAACCAGCGGGAGAGCCGCGCGACCGAGCCAGAGGGCGCCACCCCGCCGATGTGGGCTCAGATCCAGGACGAGCTGAGCGCCGCCGGCATGGCCGCGGACCCCGTCGACGTCGTCGACTCCGACGGGGCCCTGCTCGACGCCGCGCGTCAGGTGCTCCGGCTGATCGCCCGGCATGACATGGTGCTCGCCACCGGCCACCTGCACACCGACGAGATCCTCGCCGTGATCGAGGCCGCGTCCGCCGAGGGTGTCCGGCGCATGGTGGTCACCCACCCCGAGTTCACGTCGCAGCGGGTCGGAGTCGGACGCCAGCGCGAGATGGCCGCGCGAGGCGCGCTGATGGAGCGTTGCCTCACGACCCCGTACACCGGCAAGGTCGAGTGGGACGTGTGGTTCCACAACATCCGCGAGGTCGGCCCGGAGCACTCGGTGGTGTCCAGTGATCTGGGGCAGCCGTTCAACCCGCCGGTCGAGGACGGCCTCGCGCTGTGCGCCGACTATCTGCTCGGCGCCGGGTTCAGCGACGACGAGGTCCGCCTCATGACGGTGCACAACAGCCGCTGGCTGGTGGGCGCCAAGCCACTGGAGACCCAACCCGTCAACGAAGGAGAGGCGCATCCGGCGATGGACGAAGGAGCATAGGAGCCGAACGCCGGTCAGCGCCGAGCGTCGTCCCACGCCGTCGACGACGGATCTATACGCCCGCACCGCTGTAGGCAATCTGTCCTACACGGCTCGCCATACTGGCGCGCAGCGAAGGCGTCATTAGCCCCTGGAGGGTCCGTCCAGCCCGGCCTAGCCTCATGGTGCGCCGCGGACGGTCCGACGGAGGTGAGACGCGTATGGGTGTCACCGACGGCATCGACTCCGTACACGAGCGGCCTGATCTTCGAAGCCTGCTGTGCAATACAACCTACGAGGTGATGCCGTTCAAGGGAACAGAGGAGGCCGTCTTGGCCGATGTTCCGGCGTCGATACCCCTCACCGTCACAGTGACCGAGGCCAAGGGGATCTCGGTGACGGTGAGCCTCGCTGAACGCCTGACTGGTCACGGCTACAGTGTCGCCCCACATCTACCCGCCCGGCTCGTGTCAGACGAGGGTCACTTGGCCGAAGTGGTAGCCCGGCTGCGAGAGGCGTCCATCCACGCAGTGTTGGTGATCGGCGGGGATGCATCTCACCCCGTCGGGAGGTTTCCCGACGCATTCTCCCTGTTGCGGTCACTGGAGAACATGGGCCGTCCGTTCAAGGACGTCGCCATCGCCGGCTATCCGGAAGGTCGCGCGGGGATCCCCGACCAGGCGCTCGAACTGGCGCTCAAGCAGAAGTCACCCTATGCGACGCGCATCGTCACGCAGATGTGTTTCAACGCCACGACCACCTCTGAGTGGGCCCGGGACATCTCCTGCGCAGGTGTCGAACTACCGGTACACGTAGGTCTACCGGGGCCGGTGAATCGCCAGAAGCTCATCAGGATCTCATCCCGCCTGGGACTCGGTCAGTCTGCGCGCTTCCTGCAGAAGCAGCGCAGCCTCCTGTGGCGCTTTCTCCTACCCGGAGCGTATGGCCCGACAAAGCTCGCTCGAAGCCTCGAGACTTCCGCGTCGAACGCTCGAACCGAGATCCGCGGCCTCCACATCTTCACGTTCAACGAGCTGCACCAGACCGAGAAGTGGCGACGTGAACTGCTGGATGCGTCACAGTCCGCGGCGGGGACTTGGCGTAGAGGACGTACATGACACCGGGGCACGGGGGCGCTGAGGACCACGGACGACTGATCGTCCAAAGCACGGACCGGCCCGGGATTGTCCGGACGCGCAGTTGAAGACTGACAAGTGAGGCGAAACCAGG
>WHTJ01000036.1 GCA_009377795.1 Propionibacteriales bacterium | reverse complement strand
CCGGGGCTCGGTCTCCGACTTCGACCTGTCTGCGCTGTACGACGACAGCAAGTCGCTCAATGAGGGTGCGCTCACGATCCCCGGCTACAGCATGGACGGCTGGTACGGCCGTATCTTCCGGGGCTGCGGATTCTTCGACCCGGACAAGCCGATCCGCAAGTACACCAAGCGTGAGCTTCACGACCTGCTGCACAAGGAGCCGACCAAGATCAAGGTCGAGGGCACCAACCTGACCTATGAGGGGCTGATCCCGAAGATCCAGAAGTCGATGCTCTCCAAGGACCGGGAGGCGATGCAATCACACATTCGGGCATTCGTGGATCGGGCGGTGGTCTTTGCCGACTGTCCCGACTGCGGCGGGACCCGGCTCAGTGAGGCAGCCCGGTCGTCGAAGATCAAGGGAATTAGCATCGCCGATTTGTGTGCGATGCAGATCACCGACCTGGCCGAGTGGATCCGTAGCCTCGATGAGCCGTCGGTGGCGCCGCTGCTCAGGGCGCTGGGGGAGAACCTCGACTCGTTCGTGGAGCTCGGGCTCGGCTACCTCAGCCTCGACCGCCCGTCCGGCACCCTCTCGGGCGGGGAGGCGCAGCGCATCAAGATGCTCCGGCACCTCGGCTCGCCGCTGACGGACATCACCTACGTCTTCGACGAGCCCACGATTGGCCTGCACCCGCACGACATCCAGCGGATGAACGGCCTGCTGGTGCGTCTGCGGGACAAGGGCAACACCGTGCTGGTGGTCGAGCACAAGCCGGAGGCGATCGCGATCGCCGACCACGTCGTCGATCTCGGGCCCGGCGCCGGCACGGAGGGCGGCGAGGTGGTGTTCGACGGCACTCTCGAGGGGCTACGGGGGAGCGGCACACTCACCGGCAAGCACCTGGACGACCGCGCGGCGCTTAAAGCAACGGTGCGGACGCCCACGGGCGCGCTGGAGATCCGGGGCGCCACCACCCACAACCTGCAGAACGTCGGCGTCGACATCCCGCTCGGCATCCTCTGTGTCGTCACCGGCGTCGCCGGGTCTGGCAAGAGCTCTTTGATCGACGGCTCGATTCCCGCCGACGCCGCCGTGGTCTCGGTCGACCAGACGGCGATCCGCGGGTCCAGGCGCAGCAATCCGGCGACGTACACCGGACTGCTCGACCCGATCCGCAAGGCGTTCGCGAAGGCCAATGGCGTGAAGCCGGCGCTCTTCTCGGCCAACTCCGAGGGCGCCTGTCCGACGTGCAACGGAAACGGCGTCATCTACACCGAGCTCGGGTTCATGGAGACCGTGGCCACGCCGTGTGAGGACTGCGGCGGCAAGCGGTTCCAGGCCTCCGTGCTGGAATACCAGCTCGGAGGCCACGATATCAGCGAGGTGCTCGCGATGTCGGTCGCCAAGGCCGAGGAGTTCTTCGGCGCCGGCGGTGCGCGTACGCCTGCCGCGCACCGGATCCTTGAGCGGATGGACCAGGTGGGGCTCGGCTACCTCAGCCTCGGGCAGCCGCTCACGACCCTGTCCGCAGGCGAGCGCCAGCGGCTCAAACTCGCGACGCACATGGGCGACAAGGGCGGCGTCTATGTGCTCGATGAGCCCACCACCGGGCTGCACCTCGCCGACGTGGAGCATCTGCTCGGTCTGCTCGACCGGCTCGTCGACTCCGGCAAATCGGTCATCGTCATCGAGCACCACCAGGCGGTCATGGCGCACGCCGACTGGATCATCGACCTCGGACCCGGCGCCGGCCACGACGGCGGGCGCATCGTCTTCGAGGGCACACCGGCCGACCTGGTCGCCGACCGGTCCACCCTCACCGGCGAGCACCTCGCGGCCTACGTCGGCACATGACAGGCATGGCGTTGCCCGCGCTTCGCTGCCACGATCACAGCATCGGCCGAAGGAGGAACCATGACCGTTCACGAAATCCGGATCGATCGGGGCAAGACCCTGCTGGACGAGCCGAATACCGGCCACAACAGGTGGCATCCCGATATCCCGCCGGTGGTGCGTTGTCAGCCAGGTGACGAAGTCATCCTGGAGACACGGGACGCGTTCGACGGGCAGATGAGCCCGGACGCGACGCTGGAGGTCGTCGGCGCTCCCAACCTTGACGTCGTGCATCCGCTCACGGGACCGGTGCACGTCGAGGGTGCTGAGCCGGGCGACTTGCTCGAGGTGGAGATCCTCGACGTAGAGCCGGACAGCTACGGCTACACCGTGCAGGTACCGGGTTTCGGGTTTCTCCGCGACGTCTTTCCCGAACCGTTCAAGGTCAGTTGGGAGATCGCCGACGGCTGGGCTACGTCGCCCGATCTGCCCGGCGTCCGAATCCCAGGCTCTCCGTTCATGGGCACGATCGGCCTGAGTCCGGGGCACGATCTTCTGGTACGCACGACAGCTCGTGAGCAGGAGATGCTCGATCGCGGTGGCTTCGTCCTGCCTCCGTCCCCGACATCGGCCGTTCCCAGCGATGCTCGCCTCGCTGCTGAAGGGCTTCGTACGATCCCGCCACGGGAACAAGCCGGCAATGTCGACATCAAGCAGCTCGGCCGTGGCACCCGGCTGCTCATCCCGGTCGACGCTCCGGGTGGTTTGTTCTCCGCGGGAGATGCCCACTTCGCCCAGGGCGACTGCGAGACCTGCGGCACGGCGATCGAGATGCGGGCAACGTTGCGGGTCCGAATCGGACTACGCAAGGGTGAGGCAGCCGAGAAGGGTATCCGCGACCTGCGGTTCACCCGCTCCGACTACTACCTGCCCCCGGAGTACGCAGCGCCCCGGCGGTTCTACGCCACGACCGGCATCTCGGTCACCCGGGAAGGCGAGAATCGCGCCGAGGACGCAACCCTTGCCGCCCGCAACGCCCTACTGAACATGATCGATCACTTAGGCGAACGCGGATGGACTCGCCAGCAGGCGTATGCCCTTTGCAGCGTTGCGGTTGATCTCAAGGTGAGCCAGCTCGTTGATGTTCCGAACATGCTGGTGTCCGCGTTCCTTTCCGAGGACATCTTCGTGAGCTAGCCAACCGTCACCGGAGTGAAGCCTTACCTGAGCACGATGAGCGCCGGGCCTGCCTGACCGGCTTACCGTGCCGCCATGCGTAGTGAGCTCGGTGGACCCCTGGTGTGCACGCTCGTACTCGCAAATACTTAGCCCTTGCGTTAAGTGTGGGGCAGGACTATACTTAGCCTTGTGGAAAAGTATTCCTCGGCACTCGATGGTGTGTTCGTCGCCCTGGCCGACCCGACCAGGCGGGCGGTGATCCGGCGGCTCGGGCAGGGGCCTGCCAGTGTCGGCGACCTCGCGGGTGAGGCGCCGATGACGTTGCCGTCGTTTATGAAACACGTCCGCATGCTCGAGTCCAGCGGCCTGATCAGCACGTCCAAAGCAGGTCGCGTGCGTACCTGCGAGCTCAACCGCAATCGCTTCGGCCTGATCAACGACTGGCTGGGCGATCAGAAAGCCATCTGGCGGGAACGCACCGATCGCCTCGAGCAGTTCGTCACGAAGGAGGACAAGTCGTGAATCCAGATCTCGACCTCGAGATCGAGCGGATCATCCGCGCCCCACGCGAGGCGGTCTGGAAAGCGTGGACCGATCCCGCCAGTCTCGAGCAGTGGTGGGTCCCCGAACCAGCGAGGTGCCGGGTCGAACGGCTTGAGGTCAGGGCTGGAGGCGCATTCCTCACCCGAATCAGTGACGATGGGATGGACTACTTACCGCACCTCGACGCCTGCTTCGTCCGGGTTGAGCAGGGAGAGCGCATCGTGTTCACGAACGCCCTCGATCACGAATGGCGGCCGGCGAAGCCAGACCCGGTTGCCATGACCGCGGATATCACGCTTTCGGATCATGCGTACGGCACCGCGTACCGGGTTGTCGTCCGTCATGGCGACCCAGCCGCACGATCGCGACACGAGGAGCTGGGCTTCTCAGCGGGCTGGGGGAGCACCATCGAGCAGCTCGCCCGGCTGGTGGAGGACGTGGCGGTCCGATGAAGATCGCGCTGACCCAGTTCCTCACCCTCGACGGAGTCAGTCAGGGGCCCGGCTCGCCCACGGAAGACACCAGCGACGGTTTCACCCGGGGTGGCTGGCTGGTCCCGTACATGGACGAGCAGTTCGTCCGTCAGGCATCCGACTGGCTCGACCTTTGCCGACGGTCTCCTGTTCGGCGAGCGGACCTATGAGGCCTTCGCCCGCGACTGGCCGCAGATCACGGACCCTGACGATCCCTTCGCCGAGCGGATGAACTCGCTGCCGAAGTACGTCGTCAGCAGCACCCTCGCTACTGGCGACTGGGAACCCACGACAGTTCTTCGTGGCGACCCCACCGACACCGTCGCTGCGCTGAAGGAGCGACCAGGCCGTGAGCTGCAGATCCACGGAAGCGCTCGACTCGCTCACAGGCTGCTGTCGGCCGGATCGGCCGGATTGGTCGACGCCGTTCGACTGGCCGTCGCGCCCACGATCATCGGTGCGGGGCGCCGGCTACTCGTGCACCCGATGCACGGGACGGGTCTCCGCCTCGTCGAACGCAACGCGACGTCGACGGGCGTGCTCCTCGTGGAGTACGAAACTGCTGGCCCGGCGCCAGTGGCGGAGTACGAAGGGGTCACGGGTCCTCGTGATCGTCGCTGTGTCGGCACTGCGCGGCCGGGGACGGTCAACACCACGCGACACGGCTGACTGAAGTGCGACTGCGTCACGATGACTGCGACGCGACACAGACGCCCGAGATGGGAGTTCCTGCATCGCATGCAACTCCCGCACATTAACGCGCCGATAAGCAACATTATGTCAATCCTTAGTCTGCGTATTGCATCGGATGAATCACCGACCGAGGCGACCGCCACTACCCCGCCGGGGACGCCGGACATCGCGACGATCCTTTGCGGGAGCAACCTCAGGACGGCCGACTTTCGGCGCTGGGTACTCGCGGAACCCTGAGCGGCTACAGACGGACGCTGGTTGTACGGCCGGGCTCCTCCCGGCGTGTCCGGAGGCTGGGGCCGCATCGGGGGCGGCCGGACTCCAGGAGTCCAACGGCGATTAGTCTCGCCGTGGTTCCCAGTCTGGCTCCCCACACCCGATCAACCGCACTCGAGGAGAGCACCATGGCCGCTACCTACACCTTCGACGTCTTTTCCAGCCTCGACGGCTACGGCGCCCACAGCGGCAACTGGGGCGGCTACTGGGGCAAGCAAGGCCCCGAGTTTCTCGACCACCGCCTCGCCCTGTACGACCAGGAGCAGCGGATGGTCTTCGGGGCCAACACCTATCGTGCGCACGCGCAGATGCTGGCCTCGAGCACCGAGGAGTCCGAGGTGCGTGACCCATGGGTCACCCGGATGAGGAACCTGCCGGCAACGGTGGTGTCGACCACACTGGAAGAACCCCTCGACTGGCCGGACGCGACCGTCGTGAGCGGCGACGCCGTCGACGTCGTCGCCCGGCTCAAGGAGGAGTCCGAGGTGCCGTTGCGCTCGCACGGCAGCCTGTCGTTGAACCGGGCGCTGATGGCCGCCGGTCTGGTCGACCGCGTCCAGGTGACGCTCTTCCCTGTGATCACCGGTCAGACCGGGGAGGACCCGATCTTCCAGGGTGCGCCCGACTTCAACCTCGAGCTGATCGAGAGCCGGACGCTCGACGGCAACACCCAAGAGCTCATCTACCGGCCCACCCTGCATGTCTGAGTCCATCCATGCACCCGCCCTTGGTGACTCGGGTGCGGAGCCGGACGGTGGCGAAGGTGGATTCGATCGGGTTGGTGGTGCGCAGGTGGATCCAGTGCTCGGCTGGGAAGTCGTCGGGGTCTGCTGCACAGTCAGCCCGAGGGTCCCTCGAGAGCGTGGCAGTCAACGCTGCCATGCCGCGGAGCGGGGCGCTCGTTGGCACCCAATGCGCCTGAACTGATTCGCAGGGTGTCAGGCACTAGCTTGCGCATGGCATCAGGTGGATCAACTATGCAGACCTCGGACCACTACCCCGTCAGTGGCGACCAAAGGAGAAACCCATGGAGTCCACCGCCCGCCGCCTGCACCGGCTCGTGGAGCCGATCCACCTGGTCACCTACTTCGCGGACGAGCCGACCGATGCGCTCATGGCGCTCGGCCACCGGAACGTCTGGGACGGCTACTTCGCCGGACGGGCCGCACCGCTGGGCCGGGTCCCGGCCGAGGTGGTCCATGCGATCTTCTACAACTTCGCCAAGGGCGAGGTCGCCCGCCACATCCCCCGCGTCTGGGACACGGCCACTCCCGAGGCAGCGCTCGCCGCGCGCGAGCATGGCAGCGTCGCGGCGCTGAGGCGGATTCTCGGCGACCTCGCCGCCGCCCCGGTCTCGCGCGTGCCGCCGACCTCGCCACCAGGGCGGCATCCAGCGCCCCGACGGAGGGACGGATCATGTATGCCACGCTCCGAGCGCTCCCCGTACCCGAGGAACCCGTGGCCAGGCTCTGGCGCGCGGCCACCCTGCTCCGCGAGCACCGCGGGGACGGCCATATCGCCGCTCTGGTCGCCGCGGGCATCGACGGAGGCCCACGTGCTCCACGCGCTCTCCGAGGACATCCCCCGCGGAGAAGTTCGGCAGGGTCCACCATCTCCCCGCGGCCAGGCTGGCCGCGGTTGTGGACGGGATGCGCGCCCGTGGCCTCATCGACGGCTCCGGCTGGCTCAGTGACGCCGGCCGGATGACCAAGGAGCGGATCGAGTCGCTCACCGACGACCTCGCCGCACCGGCGTACGACAGTCTGGAGCCGAGCGAGCTCGACCAGCTCATCGCAGACCTTGAGCCCATCTCCGCAGCGCTCGACGTTGCCGGCTCCCGGTAGGTCCCGCTCGGGGACGAATACGCCCGAACTTGATACGCAGGGTGTCAGGTAGTCTCCGTGTCTCACTGGCTGAATCAATGACGCAGACCTGGGTCCACTACCCCACCGCCGCGACGCTTCCATGAGACTCGACGCAAAAATGACGACGGCCAGCCGTCCGCCCGTCAACCACCGCTGATCTTTACTCACTCGACCGTTCTTCACCCGTCTGTCTACCAATTGCGGTCTGAAATGCCTGCTTTGTCGGACCCCCAGGCGAGCGAAGCGCGGTGCAGCGAGCAAGGATGCCGGCATGTGCGCAATCCCGAGAAGCTGTCGCGCGTGAAGCGGGAGACTGCTCTGAGCCGCTGAGCCGGGTTGCCTGATCCCGATCTGGCCAGCGTCTTCTCCCCACTGTCTTCCCTCCCATGTCACAGACGGCCGGGGCCGTCTCGTCTCTGGGCTGAGAGTCAATCCTGGAATCAGGAAGGTGAAAGCTCGCCGGCCGGCGGAATGATCCGTCTGTTTTCGGTCTCGTCCGCCGGGTCCTCGGGCTCCCAGCGCAGCAGGTCTCCGGGCTGGCACCCGAGCGCCTCGCATAGTGCGGCGAGCGTGGTGAAGCGGACCGCCTTGGCGCGACCGTTCTTGAGCACCGCCAGGTTGGCGGGCGTGATCCCGACGCGTTCCGCGAGCGCGCCCACGGCCATCTTGCGCTTGGCCAGCATCACGTCGATGTCGACGACGATCGGCATCAGATGACCTCGTCCAGCTCGGCCCGCAGGTGATGCGCCTCGGTGTCGCGGGCGACCGCCTGGGCGAGCAGCATCCGCAGCACGAGGACGATCAGGGCGACCCCGGCGATCAGCAGCGCCGCCCCGCAGATCAGGAGGACGATGCCGGGCGCGACGGCCTCGCCCGGCGCGAGGAGGACGGCGAGCGCGAGCGTGAGCAGGGCCGCCGCCGCGACCGCGCCGAAGATGACGTCCACGTAGCGGAAGGCGGCATGGGAGAACACCGTGCCCCGCCGCACCATCGTCAGCAGCCGCCACACGCACACCAGGGTGACCTGGATGGTGACGACACCCAGGACCATGATGACGATCAGCGGGACGCGCAGGTACGCGTAGTCGGGGCTGAGCTCCTCCAGGTCGATAGCCAGCAGGGGCACCATCACCGCCTGCACGAACAGCGAGCCGGCGAGCACCATCGCGAGCACGATGCGCAGCGCGAGGACGGTCAGCTCCCCCATCGGGTCTCTTTCGATCGAGTCACGGTAAGAATATATCGATAAACGGTACCTGCGAGCAAGGTGTCCGTCAGGCGACGGACGGTCGGGCTGGTCCCCGGCCCAGCCCGCTCAAGCACCTGTCGCTGCGCTGGCCCAGGGCGTGGCGTCTCTTTCTGAAACACGCAACTCGGCTGACGAGTGCGTTGTAGCGTAGAGAGGCGCCGGAGGTTCCCGTGCAGCGCCATCCACGCCTGACGCCTTCGGCCTGACAGCGGCCGCTGCCATGATGCCGTCGCGGCCGGATGTGCCCCTCGGGTTGGCACATACACGCACCCGACCCTGACCCTGTCGTGGACGTGATACGAGAGACGGGTCGTCGCCGAGGGGAGGGTTCCTCGTGAGGGAGCTCGTCGCCGAACTTTGGCGTATCGGCAGGTTCACCCCGATTGCGCCCTACCAACGGTTCGCATACGTGTGCGCTGGCCTATTGATCGTGAGCGGGCTGTTTCACGGTGTCGTCTACTTGGTCGATGGTGGGTCGTCGTTGGAGGGCCCGGTGTCCTGGCGCAAGCCGATGGTGTTCGGCCTGTCGTTCGGAATCACCTTGATGACGGTGACGTGGTTCATGAGCTTCTTGCGACCGAGACGGTATGTGGGTTGGCTCCTTCTCGGAATCTTCGCGGTCGCCTCCGTCGGCGAGGGTTCCTCATCACGATGCAGAGGTGGCGAGGCGTCGCGTCGCACTTCAATGAGGACACCAGCTTCGATGCGACGGTCTTCGCCCTGATGGGCATGCTTGTGGGACTCGTGGCCCTGGTGATCGTGGCTATTACGGTCTGGACGTTCGCGCGACTGGATGCCCCGGCAAGTCTCGTCTTCGCGATCCGCATCGGACTCGTGCTCATGCTCCTGAGCCAGGTCGTCGGAGTTCAGATGATCGTCGAGGGAGGCAACACATTCGGTGACCAAGGTGCGCTGAAGGTCCCGCATGCATTCACCCTGCACGCAGTCCAGGTGCTGCCGGGGCTGGCCCTGCTGCTACTGGCGTCCGACTTCATCGAACGTCGGCGGATCGAGGTTCTGGCCGTCGGCGCTGCCGGTTACACCGTGTTGATCTCCTCGACGATGGTGCAGACGTACTCCGGCCGGAGCCCGCTCGACATCGGCATACTGGCATCAACACTCGTCCTGCTCGGCTTGGGACTCCTGGCGGTGAGCGTCGGACTTGCGTTGCGGGCGGCTACTGCTCACCACCGTCTGCGCAAGCCGGCAGCGAATCGCACCGAAGCGCCGCGCGGCCCATGAGTACACGACACGTGTAGGACATCGAGCGTACGGCAGCGACGAGCCGGCCCGTTCTCCCCCGGCCGCCGTACGGAGACGGTTCCGATGGAACCGTCTCCGCCCCGAGAACGCCGGCGATCATGAACCGTCGTACGCGTCCTTGAGAGCCTGGATGTCGATCTTCGACATCTGGAGCATTGCGCTCATGGCGCGCTGCGCCTTCTCCGGGTCGGGACCGTTGACCAGCTCACTCAGAATGGTGGGGGTGATCTGCCACGAGACGCCGTACTTGTCCTTCAGCCAGCCGCACGGCCCCGGCTCGCCGCCCTCCGTGAGCCGGTCCCAGTACTCGTCGACCTCCTCCTGGCCGTAGCAGTTGACCTGGAATGACACGGCCTCGTTGAACTTGAACTCCGGTCCGCCGTTCAGGGCGATGAACTCCTGCCCGTCGAGCTCGAAATTCACGGTCATGACCGTTCCGGCCGGCCTCGGCCCGGCCTCGCCGTAGCGGGAGACTCCCAGGATCCTCGAGTTCTTGAAGATCGAGGTGTAGAAGTTCGCCGCCTCCTCACCTTCGGTGTCGAACCACAGACATGTGCTGATCCCTTGCATGACGCCTCGTCCCTTCTGCCGATGACGGATGTGCGATCCGGCGCACGCCCTGGTCATTAGACCGCGCAAACCGCCGAAACTCATCGGACGTCGGGGAGAATGGCGCCATGACCGAGCGCAAGCCACCCGGCGTCAGCTTCGAGACCTGGGTCGAGAAGCAGATCCGCGAGGCGACGGAGCGGGGCGACTTCGACAACCTGCCGGGGGCCGGCAAGCCCATCCCCGACGTGGACACTCCCCGCCACGAGGCATGGATCAAACGAACGCTGCGCGAGGAGAAGCTGCCACCCGCTCTCCCCCCGACGCTCGCCCTGCGCAAGGAGGCGGAGGACGCGTTGGCCGCGGCGCGGAACGCCGAGTCGGAGACCGAGGTGCGGCGGATCGTCGGGGACGTCAACGAGAAGATCCGGGAGGCGATCCGGCTGCCACCGGCCGGTCCGCCGCTCAATCTCGCGCCGTTCGACGTCGACCGGGTCGTCCGCGAATGGCACGAGCGACACCCCGAGGAACAGAGCAGGTAGGCATCAGACCGCTGACCCGAAGCGGCGCCTGAGCCGCCTGTCCCGGAACTGCGTACGGACGAGGGGTGGCGCGGATGTCCGAGAAAGATGTCCCCACTCCCCCTGTGCTAGCACCCCGCATCGTCCTAATCTCGTGGTGTGGAGGTGATGAGTCATGCACGCAGAGGTTGGTGAACGCTTGCGCATCCACGGCCGGACGGTGGGCGTCCACGATCAGGAGGGCGAGATCATCGAGGTACGCGGGCCCGACGGTGCCCCGCCGTACGTCGTCCGCTTCGCCGACGGCCACGAGACCCTGATCTATCCCGGCCCGGACGCCGAGGTGGAGCACACCACGAAGGAGTAGGCGAACCGGAGCGAGCGAAGCCGGCGGCGTGTCCGCGCATCGACACCGACACCTTGCCTGGGACGGCTGCTACAACGTGCGCGATCTCGGCGGTCTGTGCACGGCCGACGGTCACGACACCCGGTGGGGTGGCGTCGTACGTGCGGACAACGTCGAGCGTCTCACGGCGGCAGGGTGGCGAGCGCTGCAGGCGCACGGCGTACGCACCATCGTCGACCTGCGCAACGCCGAGGAGCAGGGCACGGACGACGCGCCGCGCCCGGACGGCATCTCCACGCTGCATGTGCCCTTGGACGACCGGGTCGACGTCGACATGTGGCGACACTTCAGCGAGAACGGTCTCCAAGGGACCCCGCTCTACTATCGACCCTTCCTCGAACGCAAACCGGAGCGCTGCGCCGCGGCCGTCCGCGCCGTCGCCCGCGCCGAACCTGGTGGTGTCGTCGTCCACTGCGTGGGCGGGCGGGACCGCACCGGACTGATAAGCCTCCTCCTCCTGGCGCTCGTCGGAGTCCTGCCCGCCGACATCGCCGCGGACTACGAGCACAGCAACCGCCGGCTGCCTCCCCTGTGGGCCAGGCTCGGCCTCGGTGACCAGCGCGGGCGGGTCGCCGCACAGCTTGAACGCAAGAACACCTCCGAACGCGACAGCGTTCTGGAGGTGCTCGAATGGCTGGACTCCGAGCGCTACCTGCGTTCGGCCGGGGTCGCCGACGAGGACCTGGACGGGCTCCGGGAGCGCCTCATCGAGAGTTAGGGGTCAGAGCTCCTGGACGAGCTGGTGCTCACCGCGTAACGTTCCGCCGAGCCCCCCGGCTCCCCCGCTGGTCTCGATCCGACGACACCCCACGATACCCCTTGATCTATCTCATATCTGAGATATGGTCTGTCGGGTGACTGAAGACTACCTGCGCCGGATCGGGATGCTGATCCGCGACGCCCGACAGCATCGGCAGTGGACCCAATCGCAGCTCGCCGGCGTGCTCGGTACCAGTCAGAGCGCGGTCAACCGGATCGAGCGCGGTCATCAGAACCTCAGCCTGGAGATGATCGCCCGCATCGGCGAGGCCCTCGACTCCGAGATCGTCTCCCTGGGCGGAGGGCCGACTCACCTGCGGGTGGTGGGCCCGACCACCCTGTCCGGCGAGATCGAGGTGAAGTCCAGCAAGAACGCCGGGGTCGCGCTGCTCTGCGCGTCCCTGCTGAACCGCGGCCGGACCACCCTGCGCAAGGTCGCCCGGATCGAGGAGGTCAACCGGATCCTCGAGGTGCTCGAGAGCATCGGGGTGAAGGTCCGGTGGCTGAACGACGACAACGACCTCGAGCTCGTGCCGCCCGCCGAGCTCGACCTCGACAGCATGGACGAGGAGGCCGCCCGGCGTACCCGCTCGGTCATCATGTTCCTCGGCCCGCTGCTGCACCGGGAGACCAAGTTCCAGCTCCCGTACGCCGGCGGCTGCGATCTCGGCACCCGCACCGTCGAGCCGCACCTGTCCGCCCTTCGCCCATTCGGCCTGGAGGTCAAGGCCACCGAGGGCAGCTACCACTCGACGGTCGACCCCAACGCCGAACCAACCCGCCCGATCGTACTGACCGAGCGCGGGGACACGGTCACGGAGAACGCCCTGCTGGCCGCGGCGCGCCAAGAGGGCACCACCGTCATCCGGAACGCCAGCTCCAACTACATGGTCCAGGACCTCTGCTTCTTCCTCGAGCGGCTCGGCGTCGTGATCGACGGCATCGGCAGCACCACCCTCGTCGTACAAGGTCTGGCCGACATCGACGTGGACGTCGACTACGCACCGTCCGAGGATCCGATCGAGGCGATGAGCCTCCTCGCGGCGGCCATCGTCACCGGCTCGGAGATCACCATCCGGCGGGCGCCCATCGAGTTCCTGGAGATCGAGCTGGCCACTCTTGAGGAGATGGGATTCTCCTACGAGCGCAGCGAGGAGTACGACGCCGCCAACGGCCAGACCCGGCTCGTCGATCTCACCACGAAGCCGTCCCTCCTGCATGCGCCGCTCGACAAGGTGCACCCGATGCCGTTCCCCGGCCTGAACATCGACAACCTGCCGTTCTTCGCGGTGATCGCGGCCGTGGCGCACGGCCAGACGATGATCCACGACTGGGTGTACGACAACCGCGCGATCTATCTGACCGACCTCAACAAGCTGGGCGCCTCGGTGAAGCTCCTGGACCCGCATCGGGTGATGGTCGAGGGCCCGACCCGGTGGCGCGGGGCGGAGATGATGTGCCCGCCGGCCTTACGTCCTGCGGTCGTCGTGCTGCTGGCGATGCTGGCCGCCAGGGGTACGTCGGTCCTCCGCAGCGTCTACGTCATCAACCGCGGTTACGAGGATCTCGCTGAGCGGCTCAACGCCCTGGGCGCACAGATCGAGACCTTCCGCGACATCTCCTGACCGCGCGGCGGGCGATCCCCCGCTCCGGCGTCCTTACCCGCCAACAGCCGTTCGTTACCCGGCAACCGCCACCATCGGCGACGGCTTTGCTTCGATTCAAGAGACCGTTGGCGTGTAACCAGGTCGCGGAGGCGTGCCCAGGGTCGGCGGTCAGCCGAAGAGGAGGTCGATGTAGGACTCGCTGCTCGGCCGACTGGGGCTGGCCGGGGGCTTCGCCATGTCAGACGTGATCCGCGGCAACGGCTGGGTCTGCGGACCGCGGGACAGATGCCACTCCTTCTCGTGCTCGATCATCGCCGCGAGCTCGGAGCGCTCGAGGAATACCCCACGGCACGACGCGCACTGGGCTATCTCGACGCCACCACGACGGTGGGGGTTCATCTCCCCCTGGCACTGCGGACAAGTCATCTGCTCCATAGGCGGCAATGTACTCCCCGGTGTCGCGCGCTCGTGGGACGTGTACACCCCGGCGATCTGAGTGGCTGCTCACACCGTTCGCTCCCGACCGCAATACTTCTGCCATGACCCGTGCGCGGACGGCCGGCGACTTCGCATACCTGGACCACGAGGCACCGCTGGCGTTCGCGCACCGCGGCGGCGCGCTCTACCCGCCCAACGTCGGGATCGAGAACTCCATGGCGGCGTTCCAGGCGGCCGTCGACCTCGGCTATCGCTATCTCGAGACTGACGTGCATGCCACCGTCGACGGCGTGGTGCTCGCGTTCCACGACTCGTCGCTCGATCGCACGACCGATGGGTCCGGGCAGGTCGCGGGCCTGACGTACGACGAGGTGTCCGGCTGCAAGATCGGCGGCCGCGAGAAGATACCGACCATCGCCGAGCTGCTCGTCACCTGGCCGGACGTCCGCCTGAACATCGACGTCAAGGAGCCCGGCGCCATCGAGCCGTTGATCCGGGTACTCCGCCAGCACCGCGCGTTCGATCGGGTCTGCCTGGCGTCGTTCAGCATCCGGCGGATCCACCGGATCAGGCGGCTGGCCGGCCCGGACGTCGCCACGGCGTACGGACCGTTCGGGGTCGCCGCGCTGTGGCTGGCACCCGGCCGGGCTCTGCGCCGCTGGCTCCTCCGGCGGCCGGTCCCGTGCGTGCAGGTTCCGCGACGCGTCGGCCCGTTCGAGCTGGTCACGGAGGGCTTCGTCAACCGGGCCCACGAGCTCGGCAGGCAGGTGCACGTGTGGACCGTCGACGACGCGACCGAGATGCGGGAGCTGCTCGATCTCGGTGTCGACGGGATCATCACCGACCGGATCGATACGCTGCGCGAGGTGCTGACGAGCCGTGGGCAGTGGAAGGCGGGTGAGGCGTGAACGACCCCGACGCCCTCGACTCCGGCCGGACCGACCCCGGTGTCGACGAGCTGACCCTGCAGGCCCACCGCAGGGAACAGCGCGCGTGGTACTTCTACGACTGGGCCAACTCCGCCTATGTCACGTCCATCGCCACCGTGTTGTTCGCGCCGTACCTCACCTCGGTGGCGGAGACGGCCGCGTGCGGTGCGCCGGGCACCGCCGACGACCCCTGCCGGACCGACCTGGCCGTCCTCGGGCTGCAGGTCTCCCCCGGCTCGCTGGTCTTCTACGTGGTCACGGTGGCCACCGTGTTCTCCGCCCTGATCCTGCCCGTCGTCGGCGCGATCGCCGACCGGTCGGCCCACAAGAAGCAGCTGATGGCCGGCTTCGCATGGCTGGGCACGCTGGCCGCCGCCTCGATGTTCTTCGTCCAGGGCGGCGGATGGGAGCTGGGCGCGGCCCTCCTGCTCGTCGCCAACATCTGCCTCGGCTCCTCGCTGGTCGTGTACGACGCGATCCTGTGCGAGGTCGCCACCCCCGACGAGCGCGACGGGGTGTCCTCTCGCGGCTGGGCGCTGGGATACCTCGGCGGCGGCCTGTTGCTCGCGCTCAACCTGGGACTGGTCTCTCTGCACGACCAGTTCGGGCTCAGCCAGGGGATGGCGGTCCGGGTGAGCCTGCTCAGCGCGGCCGTGTGGTGGGGCGGCTTCACGCTGATCCCGTACCTGGGGCTGCGGAACCGGGCACCGACCGCGGTCCGCGGCGACCGGAGGGGCGTCGTACGCGACGGCTTCGGACAGCTGTTCGCCACCCTGCGCGAGGCCAGGGCGTACCCGATGACGCTCACCTTCCTGGTGGCGTACCTGTTCTACAACGACGGCATCCAGACGGTGATCGTGTCCGCTTCGGTGTACGGCGAGAAGCAGCTCGGATTCGACACCGGGGTGTTGATCGCGACCATCCTGCTGGTGCAGTTCGTGGCGTTCGGCGGCGCGCTGCTGTTCGGACGGATCGCGCAGCGCGTCGGCAGCCGCCGGACGATCCTCGGCGGCCTGCTGGTCTGGATGGGGGTCGTGTGCGCCGGTTTCTTCCTGCCCGCCGGGCGGCTGCTGCCGTTCCTGGCCCTGGCGGTGGCGATCGGCGTCGTCCTGGGTGGCACGCAGGCGCTCTCCCGGTCGTTCTTCAGCCTGCTTATTCCCCGGGGCCGCGAGGCGGAGTACTTCAGCCTCTACCAGGCGTGCGAGCGCGGTACGTCGTGGCTCGGCACCCTCGTGTTCGGCCTCGTCCACCAGCTCACGGACTCGTACCGTCCGGCGATCGTGGCCCTCGTGCTTTTCTTCGCCGTCGGCTTCTGGCTCCTGATCAAAGTGGATCCGCGCCGGGCGATCGCCGACGCCGGCAACCGGCCGCCGGCCGTGCTGTAACGGCGCGCCCCGCATATCGGACAGGTCGGGTACGTTGTACGTGACGTGCCCCACCCCACACGCCGGAGAGTAGATCGGGCCGATTCGGGAATCATTACAGTAGGTCAGCCGTTGCAACCAAATGAAGCGTGCACTGCGTCCAAGACTCCGGGGAGGGTCATCGAAAATGTCGGATCGAGTACTACGAGGCGCCCGCCTTGGAGGCCAGAGTTTCGAAGACGAGCGCGGGATCGACTTCGCCCCCCGCCAGCAGGTCGCCTACGTGTGCCCCAAGGGCCACGAGTTCGAGATCCCGATGGCCGAGAACGCCGAGATCCCCGCGGTGTGGGAGTGCCAGCGGTGCGGTGAGGTCGCCCGGCTGGTCGACGGCGCCGCCCCGGAGGCGGAGAAGGACAAGCCGATCCGCACTCACTGGGACATGCTCCGCGAACGCCGCTCGCTCGAGGAGCTGGAGGAGATCCTCTCCGAGCGCCTGACCATGTTGCGCAGCGGCGAGATCGGTCCCGATCATCTCCACCGGCGCTCCGGCCGGAAGGTCAAGCGGACCGCCTGAAGCCAGGGCGTACCTCAGTCGTCGTCCACGACCTCCCCCGGGATGACCGGCCCCTGCTGATGCCCAGTCCCTCCCCACGACGACGCGCCACCCGGTGACCGGCCGTACGGCGACCGGGTCTCGCCGCCGCTCATCGGGGCCCCGCCCACCCGCCGCTCCGCGATGCGTGCCATCCGGCGGCCGACGAGCCACGCCAGGAGTCGCCTGGCCACCGGCCGGGTGAACGGCAACACGACCAGGAACCCGACCACGTCGGTCACGAACCCCGGCGTCAGCAACAGGGTCCCGCCGACCAGCACCAGGGCCGCGTCGGCGAGCTCGCGGGTCGGCATCCCGCCGGTCGAGAACGAGTCCCGCAGCGCCACCCATGCGCCCCGGCCCTCGCGCATCACGATCCACGCACCGAACGCGCTCTCCGCGATCAGCAGGACTATCGTCCAGGCGGCGCCGATCACCTGGCCGACCTGGATGATCACGTAGATCTCCAGCAGCGGGACCAGGAGCAGCGCCACGCCCAGCAGCGACCACATGCGCGTCATCCCCTCCTGACCCGACCCCGGAGCCGCGCGATCTGGCCGGCGCGGTCCTGGACGGCCCACGCCGTCACCCGCCACGCGGCCTCACGCACGATGGCTGCACTCATCTTCGACGCCCCTTCGGTGCGGTCGACGAACTCGATCGGCACCTCGACGATCCGGAACCCCCGCCGGGCGGCCCGGCGGGTCAGGTCGATCTGGAAACAGTAGCCCTGCGACCGCACGGTATCCAGGTCGACGCCTTCCAGAGTGGCACGCCGCCACACCCGGAACCCAGCGGTGGAGTCACGGGCCGGCAGGCCGAGCGCGATCCGGGCGTAGAGGTTGGCCCCCCGGGACAGCGCCTCCCGCGATCGCGGCCAGTTCACCACTCTCCCGCCGGGCACCCAGCGCGACCCGATCACCAGGTCGGCGTGCCGCAGCGCGTCCAGCAGGCGCGGCAGGTGCTCCGGCCGGTGCGACCCGTCGGCGTCCATCTGGGCCAAGACGTCGTACCCCTCGTCCAGGCCCCACCGGAACCCCGCGCGGTACGCCGCACCGAGGCCGGCCTTGCCCGGACGATGCAGGACGTGGATCTGCGCGTCGGACGCCGCCGCCGAGTCGGCCAGCTTCCCCGTGCCGTCCGGCGAGTCGTCGTCGACGATCAACAGGTCAGCGTCGGGCACCGCTCGGCGCAGCCGCGCCATGACCCCCGGCAGCTGCGCCGACTCGTTGTACGTCGGGACCACGACCAGCGGCCAGCCCATCTCCTCCACGTTCCCGCTTCCTCCTCGCGAGCCAGAGCGCCCAGGCCACCGCGCCCAGCGCCACCGCCGACGCGCCAATGTCGAGCCAGCCGCTGACCTGAGAGCCGAGGGTCATGCCGGACGCCAGCGGGACGTCGGCCACCAGCACGCGTGCCGCCGGGCCGTCGGTGCGCTCGAGGACCGTGCCGTCCGGGAGCACGATGCCGCTGATCCCGTTGGTCGCCGCGACCGCCACCGCCCGCCCGGTCTCGATGGCCCGCAGCCGGGAGATCGCCCACTGCTGCTCCAGCTGCCCGGTCTCCTGGTACGTCGCGTTGTTCGTCTGTACCACCAGCAGCTGTGCGCCCTCCTCCACGACATCCCGGATGGCGTCGTCGTACGCGACCTCGAAGCAGATCACCGTGCCGACCGTGGTGTCGCCGAGCCGGAGCGATCCCGGCCGGTCGCCGGGGACGAGATCCCGACCGACGTACCTGAGCCGGTCGATGTGCGGCTCGAGCATCGAACGCATCGGGATGTACTCGCCGAACGGCACCAGATGCCGCTTCGCGTACGCTTGGCCCGGACCGTCGCCCGGATGCCACACGATGCCGAGGTTCTGCGGTCCGATCTGCCCGGGGGGTGCGCCGACCGCCCCGACCAGGGTGGGCACACCGACGTCATCGACGGCGTCCGCGATCGTGTCGCCCGCGGCCTGATCCCGATACGGGTCGATGTCGGTGGAGTTCTCCGGCCACAGCACGACGTCCGGGCGCGGCGTCTCCCCCGCCCGGACGTCGTCGGCCAGCCGATGCGTGACCCGGGCGTGGTTCTGCAACACCACCCGCTGCTCGTCGAACGGATCCAGCCCCGACCCGGGTACGCCGCCCTGGACCGCGGCCACCGTCGCCCGGTCGCCGCGGTCGCCGGCGACGTCGAGCGGCACTGCGGCGCCACCGGCCAGCAGCGCGACCCCGGCCACGGCCGAGACCACCCGCCAGCGGATGCCGCCACCCGTCAGGATCGCGAGTACGACGAGCAGTGTCGCCGTCACCGTGATCAGGGCGAGCCCGGACACCCCGACGTACCGCGACCAGCCGGCGATCGGACTGTCCACGAGGCCGAACGGCAACTTGCCCCACGGGAGGCCGCCCCACGGAAGCGAGCCGCGGGCCCATTCGACGGCCACCCAGCAGCACGCGGCGGCCACCGGCCAGATGCGCAACCGCGACACCCAGGCGAGGCCCGCACCGAGCGCGGCGTAGAACACTCCCTGGAACGCCGACAGCCCGACCCAGGTGTCGGAACCGATCACCGTAAGCCAGGGCACCAGGACCATGAAGAACGCGAACCCGAAGCACCAGCCGATGCCGGCACCGGCCAGTGGACTCTGGTGCCGCACCGCGAGGTAGAGGGCCGCGATCGCGACGAGGGCGAGTGGCCACCAGCCCACCGGCGGGAAGGCGAGACCGAAGAACACCCCGGCGAGTGCGCCGGCCACGGCGCGCGGGGCGAACTCTCGGACCTTCGCTCCCATCGGTCTCCGTTTCCCGGTTGCGTCCGGCAAGTCTGCCAGTACCCATTCTGCGCCAGACGCTCCGGGCACGGAAAAAGCCCGTTGCCCTTCGGACCGGACGACCGCCCACTGGCGATGTGCGTTCGTCCGTTGTCTACTGGGCGACGGGCTCAGTCCGAGTCACACCCCACCCTGTCAAGCGACCGTCGGCCGAACCGTGAGGGCATGAGACCTGGTGCTCGCCCCAGCCTGCACGGGTCCATCCGACACCGGCTCGCAGGTATGACCTGCTCGGTGGACTTGAGAACTCTCGCGAAGAATGGGCCGTCCTGTCAAGACGGGGCTGACCTGCGGCATTACACCGTCTGTGCAGGTCAGGGTGGGGGTTCGTACACCAGAAGTTCTCTTAGTTTTTTCATAAATCGGCGTGTCGCCGAGTGACACGCCGGATGCTCCGATCGCTCCGATCAGGCATCCGCCGATACGACGACGGTGCCGGTGGCGGTGACAGCCACGATCGGTTCGGGCAACACCTCGGCCGCGGACTCCGCGCGGTCGGGGCGGCCGCGGCACACCACCGTAGCGCGGAAGTCGAGCTCGCGGCTGCGCCGGCCCGCGCGGGCCAGGGTAGCGCCCACCTCGAGCACGTCGCCCGCGCGTACGGGTTCCCGGAACTGCACGTCGGAGTACGCCGCGAGCAACCCCTCGTCGCCGTCGGTCCGGATGCACAGCTCGGTGGCGACGTCCCCGAACAACTTCAGGACGTAGGCGCCGTCGACCAGGTTGCCCGCATAGTGCGCGTCCGAATACGGCACATACCGCCGGTGAGTCACGGTAAGCCCAGCCCGGGGTCCGGCCTCGTCGCTCATGCGCTCCTCTTCTCCGGCCGTGGCCCGCGGCGGGTGATCAGGGCGTCCACCAGGTACGACGCCACCTCGCCCGGCGTCGTACCGCGCGAGAACACCCGGTCGACACCGAGCTCGGCGGCCATCCTCTCACCGAACCGCGGGCCGCCGACGATCAGCAGCGGCCGCGCCCTGGCCGGATACTCGTCGCGGAACGCGGCGGCCATCTCCTTGGCGTTCAGGATGTGCGCGTCCCGCTGGGTCACCACCTGGCTGACCAGCACGGCGTCGGCGGACTCCTCCCGCGCCCGCTCGACCAGGTCGGGCACGGAGACCTGCGAACCGAGGTTCACCACCCGCAGTTCCCGGTAGTACTCCAGGCCCTTCTCCCCCGCGAACCCCTTCACGTTGAGGATCGCGTCGATGCCGACGGTGTGGGCGTCGGTGCCGATGCAACCGCCGACGACCACCATCCGTCGGCGCAGGCCCTCGCGGATGGCGAGGTTGACCTCTTTCGGGTTCAGCAGCGGGTAGTCGCGTTCGGTCACCTCGACCCGCGACATGTCCACGAGATGGCTCACCTGTCCGTAGACCACGAAGAAGGTGAAGCCCTCGCCCATGGGTTTGGCATGGACCACCATGACGGGGTCGAGGCCCATCGTGGTGGCCAGCTGGGCGGCCGCGCCCTCGGCGCGCTTGCCGTACGGTACGGGCAGCGTGAACGACAGCTGCACCATGCCGTCGCCGGTGGTGTCGCCGTACGGCCGGATCACGCTCGTTCGCGCCTCCCGGCTCGGCTCGCTCATCCGGCCTCCTCGAGGGTTTCGCTTGCGGGGTTGAAGTAATCGGGCGCCTTGCGCGCCACGCCGTCGAGACCACGCCCGCCGTCCGGCGGCCGCTTCATCAGGCCGAACGTGCCGTCCGCGATCGCGTCCAGCAGGCCGCGCTCGTGGTCGATGATCCGCTCCAGCAGCTTGATGGACTCCGAGAGCACCTGCCGGGCGCGCTGCGCGATGAAGCCGTCCGGCGCCGGGCGAAAGTCCTCGCGCAGGTTGCCGGCCGCGTCCAGCACGTACCGGACGTTCTGCAGGGCGACGTCCCGGTCGGACAGCCACGGGGTCACGACCGCCTCGGTCATCATGCCGACCAGCAGGATCCCCTGACCGGTGAGCGCACCGGCCAGGTTGAAGAATCCGTCGAGCAGGTACCCCCGGAAGATGTCGCCGGTCATGTGCCGGGTCGGCGGCATCCACTTCAGCGGCGCCCTCGGGAACAGCCGCCGGGCGAGCATCGCGTGCGCCAGCTCCATCCGAAAGCTGTCCGGGATATCGGGGTCGATCTCGAAGGCGTGCCCCAGGCCCAGCTGCCAGTCCTCCAGCCCAGCCTCCTTCGCGAAGTACTCGTTCAGCAGCTGGCTGACCGTGACGGTGTGCGCGGCCTCGACGGCGTCGGCGGTGGTGAGGTAGTTGTCCTCGCCGGTGTTGATGATGATGCCGGCCCGGGCGTGCACCTGTCGGCTGAACCGCTGGTCCACGAAGGTCCGGACCGGGTTGATGTCGCGGAACAGGATGCCGTACATCGAGTCGTTCAGCATCATGTCCAAACGCTCCATTCCGGCCAGTGCGGCGATCTCCGGCATGCACAGCCCGGAGGCGTAGTTGGTGAGCCGTACGTAGCGGCCGAGCTCCGCGCTGACGTCGTCCAGTGCCGAGCGCATCAGCCGGAAGTTCTCCTGCGTCGCGTACGTGCCGGCGAACCCCTCGCGGGTCGCGCCCTCGGGCACGTAGTCCAGCAGCGACTGGCCGGTCGAGCGGATCACCGCGATCACGTCCGCCCCGGCCCGGGCCGCGGCCTGGGCCTGCGGCATGTCCTCGTAGATGTCACCGGTCGCCACGATCAGGTAGATCCACGGCTGGCGCGGCGCGTCGCCCCATTTGCGAATCAGCCGCTCGCGCTCGCGACGGCGTACGTCGAGCCGCTTCACCCCGGCCGCGACCGCCTTGCGTGCGGCGGCTCGGGCCCGGACCCGGTCGCGACCCTCGGGCAGCCGGAATCGCACCGACCCGGTGGCGGCCTTCTGAGCGAGTGCCGTCAGGTCGTTCATGCCCTCGCGGATCAGCGCGTCCCAGACCGGCAGTGCCGCGCCGTTCTCGAGGCCGACGTCCTCCCGCACCGCGTCGACCAGCCGGTTGACCCACGGCGTGCCGTCCGGGTCCGCACCGCGCAGTCCCGCCAGCCGGAGCGTCGCCCGCTCGACAGAGACCGTGGTGTGCCGTTTGGCCAGCGTGACGATCGGGCGGCCGGCCTTCCGGGCAAGGCCGCGGGCCTTGCGGACGGCGACCGGGTCGAGCTCGAGCATGGGTCCGCGACCGCGCGACCGGGTCGAACGAGTGCTCACATTCGTCATCCTGCCTCGGAGATCGGGCCGGTGCGGAGCCGGCGTTCGAGAAGGGACCGTACGCCGGAGAAGCGGCGTACCAGATCGACGGCGTAACCGGCGTGTCCCGGCACGTACCCGTTGCCGACCAGCATGGTGAGGTCGGCGGCCAGGCCCTCCGCAGTCAACGCCGCGGCGGAGAACGACGTCGCCATCGAGAAGAAGACGACCGTCCCGCCGTCCCGGGTGGACAGGATCGCCCCGCCCTCGCAACCGGCGACGTCGACGCACACGACGGTGACGTCGGCGGGACCGCCCGCGGTGGCGACCGCCTCGGAGACCGCCACCGGGTCGCGGGCGTCCGCGAGCACGACGGCGTCGGCCAGCCCGGACGCCTCGAGCAGCTCGGCCTCGTCCGGCACGGGTACGACGCCGATGGTGCGACCGGCGCCCACATCCCGGGCGGCGGCCAGCGACAGCGAGCCCGACTTGCCCGCACCGCCGATCACCGCGACCGTCGGCGGGGCGCCGCTTCGCGCGGCGTGCGTGCGCACCACCCGGGCGGTCAGGGCGGCTGCACCGCAGACGTCCATGACCGCGAGCGACAGCTCGGTGGACAGGCCCGCCGCGATCTCGGCGGCGACCGAACGCGCGAACAGGATGGCGTATCCGCGACACGGCACCTGCTCGGACCGCCCGTCCCACTCGGCCAGGCCGTCCTCGATCACGAGCGGCGTGAGCGTGAGCGACACCAGGGTGCTGACCCGCTGGCCGGGCTTCAGGCCGAGCGGCGACTCCGGCCCCACCTCGTCGACGGTCCCGACCAGCATGCCGCCGGAGCCGGTCACCGGGTTGTGCATCTTGCCCCGGGAACGCACGATCGCCAGCACCTCGTCGCGGATCGCGGCTCCGTCGCCGCCGTGCTGGGCGTGCATCTGACGGTACGACGCCGCGTCCAGGTTGAGCCGCTCGACGTCGACCCGCACCTCGCTCGGCCACAGCTCGCGGCGGGTGTCGAGGACCTCGGCGGCCTGCGGCAGGGCGCCCTCGGGCCGGAGCACCCGGTGCAGGCCATACGGGCTCGCGGGTCCGGTCAACTGTCAATTCCTTCCGGGCTGACGGAGTAAATTCAGGAAAATCTCCGGTGCAATATTGGACGACCAAAATGATCTCTCGTAACCTGGGGAGTGCGCAACCGCGAAATCTGGAGGAGCCGTGACCGCACCCGAGCCCGGGGCTCGCCTCGACCAGCCGTACGCGTATCGCCGCGTGCAGCCGGTGGAGCCGGACTGGACTAGGTTTCCCGGTTGGCGCGACGTCACGGCCGAGCAGTGGGAGTCCGCGCAATGGCAGCGCGCGCACTGCGTCAAGAACATCAAGCAGCTGCGGGCGGCGCTCGGGGATCTGCTCGACGAGCGGTTCTACGCCGATCTCGAGCGCGACCAGGCGGAGCGGGCGACGATGTCCATGCTGCTGCCGCCGCAGATGGTCAACACCATGGCGCCGCATGCGACGCCGAAGGGTCCGGGGTCGCTGACCGAGGCGTTCTACGCCGATCCGGTACGCCGCTACATGCTCCCGGTGTTCTCGGACCGGCGTACCGACTGGCCGTCGCACCCGCACGCCACCCGGGACTCCCTGCACGAGCACGACATGTGGGTCGCGGAGGGGTTGACCCACCGGTACCCGACGAAGGTCCTGGCCGAGATCCTGCCGACCTGTCCGCAGTACTGCGGGCACTGCACCCGGATGGACCTCGTCGGCAACTCGACCCCGGCCGTCGACAAGCTGAAGTTCGAGCTGAAGCCGGTCGACCGGCTGGCGGCGCACATCGACTACCTGCGGCGTACGCCCAGCGTCCGGGACGTCGTCGTGTCCGGCGGCGACATCGCGAACATGCCGTGGCCGCGGGTCGAGGACTACGTCTCGCAACTGCTGGACATCGACAACATCCGCGACGTCCGGCTGGCCACCAAGGCGCTGATGGGGCTGCCGCAGCACTGGCTGCAGGACGACATCCGGGCCGGCATGGAGCGGCTCGCGACAAAGGCCCGCGAGCGCGGTGCGCAGATCGCGATCCACACCCACGTCAACCACGCGAACTCCGTGACCCCGTTGGTCGCCAAGGCCACCCAGGCGATGCTCGACACCGGGATCCGGGACGTACGGAACCAGGGCGTGCTGCTGAACGGGGTGAACGCCGACCCGCACGACCTGCTCGACCTGTGCTTCGCGCTGCTCGACGGCGCCGGGATCATGCCGTACTACTTCTACGTGTGCGACATGATCCCGTTCAGCGAGCACTGGCGGGTCTCGGTGGCACGGGCCCAGGAGCTACAGCACGCGATCATGGGCTATCTCCCGGGTTTCGCGACTCCGCGGATCGTGTGCGACGTGCCGTTCGTGGGCAAGCGCTGGGTGCACCAGCTGGCCGACTACGACCGGGAGCGCGGAATTTCCTACTGGACAAAAAATTATCGCACGTCTATCGAGTCCGACGACCCCGACGCGCTCGTCCGATACTACGAGTACTACGACCCGATCCACACCCTCCCGGCGGAGGGCCGGAGTTGGTGGGCCGAGCACGCCGGCGACTCCCTGGCCGACGCGGAGCGGCGGGCCGCCGTGTCCCGGACGGCCGCCGAGCAGCAGAAGCTGCTCACCATCCACTGACCCCGGCCCGCAACTATTTTCGCGCCGAGATTGCACATCTGGCCGAACTCACGCGGGAATCGGATCAGACCGCCACGCTCGCCGGAGCAGCCGCTCCACCAGGCCGATGTCCCGAACCGAGGCCGCATTGATGGTGTCCGCGAGCCGCGCCCCTCGGCCGCGGCCAGCGCGGGCGGGTCGCCGAGGGTCGCCAGTCCCGCGGCCACCGCCAGCAGCCGGTGCTCGACCTGCTCGGCGTGCCGTAGGGCCGGGTCGTCCGCGTGCGCATCCAGCACGCGCCGCAGTCCGGGGAATGCATCGGCCAGGTCCCGCCAGGCACCGCTCACGCTCTCGACCAGCTCCTGACCGCCCAGCTCGAGCGCCATGTCGACCCGCACCGCCAGCCGGTTGGACCAGACCTGATGCAGCGCCAGCAGAAGATCCGCGGGTTCGTCGAACACTTCGGCGGCGCCGTCCACCGCCTCCCACGGCAGGTCGCCGTCGGCCGCCCTCTCCAGGTGCGCGAGGACCTCGCGGACCACCTCGGCGCGGCGATGGTACGTCTCCCATGCGGTACTCATTGTCTGCCTCCTCCCCACCGGGCCATCGGGTTGTCGTGATGCACCGGACGCTACGGGCCGCGGCGGTGCGCGGTCTGCGTACGACGGTCGGGTCCTTCACTGCTACCGGAGTCGGGGTTCGCCTCCGCCCACGGTCGGATGCAGGACACCCCTGACCTCCGTAGGCTGGACGGATGGGCGTGACCAGAGTTCTGGAGAAGGTGCGGACCCGGTGGCTCCGCGCCGGCTTCCTCGACTTCCCGGTGTGGATCCCGTTGTTCATGGGTGCCTGCGCCCTGGCCGCCGGATTCGCCGCCGTGCAGCAGCGCGGTGCGTTCTTCCCGCTCGGCATCGAGGCGGCGATCGCCCTGGTCGCCGTGACGCCCTGGCTGTTCGACCTGGCCGGGTACAAGCTGCCCTGGCCGGTCTTCGTACTCCTCACCGTGCCCACGGCGCTGACCCTGATCGTCGTGTATCCGGTGGAGTTCGACTTCGCGCTCTTCCTCCCGGTGCTGCTCGCGGGCCATGTCGCGGCGACGGAGTCCACGCTCCGAAGCGTGGCCGCGTCGGCTCTGGCCGCCGCGGCCCTGGTCGCGGTCGACATCGCGGGCCGGTTCGAGGGCTCCGAGTTCTGGGTGCCGGCCGTGCTGGTCGGGTGGGACGTCGGCTTCGTCATGCAGTACCAGCAGCGTCGTATCGAGGAGGAACAGGCCACGCAGGCGACACGCGAGGAGAAGGCGGCGGTCGAGGAACGCCAGCGGATCGCGCGTGAGGTGCACGACGTGATCGCGCATTCGTTGAGCGTGACCATGCTGCATCTCACCGCCGCACGGCGCACCCTCGAGCACGAGGAGCATGAGCACGACGACGCGGTCGACGCGTACAGCCACGAGGACATCGCGGAGGCCGTGGACGCCCTCCGCGAGGCCGAGCGGCTGGGCCGGCACTCCATGACGGACATCCGGCGCACCGTGGGGCTCCTCGCGTCGGGCACCGGCCGTGCCGCGCCGGAGCCGGGGGTCGGCGACATCGACCGGCTGGTCGAAGGCTTCCGGGACGCCGGTCTCGATGTGCGCTACCAGATGCACGGCGAAGCGCAGGAGGTGTCCGCGTCCGCCGGGCTCGGCCTCTACCGGATCATGCAGGAGTCATTGGCCAACGCCGCGAAGCACGCGCCCCACGCCGGGGTCCGCGCGACCCTCGACCTGGTGCGCACTCCGCGCCGGCTGAGCGTGTGGAACGACCTCGCCGAGGTCCCGGACGTACGCCCGGACGAGGGGGGCGCCGGACTCAAGGGGATGCGGGAACGCTCCGAGCTGCTCGGCGGCACGTTCCGCGCGGGACCCAACGGCGCCGGCTGGCTGGTCGAGGTCGAGTTCCCGGCGTCCGAACGGGTCGACGACGCGGCCGACCCGAAGGACTGCGCCAGGAGCTTCCTCCGCCGCCGTACCCGCTCGGAGAGTCGATGACCGAGGACGTCGTACGGGTCGTCCTGGTGGACGACCAGGAGCTCGTGCGGTCGGGGCTGCGCCGCATCCTGCGCCGCAAGGATGGTTTCGACATCGTCGGCGAGTGCGGGGACGGCGACGAGGTGGAGTCGGCCGTCGCCGCACAACACCCGGACGTCGTGGTCATGGACCTGCGGATGAAGCGCATGGACGGCATCGAGGCCACTCGCCGGCTGCGCCGGCACACGGACACTCCCCCGGTACTCGTGCTCACGACCTTCGACGACGACGAGCTGCTGTCCGGCGCGCTCCGCGCGGGGGCCGCCGGGTTCCTGCTCAAGGACTCGCCGGCCGAGGACCTGATCCGGGCCGTCCGTACGGTCGCCGCCGGTGACGCCCTGCTCGATCCCGCCGTGACCGGACGGGTGCTGGCGGCGTACCGCTCGGGCGCCCAGGACCAGGTCGCGGAGGCCACACCGCCCGACCACCTGACCCCTCGTGAGCTCGACGTCCTCCGGCTCGTCGGACAGGGCCTCACCAACACCGAGATCGCGAAGGCCCTCTTCATCTCCGAGGTCACGGTCAAGAGCCACATCGGGCGGATCTTCGCCAAGCTCGACCTGCGCGATCGGCCGGCGGTCATCGTCTACGCCTTCGACCACCGGATCGTCAACCCAGGCTCCTAGCACCCGGCGGTTCGGGGCTCAGGACGTGGGACGGTTCTCGTACGGCGTCGAGAGCACGATCGTCGTACGGGTCGACACGTTGGCCGCGGCGCGGATCTGCGCCAGCAGCTCCTCCAGGTGAACCGGCGTCTCCACCCTGACCTTCAGGATGTACGACTCGTCGCCGGCGACCGACCAGCAGGACTCGATCGCGCGGATGTCGGCGAGCCGGTCCGGCGAGTCGTCGGGCTGGCTGGCGTCGATCGGACGGATGGAGATGAACGCCGTCAGCGGCCGGCCCAGCTGATCGTGATCGACGGTCGCCGTGTATCCGCGCAGTACGCCGCGCTGCTCGAGCCGGCGTACCCGCTGATGCACCGCCGAGGTCGACAGGCCGGTCTGCCGACCCAGCTCGGTGAACGACATCCGGCCGTCATTGGTCAGCAGCCGGACGATCTGCTGGTCCAGTTCCTCCACAGCCACACCCTAAGGCCTGACCGGCCGGCATCGGCTGAGGCCGCGTGGCGAGCACCATGCGTACGGCGACCGCGCAGACCACGACGCCCACCAGGCTCAACCAGCCGGGACGCTGGCCGAACATCAGGAACGCCCACAGCATCGTGGTCGGCGGCGTGAGGTACATCAGCGTGCTCACCCGGGTGGCGCCACCGCGCCGGAGCACGAACAGATAAAGCCCCTGACCTCCGAACATGGACAGGACCAGGATCCACGCCACCGCCCACCAGAAGTCCGGGTCGGCCGGCGGCGCCAGCCGGCCGGCGACCCCGGTCTCGGCGACGAACAGGACCGCGGTGACCACCACGTGGATCGTGAACGCATCCAGGAGGCTCACCGGCGAACGCCACCGGCGTTCCATCAACGTGCCCGCCGAGATCGCCAGCATGCCGCCCGCCGGCAACAGGTACCCCCACCACGGCACCGACCCCACCCTCACGTCGTCCGCGACCACGAGCACTACACCGGCGAAGCCGACGCCGAGCCCCCACCACTGCAACCGGGTCGTGTGCTGCCCGAGGACCGAGCCGGCTAGCGCACCCACCAGCAACGGCTGCAGCGCGGCGACCAGCGCCGCGATGCCCGCCGGAACCCCGACCGCCACGCTCGTGACCACACCGGCGAGATACAGCGCGTGGGTGAGCACGCCGACGACGCCCTCGCGCCAGACCGCGCCCCGGGTCACCCGCATGCCCCGGGACCACGCCCACACCAGCAGGATCGCCGCACCCAGGATGTACCGCCACACCAGCAGGGTGTCGGCGCTCGCGGTCCGGGTCCCCAGCTCCGCGCCGATGAAGCCAGAGCTCCACATCACCACCAGCGCGGCGGCGGCCGCCGCGTTCGCCCGGTCGGCCCGGTCCGTCGGGTCCGCCTGTGCCGTCGTCGGTTCGAGAGATGCCATGGCTGGCATGTAACCATACAGGTCTGTATACTTTCAGTGGACCGAGGAGGAGTTGTGACCGAAACCACCCCCGCGCCCTCGGCTCGCCGGCTCACGCCCGCCGCCGAGCGTCTGCTGAGCACCGCAGGCGAGCTGTTCTACGACCGGGGCATCGGCGCCGTGGGCGTCGACCTGATCGCGGAGACGGCCGGTACGACGAAGAAGACGCTCTACGACCGGTTCGGGTCCAAGGCCGTCCTGGTCGCGATGTACCTGCAGCGCCGCGCCGAGCGGTGGCACGCGTTCGTCACCCGACGCCTCGACGAGCTCGCGGGCCGATCGCCCGCCGAGCGGATCCTCGCGGTCTACGACGCCCTCGAGGAGTGGCAGGCAGGCCGGTCCCGGGGATGCGCGTTCGTGAACGCGTACGCGGAGATCGGCGGGTCGGACCATCCCGGCCTGCCGGTCATCCGGGCCGACAAGCAGTGGACCCGCGAGCTCTTCGTCCGGCTGGCCCGCGACACCGACGCCGACGATCCCGAGCGGCTCGGCATCCAGCTGCACCTGCTGTACGAGGGTGGCCTGGTGGCGGCCACCGCGGGTGGCGATCCGGACGGCGTACGGCACGCACGGGCGGCCGCGGCACGGCTCCTCGACCCGCACGCCGCGAACCGGGCGCCGGTCAGCTGAGGCTCCAGCCCACCCGCTCCAGGAGCTCGGCGGTCAGGACGTCGGAGATGTCCTGCGGATCGCGAACCGTATAGGCGCGCCCGCGCGTGGCCTCGGAGATCCGCGCGAGGGTGGCTGTGTCCGCGTCCTCGCCCATGCCGATGGTGATCAGCCGCACCGGCCGATCGGGGTCGTACTCCCTCCGTAGGGTGCGGAGCAGTTCCTCCAGCCCGATGCCGTCGGTGTCCTCGTTCCGGCCGTCGGTGAGGAGTACGACGCTGTTGACGGCGTCCGGTTCGTAGTCCGCCCGCGCGCCGCGGAAGGCGGCGAGCGCGGTGTCGTACAAGCCGGTCCCGCCGCCGACCAGGTCGGGCAACTGCGCGATGCCGGACAGCAGCTGGGTCCGCTGGGCGGAGCCCTCGCCGCCGAGCGGCTCGGCGGTGACAGCCGCCGGTAGTCCTCGCCACCGTCGCCGAGCCCGATCGAGTACACCCACAGCCCCAGGTGCCAGGTCTCGGGCATCTGCTCTAGTGCGCCGAGCAGCGCGTCCCGGGCGATCTCGATGCGGGTGCGGGCGTTCTCCGCCGCCGTCATCGAGTTGGACACGTCGATCACGGCCAGCATCCGCGCGTCCAGGCTCAACGTCGTCCACAACTGCACGAGCTCGCTCACTCCGGCGGCCTGCATCGTCGTCATCTCCCTGACCCGTCCCACATTGGTTGAGGTCTCGGTCGGCAGGCCGGACTCCGTGCGGAACCCGGCGTCGGCCAGGTGCTCCGCACCGTCGGACGTGTTCAGGTAGCCGACGAGCGCGTCCCCGGCGCTGACCGCGATCTCGCCGCGCTGCCCGTCGGCCAGCGAGACCATCGGGTAATCGAGCAGCACCGACCCGGACTTCGGGACCTGCAGCCGCACGCTCTGGCGAGCCGAGGCGTCCACCTGGCTGAGCAGCTCCTGCTCACTGGCCGGGAACCACGTCGGCGCGTTCTGCCGGCGCAGGTTCGCGCTCGCCAGCAGCGCGGACGCGGTCACGGCCGCGTTCGATCCCTCCGACGAGCGGGTGGCGTTGGCGGTGAGCCACGAGGACAGCGCGGTGCCGCTGCTGAGCCCGGCCACCGCCTCGGCGTGCATCCCGGCGAGGGCCGCGAGTCCGGGAGCCGACTCGCGAGGGTCGAGCATCCGCGCGCCGTCCGAGCGCAGCGCCGCCAGCCAGGTGTCGGGACGCGAGGCGTCCGGACGGCCCACGAGGCCGACCGGGCTGGTGGCGAACCACCACGTCTTGCGGTTCTCGGCCCGGTCCGGCAGCTCGCGCAGCTGGTTCGACGTCGCCGGGATCCACAGGTCGGGCGGGGGCTGCCCGGACTGTACGGCGTCCAGGACCTCGATCGAGTCGCGGGACGAAACCTCGAGACGTACGCACCGGTCCTCGCCGGACGCTTCCCCACCGGCGAGCTCACGCGCGGCGGGCCGTACCACCGGCGCGATCTCCGGTGCGGCGGCCAGCGTGACCGTCTCCGGACCCTCGCAGGCGCCCTCCGCCGACTCGAACGAATCCAACAGTGACTGCATCGCTACGGCCAGGATCACGAGTACGCCGAGCGCGACAACGACGCCGAACCGGCCGGTCCGTCTCGGCCTGGTTCCGGCAAGTCCCCGACGCGATGGTGCGGTATGGCGACCCGGCATCGCCGGTTCTCCTCCCGTGTGCGCGGGATTCCCTCGCGGGCTCCGAGAGGCGGCGAGCACCAAGCCGCCAAATCGTGTCAGGATCGGCCCGTGAGCCACCTTATGTTACTGGACACCGCCTCCTCGGAGTGTATCATAAGCAACATGAGACGAGGAGCGTCCATCTACGTGAGACTGTCAACTCTTGCAGCAGACTCTAATACCTCTCTGCGCGGCATGGTCAGTGAGTGCCGTGAGCTATGCGCCCGACATGGCCTTGACCTGGTTTCCGAGCACGTAGACGAGGGGTTGTCCGGCGGCGTGCGCGACCGACCACAGTTCAAAGCGTGGCTAGACGACGCCGTGCAAGGCCGTGCGGAGGTGCTGGTGTCGTGGTCGGTCGACCGGCTCACGCGGGAGGGCCTCAACGTGGCCGCGACGATCCTTGACGTAGTAGAGGGCAAGGCTCCTGGCACCGGCAAGAAAGGCAACCACAAGCCGGTAAGGCTGATCGATACACGGGGGATCGACTCAGCCAGTGGTGAGGGTTGGCGCATGCAATTCGTAGTACTCGCTGAGGTAGCCCGCGCAGAACGTGAGCGCATCCGAGACCGCGCACACGCAGCCAAGACGCGCCTAGCCGAGCAACGCCGCTACCCCGGAGGGCCGCCTCCCTACGGCTACCGCACGGCGGAGAATCCAGACGGTCCCGGTCGCGTGCTCGTGGTTGACGAGACGGAAGCGGCCTACATCCGGAAGGCCGCTGACATGGTGCTAGCCGGGCAGTCTGTCTATGCCGCTACGAAGGCGCTCAACGAGGCAGGCAGCCGCCCACGGCGGGCGAACGCATGGGCCATTACGAGCCTCCGCATGGTCCTAACTGGAGACGCTGTACTAGGCCGCATGAAGCACCGAGGCGAACTGGCACGTAATGAGAGCGGTGTACCGCTGACCGTCTGGACTCCCATCTTGTCCTTAGAAGATGTCGAGCGCCTGCGTGCACTCACGGAACCCAGGCGCACCGGCGGCCCTCGGCGCAGAGCATCCCGCGTCCTGTCCGGGCTCGTGCTTTGTGGCGCGTGCGGTAGCCGCATGCGAGTCAACTCAACCGGGAAGGAAGGCAGCCGGATCGCCCGGTACAACTGCGCCGGCCCCGGTGACGGGAGAGACTGCCGCTCCCCTGTTTCCATCGCTGCTGACTTGCTAGATGACCACGTGGTGAGCGAGTTTCTAGAGCGCTACGGAGACTTCCCGGTATGCCGCGTCCAGGAGGTCCAGAGAGAGCGCCAGGGCGTCCTAGAAGTGTCGGAGGCGCTCCGGCACGCCGCAACCGAGATGACGCTCCCCGGAGCCGATATAGAAGCTCTGGCGGAACGCGTGAGGGTCCTACAGCAGCGACGAACAGAGCTTGAATTAGAACCGCTCATAGAGCAGACAGAGACCGTCTACACCGGACTGGAAGTTTCCGAAATGTGGGAACACCCAGACACGGACCTGACCAGGCGACGCGAGCTGATCTCTGCCGCGCTGAGCGGAGTCAAAATCGGTCCCGGCCGCCGTGGCCGTAAGGGGTTGGACGCTAGCCGCGTGTCGCCCCTGTGGCGTGGGCGGGAGGACCAAACACTTGTCACCCCGGATGAGCGCTTCCCTGAGTTTAAGTGGCAGTTCGGCGAGGTCATTCTCCGGAGCTAGCCGCACGCACCGCTGCAAGGGAGCCTGGTACGTCGGCGTCGGTGCCTGTCCCTTTCACAATGTTGCAGTAGGCATGCGCAAGCCTCACGTTCGCCGGTTCGTGGGTGCCACCGTGCGCGGGGTCTAGCGGAATCACGTGGTCTATGTGGGGCGCTAGCTCGTGGTAGCCGTCTGTCTCGCCCGTGAACACGAGCAAGACGCATATCTGGCACTCGCCGTTATCGCGCACAAGAATGGCGGCCGGGTCGACGTCCTCGACGTAGGCCGCTAGCTTCCGGGCGCGGCGGCGCTGTACCTGGGCGCGGACTTTCTCCGGGTTGCCCTGACGCCACTCGCGATCGTACTCGCGTCTGCGCTCGGGGTTGACCTGGTACCACCTGCGTTTTTGTTCACGGATGCGCTCGGCGTTTGCCTGGTAGTACTCGTGGCGCTGATTACGTATCCGCTCGGCGTTCGCCTGGCGGTACTCGCGTATCCGCTCAAGGTTTGCCTTGTGATACTCGCGCTGAGACTCGCGTATCCGCTCGGCGTTTGCCTGGTAGTACTCGTGGCGCTGCTTACGCAGCCGCTCGGCGTTCGCCTGGCGGTTCGCGCGTTGGCACCCCCTGCACTGATTCTGTCGCCCATCGCGCATAGCTCGATTGCGGCTGAAATCCTCCACCAGTTTCGCCACGCGGCATTTTGAGCACCTCTTCACGTCAGCCCTCCAGCACTCGCCGCTTTCTCTGCTCCATACGGACCGCATGTCTCACATGCTGGCAGTACGATTCGCCTGGGTCGTCCGTGTCGACCAGACTGCGCACCAGACGCACGAACTTCATGCCTTCCCTGCGCGTAGCCTCGTCTGTGCGCGTTCGTCCAGGGCCGCTCACGTAACCGTCCTCGCAACACACCAACGGTGTGCCCGGTCGCGGGGTTGTTCTCTTCGGTGATGGCATAACCATGTCAGGGCCTCCAACGGCTAGCTACGAGATTCTGCCCAGCCTTGGTGGCCGAGCCTGCGCCTTTCACGAACTGTTTGAGCGCCGCGGCTGCCTGCGAGCGTGCCTGGCGCTCATGGCCGATAAGCGGGTGCTCAACGAGCTGACCAGACGAGCCGGGCACCATCATGCCGTCCTTGGTGACCTGTTCGTAGCACCTGTCAGCTAGTGCGACCAGCGCGGCGGCCTCGTACACGATCGACTTGCCGGCCGCATCTAGGTGGGGATTCTCTTCGAGGACCTGGACGACGACCTCGCGAGCTGAAAGGGACCACGCTTCTGGTAGGCCCTCATAGCGCTGCGCATCGTCCTCTTCGAACGTGTCTTCGGTATCTGCCATTACTACTTCCTCATGTACGACTACGCTATGTAGTCACTATGTAACTGCGTTTCCAGAACTCGAACGTACGTACGTATAGATCGCGACGGGCAAACCCCGCCGAGTCACACCCCTTGGAGGAGGGGGGCATACCCCAGGTAACTGCAAGGTAACTCACAGCAAACCCGGGTGGCGCTCAGCCGGGCGGTAGCGGGACTTGCGCTGGCGACCGCGGGAGATCTCTTGCTTCGTCTTCTCGTCGTGGTGTGGCCCGCACATTCCCTGGCCGTTCTGCTGCCATGAGTGCAGCATCGACTCGGGCAAGCCGCGTGCTCTGCCGTCAGCCAAGCCGATGATGTGGTCAGCTATCGTGCTGCGCGCACCACAGCCAGCGACCGCACACACAGGCTGGCGGTTCAAGATGCGGCGGCGTTCCTGGGTAGTGAACCCGGTACGGGTAGGGGACCATGTTCGGGGGTCCGGCCTTCTTGGCATGGGGGGGTCCTGTCTGCGTGGGGATACCTGCAGGGACGGGGTACTGTTCCCCATCCCGTCCCTGCAGGTCATGTGCCGGCACCAGCGTCAACCGGCACAAGATCTAGCTACTCAGATCAGGCAGCCAGGTTGATCTTCTGCACCGCAGCCTCGTGCGCGAAGCCGAAGCCCACACGCATGGTGCCCTTGACCGCTACACGGTCGGACGTGAAGTAGACCGACTTGTCAGCCTCGATGCGCGCATCGGTGCGGACCACGACGTGCACGCGAGCCTGCGGGACACCCCACACAACGCCAGCCGTCACATGCGGGCTGACATACAGGGGGACGCCCTGGATAGCGCGCTTGGTCGGCAGCGTGGCGTCGGGCTGGAGGAGCGGCTTGTTAGAGTCGGTCGACTCCTTGAGCTGCGACAGCGCCAGCGCGTCGGCCGGGTTCGCCACAAACGCGGTCAGGTTCGCACCCACGTTTTCGGCCTCAAAGATGGCCTCCACGAAGGGGTCGACATCCGCCCACTCGGTACCACCCGTGTTGAACGAGTTCGCCGTGATGCTGCCCAGACCAGCCGGGGCCGGAGCGGCCATATCACCGAAGTAGGCCTCATCAATGCGGGTCGCAATGTCCCGCGCAAGGCCAGCGCCAACCGCGGCGGCAGCCTCAGGCGAAGTGTCCTCAGACAGCTCGCGGCTCACAATAGTGAGGCCGGCAACCTTCGAGGGAACGACGTTCGCCTCGTCGAGCACCGCGTCAGACGGAGTGATCTCGTCGCCCTCGTCGACAAACGCCGCGACAGGATCGGTCTCCACGACCGGGATGCGGTACGCGTTCGAGCCGGTAGAGGCCAGAGTCGACACCTGCACGGCCACAGATCCGGTCTGGACCGGCTGCACCAGCAGAGCGTTGACCTCTTCGGGCCGCAGGATCGCGGCGCCATTAGTAGTGTTCAATGCCATGATTCTTGTTTCTCTTTCATTTTGGATTCGTTAATGGAATCCAAGCAGCCACGGGCTGCATGGTCGCCTCACGGAGGCAATCGCGCTGTCAGGCTCACCCACGGGGCGAGATCCTGATAGCAAGTCTTTTGGGAGGGTCAGCTTCGGCGGAGGACGTCGCCCCAGGATGCGCCCTTGGCGTCGTCGGGGTCTTCCGAGGAGTGGCCGGGCACCAGTTTTCCAGTCGGCTTCCCAGGCAAAGCGATGGCCTTCTGCGACTTCCAATGTGGCCTAGCTTCGAGGAGGGTTGACACAGCGCTCTGTACGGCTTCCGGGTCGATGGCGCCGTCCTCGGATAGGAATGCTTCTATAGATGACTCCTGCGTCCACAGATCAGTCGGAGACTGCATGCCAGCCTCTCCGGCGAGTGTCTCTATCTCACGTGTCTGATAGGCGCTCACAGTGGCCTGGAGCTTCTCTAGCCGGGCCTCGGCTTCACGCAGCTTCAACCTGTATTTCTTGGCTTCGGCGTTGGGGGTCTCGGTGGTCTGGTCGGTCTCGGTGGCCTCAGCCTCGGTGACTGGCGTTTCGGTCGTTTGACCGGTGGCCTGGTCATCGGTGGTCGTCTCGGTGGTCTCCTCGCTCATCGCGAGATCACGCTCCTGTTAGGGTTGTTGTGCACGTAGGCAATCAGAAGACCGCGATCCTGCAGGTCTCGCACATAGCGGTCAATGTCATTCTTCGTGATAGGTGGCAGTCGGCCGTCCACCGGTTCGGGGATGTTCCGGGGGTTTTGTTTCTTGGGCCGTGGCCGGGTTCGTCTTGGCATCTCTAGATGACTCTCAAATCGTGTGCTCGGCAGTGGCGGTCCTGTCCAGCGCGCCACCTGATAGGACAGGCGGGTGTCAGGCAGCGAGCCGCTGCGGGCTTCGGCTGTACGTACAGCGAGCTGTACATCAACTCCCACGTGCTTGCAGTCTCAGGGTTGTCAAGCTTCATCACTCTCCTTAAGCGTTTCGACGCACACCGGCGACCCGTCGTTGACGCTCGCCGCGTACACACCGTTCCAAGTGCCTTGTGCCAGGGTGTACAGCGGCAAGCCTTCGGGATCGCGGAAGGTCAGATGCGTTCCCTCAATCTCGTAGGTGTGCGCGTGCACGGTCATCATCCGGCCATCGCGAAGGACGGCGATGAAGTATTTAGTACCGGTGCTGAGCATCAGTTTCACGGAGTCGGCTAGGGTGCGCTCAATCGAGAACGGCGCTGCACTACGCTCGTACATCATTCCGATCCCCCCACTCCGCCGCGTCGGCCAGCTCTGCACTTATATCGACTGGCTCCCTCAACGGCCGGTAGTGGCCGCAGCGCTCCGCCCCACACGTCTCGCACAGGTCCGCGGAAGCTGGTGTTACACCCTCGCCCGTTCCCGCCCGTTCCCGTGTAACATCTGGGCCGTTTTTGCTCTCACCGGTTCCCGACGTTTCCGCAGGTCGGAGCCCGTTCCGCCCGTTCCCGAACCGGTTCCCGGAACGGGCTAGATGGGTGTTTCCCGTAGCCGGTTCCGCCCGTTCCCCCCCGTCTATAGACGGGGGAGCGGTACCGGTAACGGAACCCTCTACCGGTTCCCAGACATAGCTATCGCTGTGTGGGTCGTCGGCCTCCCGGTAAGGCTTGAGAGATGTAAGCCTCGTGCGTGTGGCCGACCCGTTAGCTATCGTCTCGCGGCCGAGATAGTCGTCAGCCACCAGCATGTCGAGAGCCGTAGTCACCGTGGCGGGGCGTATGCCTAGCTCTGTGCGTAGCGCAGTTACCCCTATACCGGGGATCCGCTCGATCACACGAGACGCGCGCTCCATGGCGCCGGTAGGCCTAAACGGCTTAACCTCTCCGGTGGCCGCATCCACGTTTGAGGGGATCGCGATGCTAACCACGACGCTCGCGCCTGTCTCGTCTAGCACGATGCGCGCGGCTTCCTGCGTGCGGTCGCCATGCCGGTAGGCACCGGAGTGCTCGCGCACGTAGCCCTCACGGTCCTTAGCCACCCTCAGGACGGCTTCACCACGTGTCCCGGCCAGTAAGGGCGCCTTACCCGGTTCCACGACGTACGCGGCCCCGTCTAGCGCCGCTAGCTTGTGCTGTGACCCGAGCGCGAACCTGCCCCGGTCATCCTTTGACTTGGTTACGTGGTCGACGGTCACAACGGCTGCACCGGCCTCCGCGAACGGCCGCATTAGCTGGCGCTTGAACCTTGCCACGTCGTCCTCATCTCGGCCAGAGAGCGCGAGCACGGTAAGCGCTTCCGTAACACCGTCGATGATGACTAGCTGCCAGTTACCAGAAACAAGCTCGCGGAAGTTGCCCGGCACCATTTCGGGGGAAACATCCGGGCGGGTGTAGCCGAATCGCTCGCGTAGGGCATCGGGGGATGCTCCGAGTTTCCGGAGCCGGTTGATCACGGTTCCCCGGTCAGACTCAAAGTCGATGAATAGCACGCGCCCGCCACATGCGAGGACCTCCACCGCGGCCACCAGCGCGACCCACGACTTGCCGGATTCCGACTCGCCATAAAGGGAGTGCATCTTTCCGGCATAGATCAGCGGCACGCCGTCAGCGCGTGTGAGATATGTGGGTGTGGTTCGCTGGTAGTCGCCTGCGAGTACATCGGAGATGTCTTCGAGCGTCCAGGCATCCGGATGCGCGGCCTCCTCTTTGGCGGCCTTCTCGTCGGAGCCTTGCTGCAGCGCTTCTGCGCCCTCTGCAGCAGGGCCGAGTATGCGAGTTTTCGCCTCGTCAGACAGACTCATCGGGCACTCGCCGCCTTGTTAATGGCGCGTGTGACGTCCTTGACGGCGTAGATCAGTGATGCGGTAAGCGCTTCGCGAAAGTCGATTCCAGTCTCGGCGGCAGCATCATCCGCCATGTCTAGGATGCCTTTGATGCCTTGGATCGCATTTGCGCGGCGGCGCTGCGAGAGTTCGGCGGCGTGGTCGAGTACGGGGTCACGAGTAGTCATTCTGATCTCCTAATGAGTAGTATTTCGCCGTGCCGGGAGCACCATTTATGTGCGCTGACCCACAGGCCACTGGCCTGCGACGCACGATGCCCCCGGCTCGGCTCTCCTGGAAAACGGCGCGAGTAACTAGCCCGCGCCCTCACCGCGACGGAAAGGAAGACGTCGCGGGAGTAAAGCCCCACGGATGCGCTAGTTGCCGACCAAGGACTTTTCGCACCCGTGGGAGTATGTAGGCCGCTATCTCAGCGGCAGTTATCGAGGTAGATCTCGATGTCGGCATGGCGTAGACGGCGCTGGGCACCGATCTTGTACGACGCGAGTGCATCGCTCGCCATCAGCCGGTAGACGGTAGCCCGGCTCACGTTGAGCAGTCGAGCGGCCTCCCGGACGTTAAGTAGTGGGGCAACCATGCGGGCTCCTTTCCACACATGAGAGACCCCGCTCACTGTTCATGAACGGGGCCTACGGTTGAGACGCCTTAAGTTTTGGTGTTCCCCCTCAATAGTTAGCGGGTCGCCCGTGTCCCGAACCGGCCCGTACTAGGTAACGGAATGGTAACGATCACGCCCTCTTCCAGCGGTAGGGGCGCGTGCGCTCCCCGGTCTCCGGGTCAGTCTGTGAAGTACGCCCACGTATGCGGCGATTCTTTCGCCACGTGTCAACCCAGACACGACGCCGCTCTTCCTCGCTGGCCCACAGCGGCAGGCACATCACGGCGAAGTCCGGGTCCGGTGACGGGTCCGTGTCAGATGGTCCCGTCGTCTCCCCGCCCCATACCGCCATATCGGCGCCCAGGTTGTCGGCCGAGTCCTCGTCGCTTACGTTGCCCGTGCGGTCGGTGTAAGACTCGACGGGTGCAGTGTCATAGATCGAGTGCCCGGTTTTCGTCTTGCAGCCCGGACGGCTCCCGTCGTGACCGACCAGGCACGTGTACAAGCGCGTCCCGATCATGCGGGGTAGCGGCTCACGCTCCTCCTCGGGGAGCGAGTCGGCCCACTCGTGCCACGCGTCGGCTTGCTCGCGGGTGAGTTGCTCGTAAGCCTGCCCGGAGGTTCGGCACGGGCAGTTGATAGGGCATGAGCAACGCGACGTGTACGCCCGTTGCTCGGCTAGCTCTTCCTCCCGCACAGCGTCCAGCATGGCGGAGCGGATAGCTTCCAAGTCTTCCGGCATCCTCGCCTTCCTCTCTGTTGGTACACTACGTGCCATCGGAGCCGTCTACTAGCGGCCCTCACGAGCCATCCGAGAGAACCGCCCCGCATGCCGCATGTGCTCCCCGGCCGCCTGGCTGTACCGCTGCGACTCGTCCACCAGTGCGGCACGGATACGTGCATCGGAGACTGTCCGAGCCTCCCTCAGCAGGTCAACGGCGTGGTCGCGGCACAGCTCAGCGAGCGTGAGCCGGCGTTTCGATTCCTCGTAGATCGCGTTCATCATCGTTTCCCCCACTCGCCACGCCGGCGTCGTTCCACCATGGCCATGGCGTCGAGGCAAATGGTCGGAAGGCTAGCGACGGCCCTCCAGTCTTCTGGCTGCACACCGTGGCGTACGCCATAGGCCCAGAACGCGGCGAGTAGATCGGCGGCATGCTCGGCTACATCCTGCGGCACCTGTCGGCCGGTAGCCGCCAGCGTGGTCGTGATGTCGGCTCGTGCGAGGTCCAACAGTGCGGGACCGTATGGTTCCCTTGGTTCCATGGGTGACACCTCTCCTGTGTCGCTCTAGGACCCGTCGGGAGGTTGCGACTCCTGGCGGGTCCGCCTAATAGGTGCGCGGATCGAATAGGCTCGCAGCGTGAGCCAGGCTCAGAGGTTGCTTTTACTCGATACCGCCTCCCTGTACTTCCGGGCGTTTTACGGCGTTCCGGACTCCGTCCGCGCGCCCGACGGCGCACCCGTGAACGCCGTACGCGGCCTGCTGGACGCCATCGCGCGTCTC
>WHTJ01000035.1 GCA_009377795.1 Propionibacteriales bacterium | reverse complement strand
ACCGCCTCCCTGTACTTCCGGGCGTTTTACGGCGTTCCGGACTCCGTCCGCGCGCCCGACGGCGCACCCGTGAACGCCGTACGCGGCCTGCTGGACGCCATCGCGCGTCTCCTGGGCCAGTATCGGCCGACCCACCTGGCGTGCTGCTGGGACAACGACTGGCGTCCCGCCTGGCGGGTCCGGCTGATCCCGTCGTACAAGGCGCATCGCCTCGTCAGGGCCGTGCCCGGCGGTACGGATGTCGAGGAGACCCCGGATCTCCTCGAGGCCCAGGTGCCGGTCATCGTCGAGGTGCTGGAGGCGCTCGGGCTCGCCATCGTCGGCGCCGACGAGCACGAGGCCGACGACGTGATCGGCACGCTGGCGACCGGCGCCGGCATGCCGGTGGACGTGGTGACCGGTGATCGTGACCTGTTCCAGCTCGTCGACGACGCGGCGGAGGTACGCGTTCTCTACACCGCACGCGGCATCGGCAAGCCCGAGGAGCTGGACGAGGCCGCGGTCGTGCGCCGGTACTCCGTGCTCCCCCAGCAGTACGCCGACTTCGCGACGCTGCGCGGCGACTCGTCCGACGGGCTCCCCGGCGTGTCCGGGATCGGCGAGAAGACCGCGGCCAGCCTGCTGAAGAGCCATGGCGACCTCGCCGGCATCATCGCGGCCGCGACGGACCCGGACAGCGCAATGGCGGCCGGCCCACGGGGCAAGATCACCGCCGCCGCCGACTATCTCGCGGCGGCTCCGAGGGTCGTCGCCGTACGCCGTGATCTCGACCTCGGCGATCCGGACCTGCGGATCCCGGCCGACGTACCCGCCGACCCCGAGCGGTTCGCCGAGCTCAGCGAGCGCTGGGGACTCGGCTCCTCCGCGGATCGGGTGATCGCGGCCCTCCGCGGGGCGTAACACCACACACCTCGCGCCGAGATTGCACATCTGGTCGACCAGATGTGCAATCTCGGCGCGAAGGGAAGCCGATCAGGCGGACAGCGACGAGTACGCGACCACCCCACGGCGGAGCGCACCGGCCGCCTGCCGTGCGGTCTCTCGCAGTGGGCCGTCGCCGCTGGCGTCGGCGATCTGGTCGGTGAGATCCAGCACCTGCTTCACCCAGCGCACGAAGTCGCCGGCCGCCAGATCGGTCTCGGTCAGCACCTCGTCGAGCGAGCCGCCGCTCGCCCACCGGTGCACCGCCCACGCGAACCCCAGATCGGGCTCGCGGAGGAACTGCAGCCCGTGATCGCGCTCCAGCGCGTCCAGGTTCCCCCACACGTTCACCAGCTCGCCGAGCACGTCTCGCACCCGGCCGCGGGGCAACCGCGGCGGCCCGGCGTCGTCCGGACGCCGGGACTCGTAGACCAGGGCCGAGAGCACCGACGCGAGCTCCGCTGGGTCCAGGTCGTCCCACAGACCGTTGCGGAGGCACTCGGCCGCCACGAGGTCCATCTCGGTGTAGATCCGGGTCAGCCGCTCGCCGTCGGACGTGACCTCGTCGCCCTTCAGGTAGCCCAGCGCCTCCAGTACCTCGCACACCCGGTCGAACTGCCGGGCGATGGTGTTGGTGCGCTGCTCGATCCGGCGCTGCAGTCCGCGGGCCTCGCGCCGCAGTTTGAACCACCGCTCGGCCCAGCGGGCATGGTCCTCGCGGTCCGGACACCGATGACACGGGTGCTCCCGCAGCCGGGCCCGCAGCCGGCGTACCTCCGGGTCGTCGCTTCGTCCCGCGGGCCCGCGGTCCGGCTTCGCCGGACGGTCCGCGTCGAGGTGACCGACCTTGTTCCGCAGCGTCGAGGCGAGGTCGCGACGCTGCTGGGCGTTGCGGGAGTTGAACGACCGCGGCACCCGGATCCGGGTCAGCGGACGCACCGGGGTCGGGAAGTCGACCAGCGACAGTCTCCGGGCGTGCCGGTCGGCGGTCAGCACCAGGGGCCGCGGCCCGTGCCGGTCGGAGCCGATTCCCGGGTCGATGACCACCGCGAGCCCCGACCAGCGGCCGCTGGGTACCGAGATCACGTCGCCGGGGCGCAGCTCCTCCAGAGCGTTCACGGACTCGGCGCGCCGGTCGGCGCGGCGCCGCTTGGCGAGGTTGTTCTCGTGGTCGGACAGCTCACGACGCAGGTCGGCGTACTCCAGGAAGTCGCCCAGGTCGCATTGCGTGGCCTCCCGATAGCCCTCCAGCGCCTCCTCGCTCTTGCGCAGCTGGCGGGCCAGCCCGACGACCGCCTTGTCCGCCTGGAACTGTGCGAACGACGACTCCAGCAGCTCGCGTGCGGTGTCCCGTCCCACCTGGCGCACCAGGTTGACCGCCATGTTGTACGACGGCAGGAACGACGACCGCAGCGGGTACGTACGGGTCGACGCGAGTCCGGCCACGGCGCGCGGGTCCAGCTCCGGCTGCCACAGGACGACGCCGTGGCCCTCGACGTCGATCCCGCGCCGGCCGGCCCGGCCGGTGAGCTGGGTGTACTCCCCCGGCGTGACGTCGGCGTGGGTCTCGCCGTTCCACTTGCTGAGCTTCTCGAGGACGACCGATCGGGCCGGCATGTTGATGCCCAGCGCCAGGGTCTCGGTCGCGAACACGACCTTGACCAGCCCCTGCGCGAACAGCGTCTCCACGACCTCCTTGAACGTCGGCAGCAGGCCGGCGTGGTGGGCGGCCACCCCGCGTTCGAGCCCGTCCGCCCATTCGTGGAACCCCAGGACGTGCAGATCCTCGTCGGGCAGGGCGGTGGTCTGCTCCTCGACGTACGCCCGGATCTGCCGCCGCTCCTCGTCGGTGGTGAGCCGGAGGTTGGCGTTCAGGCACTGGGTGACCGCGGCGTCGCACCCGACCCGGCTGAAGATGAACACGATCGCCGGCAGCAGTCCGGACGCGTCCAGCCGGTCCACGACGTCGATCCGGCGCGGCGTGTACGCGCGCCCCTGCCGCCCATCACGGCCGCCGCGCGGCGGGCCTCCGCGGCGGCGCTGGTCGCGGGTACGCCGCGCCCGCCAGTCGTCTCGCGCCACCCGGGTGAGCTCGGGGTTGACCTTGGCCTCGCCGCGCCCGGTGTCCCGGTCCTCGGCGAACAGGTCATACAGCCGCTGGCCCACCATGACGTGCTGGAAGAGCGGCACCGGGCGGCGTTCCTCCACGATCGTGACCGTGTTGCTGCGCACCGTCGACAGCCACTCGCCGAACTCCTCCGCGTTGGACACTGTCGCGGACAGCGAGACGACCGCGACCGACTCCGGGAGGTGGATGATGACCTCCTCCCATACGGCGCCGCGGAACCGGTCGGCCAGGTAGTGTACCTCGTCCATCACCACGTACCCGAGCCCGGCCAGAGTCGTCGATCCGGCGTACAGCATGTTCCGCAGCACCTCGGTGGTCATCACCACCACCGGCGCCTCGCCGTTGACCGTGTTGTCCCCGGTGAGCAGCCCGACCCGTTCCGGCCCGTAACGCCGTACCAGATCGGTGTACTTCTGGTTGGACAGCGCCTTGATCGGCGTGGTGTAGAAGCACTTCCGGCCGGTGCGTATGGCCAGATGCACCGCGAACTCGCCGACGATCGTCTTGCCCGACCCGGTGGGGGCCGCGACCAGCACCTCGTGCCCGCTCTCGAGCTCGGTGCACGCGCGGATTTGGAAGTCGTCCAGCTCGAACTCGTACATCCCGCGGAACTCCGCGAGCGCCGGCGTCTTCTGGGCCGCCCGGAATCGGGAGTACTGCTCGGCCGGAGTGGTCATATGTCGAGGCTATGCCGACCGGTGCCGGGCGCGAACACCCGGAGTGCTCCCGGTGCGACGTCGAGGGTCAGCGGCAGGGCGCCGAAGACCTCGCCGTCGGCGTACGCCGAGATCCCCGCCGCCGCCAGCGAGACCTGCGACACCCGGATCCGTTCGTACTGCGGATGGTGCACGTGGGTGCCGCGAAACAGCTTCGGGTACGTCCGCACCAGCTCGATCTTGGGGACCGGCTTGATGATCACCACGTCGAGTACGCCGTCGTCGATCTCGGCGCCTTCGCAGATCCGCAGCCCGCCGCCGTAGGTCGGTCCGTTGCCGACGGCCACGAGCATGGCCTCCTCCTCCCGGCGTACGCCGTCCAGCTCCAGGGTGAAGCCGATCGGCTCGAACGTGCGCAGCTCGGCGACGGTCGCGAGGTTGTAGCGCATCTGACCCCGCGGCCACTGCATCGCGTTGACCCGCTCGTTGACCTTGGAGTCGAAGCCGCAGGCCAGGACGGTGGCGAAGTACGTGCCGGCGGCTCCGCCGAGATCCATCGCCCGGGTACGGCCGGCCGCGACCAGCTCGGCGGCGGCCCGTACGTTGTGCCGCGGCACCCCGAGGGTGCGGGCCATGTCGTTGCCCGACCCGACCGGGACCACGCCCAGCGGCACGTCGGTACCCGCCAGCAGCTGGACGGCCAGATGAACCATCCCGTCGCCGCCCACGACCACCAGGCCGTCGATCCCCTGACGCAGCGCCATCGCGGCCAAGTAGGCGGCCTCCCCCGCGTCCTCGCCGACCAGCTCACGGACCAGGTGACCGTGCCCGCGGAGCACGGTTGCGGCCTCACGCGCGGCCCGGGCGCCCATCCGCCGGCCGGACGTGGGATTCACCAGCAGCGCGAGTTCGGTGGCCACCTGCGGAGGATACGGGACGCCGGGTCACAGCCGCAGCTGGACCGCATAACGCTTCGGATCGGCGCCTACCGCGCGGGTGAACCGGCGTACGGCGTCGCAGACGGCCTCCGCGGTGAACGCGGACACCGGTACGCCGAGCGCCACCCGGCTGTCGATATCCAGCACCGCGACCTCCCCGTAGTGCCAAGCCTGGTGCGACGCCCGCCGGTTGGCCTCGTCGCACGCCGGAGTGGGCCATGCCGCGTCGACCGCCATCAGGTCGAGCACCTGCTCGGTCTCCGAGTCCGACGACGGGCGGAGGACGCCGTGAACGTGCACGTTCGTGGCGACGGTGTCGAGCGCCTCCCACACCACCTCCCGGTCGGCCAGCCAGCCCGGCAGCTCGAACGGGTCCGCGAGGGTGGGCTCCATCAGCTGGGCTCCATCAGTCGGGCTCCGACAACGAGCTCGGCCGGTCGTCCGCCCGGTCGCGATCGACCTCCAGTGGCGAGGTCCGGTCGTCGTCGAGATCGGAGAATCCCATCTCGCGGCGCTTGCGCAGGCGCCGGCGGTCCACGAAGTGCGCGAGCATCTCGGACGCCAGGAACAGCAGGGTCATCGGGATCGCGAGCGCGAGCATGCTCACCGGATCCGCCGACGGCGTGGCGACCGCGGCGAAGACGAACGCCAGCAGGATGATCCAGCGTCGTGCGGTCGCCAGCTGCTTGGCGCTGATCACCCCGGCGAGGTTGAGCAGCACGACGAAGAGCGGGATCTCCAGCGCGACGCCGAACGCGAGCAGCATCCGCAGCGCGAAGCTGAGATAGGTGCCCAGCTCGATGTAGTTGCCGACGTCGGGTTGGGTGAAGCTCAGCAGGACGTCGATGCCCTTGGGGAGCACGGCGTACCCGAGGGCGACCCCGGCCATGAACAGCGGGCCCGCGACCGCGGAGAAGATCATCGTCCACTTCTTCTCGTTGGAGTGCAGGCCCGGCATGATGAACGCCCAGATCTGGTAGAGCCACACCGGGCTGGCCACCACCACACCGGCGAGCAGCGAGATCTTGATCTGCAGCAGCAGCGGACCGGCGATGGTCCCCTGGATCATCCGCGCTTCGTGATCCGGGAGATCCGCGTAGTCCTCGATGCCCTGCTCGAACGGGTCGGAAAGCAGGTCGAACAGGTAGTCGTAGAAGATCCAGCTCACCACGGTGGCGAGGAGGACCGCCACCACACTCTTGAACACCCGGCTGCGCAGCTCACGAAGGTGCTCAACCAGCGTCATCCGGCCGCCTTCAGCGGCAGTTGCTGATGCCATGGGCGGCCGCTGGCGTCAGCTGTCGGTCTGGCGCTGCGCCGCCTCTTCGGCGGTCGTGGCAGTCTGCTGGCCGGACTCCAGGCTGCGCGGCTCGGTGTCGGACGTCGACGCCGTCCCGGTGTCGTCGGACACGTCGTCGTCGTCGGTGAGGCCCTTGGTCTCGGCCTTGAAGATACGCAGCGATCGCCCAGTGCTCCGTGCCAGGTCAGGCAGTTTCGCCGCTCCGAAGAGCAAGATGACGATCGCCAGGATGATCAGCCACTCGGCTCCCTGCGGCATCCAGACCATCGGAACTGCTTGATTCATGGTGACCTCTTCATCGTGTTGACCATATCGATCCTACGCCGTAACCCGCCCAGGACCGAACCTCAGCCCTCATACGCCTGCAAAGCCTTGGTGGCCTGCTCGTGAACTTCTGCCGCGATCTCCGTCGGGATCACCACCTCCGCATGGCCTCCCAGGCGCAGAACCAGCCGGACCAGCCACTGCGGATCGCTCACCCGGAGCCGCATACGCAGCCCGCCGCCCGGCCGTTCCTCGATGTTCTCGTGCGGATAGTAGTCGGCCACCCAGGTGGCGTGCGGGTCCAGGTCGACGGTCGCGAGCATGTCGTCGGCCGACGGCTGGAAGAGCCCGGCGGACAGGTCCCGCGGGTGCGCGTGTTCGGGCGGGTCCGCGGGCGTGTCCAGCTCGGTCGCGGCGGAGATCCGGTCCAGCCGGAACAGCCGTACATCGTCCGCGCGATAGCACCAGCACTCGAGGTAGCTGTGCCCCTCGGCCACCACCAGGCGCATCGGATCCACCTCGCGCTCGGTGGTCTCGTCCCGGGCCGGCACGAAGTACGACAACCGCAGCCGCCGCTGGTGGCGCAGGGCGTCGTTCACGGTGTCGACGACCTTCTGGTCGGCCGCGTCGACCCGCAGCTCGACCTGGTCGGCGGTGGCCAGGGCGTCGCCGGACGCCGCCTCCAGTTTCGCCAGTGCCCGGTCGATCGCCTCGCGCTCGTTCGAACCGGCCACGTCGCGCAGCGTCTTCAAGGCCATGGTCAGCGCGAGCGCCTCGTGCGCGTCGAGCCGGACGGGCCGGTCGAGGAAATCGGTGTTGTCGATATGCACGACGCCCTCACCCTCGAGCGCCTCCATGTCGACCTCGATCAGGTCGCCCGGCATCGCACCGGGCAGGCCGCAGAACCACAAGACGTTGAGATCGGCCTGGATCTGCTTCTGCGCCACACCGAAGTCGTTCGCCACGTCCTCCAGTCGAACGCCCTCACGCTCCCGGAGGTACGGCACCAGCGCGAGCAACCGCTCCACCTGCTGTTTCGCAGTCACGGCCGCCCCACCCCGGAGCCGTTGACCGTGACGTTCTGGACGCGACCCGCCGGCGTGTCCGCGGAAATCGTCACACTCAGCGGGGGCGTCACGCAGCACCGCCCTTGACCAGACCGCGCAGCCGGACCACCACCGCTTCGCGCAGCTCCGCGGGATCCTCCACCACGACGTCCGGGCCGTGCGCGACCACCATGTCGGCGAAGCCGTCGAGACGGGAGTACGCCGTGCTGATCCGGTCCCACCCCTCCCCGGTCGGCTCCACGGTGTCCGCACCACGCCGCAGGGCGAGACCGGCCCCGACGCGTACCAGCATCGTCGCGACGCCGGTCGGGTCGGCCGGTGCGAGGTTCGCAGTCAGCTTCCGGATGTCGGTGCCCGGCGGTACGTCGTACTCCCCCGCCTTGCCCGCCGGCCGCGCCTCGTCGGTGATCCTCGACAGCCGGAAGACCCGGGGCGCCTCCCGGTCGCGGTCGAACCCGACGGCGTACCAATGACCGTGCCACGAGACGATCCCCCACGGCTCGAGGACGCGCTGCGCCTCCTGGCCGCCGGGTCGCCGGTATCCGAACGTGACCGGCGTACGGGTCACCACCGCGTCCCATACGGGCGCGAACGACGGCTCCTGCGCCGCCAGGTGCGGCTCGATGACCGCGAGCGCACGGGAGTCGACGTCCACCCCGCCGGCCCGCAGCTTCAGCAACGCACCCGACGTCGCCTCCGCCAGGCTGGCGTGCTGCCACACCCGGGCGGCCACGCCGACCACGGCCGCCTCGTCCGGCTCGAGCCGGATCTCGGGAAGCTCGAACGCGTCCCGCCGGATCCGGTATCCGGGTTCGTCCTCGAACGCCCGCTCGACGTGGCCGATCTCGATCGGGATGTTGAGCTCGCGCAACTCCTCCTTGTCACGCTCGAACATCCGCTCGAAGGCCTCGTCGCTCTGGTCGCGATAGCCCTCGACGACCTCCCGGATCTTCTCCTTGCCGACGTACGTGCGGGCCACCAGCAGGCAGATCACGAGGTTCATCAGCCGCTCGCTCTTGCGTGCGGCAGCCATGGCGCTCCCCCTTCGGTGAACTCCAGCTGCGGTCAGCCGATACCAAGGATGTCTATCACGAACACCAGGGTGTCGGTGCCCTTGATCTTCGCGTTCGGATTGCCCTGCTTGCCATAGCCGTCGGCGGGTGGGATCACCAGGACGACCCGGGATCCCTTCTTCATTCCCTCAAGTCCCTTGACCCAGCCGGGGATGAGCGCACCCTCGCGGAGCTGGAACGTCGTGGGCTCTCCGCGCTCGTACGACTGGTCGAAGATGTTCCCGTCCGGGTAGATCTGGCCGAGATAGTTCACGGTCACCAGGTCACCGGACTCGATCTCGTCCCCATCGCCCTCGATCACCGCGTGCACGCCGAGCTCCTTGGGCGCCTTCCCCGCCCCGGCCGCGTCGAAGCCGGTCGGCACGTCCTCGTTGTTCAGCTGCAGCTGCGGGAGGCCGGCCGGCAGATCGGCGGCGTCACCGCTGACGCCGTCCAGTGGCTCCGAGTCCTGCGACCTCTCGATGTCGAACACCGCCACCAGAGCCGGGGCTCCTTGGCTCGACTGGCCGGCCATGAGGTCCTTCGGCGTCATCGCGGTGAGCACCCGATCGCCGGTGTGCCTGCCTTCGAGTATGTCGGCGATGCCCGGCGGGAAGCCCACCTGCATCAGCCGCTGCTGGTCCAGGGCGAACGCGATCGGGCCGTCGCCTTCGTAGGTGTTGATCAGGCTCTCCTGGTTGTCGGCCTGCAGGGCCACCATGTGCACCAGGATGGTCTCGCCCGCCTTCAGCTCCGGGCCGTCTCCTTCCTCCAGCACCTCGGTGGCGGTCTCCTTGATCTTGAGGCCCTCGTCGAGCTTCAGCTTCGGCGCCTCGTCGCGCTCACCCGTGACGGTGACACCGTTGATCACGGACGCGCTCGCGGAGCCCCCACCCTCCGAGTCGTCGCCACCGCAGGCGGAGAGCAGGAACGCAGGAATGGCCAGCAGCACACACAGCCGTCGCACAAGACACCTCAATGCAGGGAGAAGAAGAAGAGCCAGGGACACCCTAGCTCGCCGCGTCAATCTCCAGTCGACCGGATGCACGGCATTCGGACGGACGTGCGGTGGTGCCCGGCTCGTACGACACGTTCGCGTCCGGCCGGGCGATGCCGCCGGCGGTCACATCGACTCGATGAGCCGTTCCACACGCTCGTCGTGGGCCCGGAACGGGTCCTTGCACAGCACCGTGCGCTGCGCCTGGTCGTTCAGCTTCAGATGCACCCAGTCCACGGTGAAGTCACGGCGACGCTCCTGGGCCCGGCGGATGAACTCCCCACGCAGCCGGGCGCGGGTGGTCTGCGGCGGGCGGGACTTCGCCTCGAACACCGCCAGGTCGGTGGTCGCGCGAGCGACCGCGCCCCGCTTCTCGAGCAGGTAGTACAGCCCGCGGCCGCGGTGGATGTCGTGGTACGCCAAGTCGAGCTGCGCCAGCCGCGGATGGCTGAGCGGAAGCCCATGCGTGGTGCGGTAGCGCTCGATCAGCTGGTACTTGATCACCCAGTCGATCTCCCGCTCGACCAGCGAGAGATCGCCGGACTCCACCGCCTTGAGCCCGCGCTCCCACAGGTCGAGCGCCGAGTCGACGACCGGGGTGTGCAGCTCGCGGCGGTCGACGAAATCCCGCGCCTTGGTGAGGTATTCGTTCTGGATGTCGAGGGCGCTCAGATCGCGTCCGTTCGCAAGCCGTACGGTACGCCGCCCGGTCATGTCGTGCGAGATCTCGCGGATCGCCCGGATGGGGTTCTCGATGGTCAGGTCGCGCATCACGACGCCCTCCTCGACCATCCGCAGCACCAGGTCGGTCGAGGCCACCTTGAGCAGAGTCGTGGTCTCGCTCATGTTGGAGTCGCCCACGATCACGTGCAGCCGCCGGAACCGCTCCGCGTCGGCGTGCGGCTCGTCGCGGGTGTTGATGATCGGCCGGGATCGGGTGGTGGCGCTGGACACGCCCTCCCAGATGTGCTCGGCGCGCTGGCTCACCGAGTAGATGGCCCCTCTGGGCGTCTGCAGGACCTTGCCCGCGCCGACGACGATCTGGCGGCTCACGAGGAACGGGATCAGGATGTCGGCCAGCCGGCCGAACTCGCCGTGCCGGCCCACGAGGTAGTTCTCGTGGCAACCGTACGAGTTCCCGGCGGAGTCGGTGTTGTTCTTGAACAGGTACACGTCACCGGCGATGCCCTCGTCGCGCAGCCGGCGCTCGGCGTCGATCAGCAGGCCCTCGAGGACCCGCTCGCCCGCCTTGTCATGCGTGATCAGGTCGACGACGTCGTCGCACTCCGGCGTGGCGTACTCCGGATGGCTTCCGACGTCGAGATACAGCCGCGCGCCGTTGCGCAGGAACACGTTGCTGCTGCGTCCCCAGGAGACGACCCGGCGGAAGAGATAGCGCGCGACCTCGTCGGGCGAGAGGCGCCGCTGCCCTCGGAAGGTGCACGTGACGCCGTACTCGTTCTCGATGCCGAAGACCCGACGATCCACGAGCCAAGCCTAGTCGCTGGACTCGCTGGCCGGCGGTTCCTCGGCCGAGGGGGTGGCTTCGCCCCCGGTCGGCTCCGCCCCGGACGAGCCCGTCGCGGTGGCCTCGGAGCCGGCCGCACCGGTGTCCGCGGGCGTCTCCTCCTCCGGGAACAACGCAGTGAGGCGGGGCCCGCTGATCCGCCGGAACTTGCGCGGCTGGCTCCGGCTGCGGTCGAGGACGGCGACCTCGAGCTCGAGGGGCGTGAGGGTGCGGGCCTGCTGGCTGTCATGGCCCAGGGCGTCCGCGCCGAGGCGTACGACGTCGGAGAGGCTCAGGGCGTCCTCGTAATTCGATCGGAGGTAGTCGGCGACCTGCTCCGCGGAACCGCCCATCACCGCGAACCGGTGCTCGTCGGCGACCGAGCCGTCGTAGGTGAGCCGGTAGATCTGGTCGGTCTCCTCGGAGTCCCCGAGCTCGGCGACGAACAGCTCCACCTCGTAGGGCTTCTCACCGCCGGAGGAGAAGATCGTGCCCAGAGTCTGCGCGTAGGCGTTGGCCAGCCCCCGGCCGGTGACGTCGGCGCGGTCGTACGAGTAGCCGCGTATGTCGGCCAGCCGCACACCCGCGATCCGGAGGTTCTCGTACTCGTTGTAGCGGCCGACTGCGGCGAAGGCGACCCGGTCGTAGAGCTCGCTGATCTTGTGCAGCGTGCGATGGGGGTTCTCGGCGACGAACGCGACCCCGTCGGCGTACTGCAGGACGAGGACGCTGCGGCCGCGCGAGATGCCCTTGCGGGCGAAGTCGGCCCGATCCTTCATCAGCTGTTCGGGCGACACGTAGAACGGGACAGTCACGTCGTTAACCTCTCGGGCCGGTGCGGGTACGCCATCTGGACCAGTCCATCAATACAACGGCGCGGCGGGACCGTCCGGCCGTGACATGCGGCTGTTGACCACATCGTCGGCCAGCTGCCCCACATCGGCGTCCGGCAGGCGCCGGTATCCGTCCGCGGTGACCACGGCCACGATCGGGAAGATCCTTCTGGGCAGGTCCGGGCCTCCGGTGGCCGAGTCGTCGTCCGCGGCGTCGTACAGCGCCTGCAGGATGGACGAGACGGAGTCCCGCTCGCTCATGCCCTCGTGATAGAGCTTCTTGAGCGCGCCGCGGGCGAATACCGACCCCGAGCCGACGGCATGGAACGCGGTCTCCTCGTAGCTGGCCCCGGCGACGTCGTACGAGAAGATCCGGCCGCGCTCCCGGGTCATGTCGTAACCGGCGAACAACGGCACCACCGCGAGGCCCTGCATGGCCATCGCCAGGTTGCCCCGAATCAGCCCGGAGAGCCGGTTCGCCTTCCCGTCGATCGACAGCGTGGTGCCCTCGATCTTCTCGTAGTGCTCGAGCTCGGTCTGGAACAACCGCACCATCTCCACGCCCGGCCCAGACGAGCCCGCGAAGCCGACACAGGAGTACTCGTCCGCGGGATAGACCTTCTCGGCGTCGCGCTGCGCGATGACGTTGCCCATGGTCGCTCGCCGATCCCCGGCCATGACGACGCCCCCGGGATAGGTGACCGCCACGATGGTCGTGCCGTGGAGTACCTCGCCAGACAGGTCACCCGAGACCGCGCCCCGGTGCCGCCGGCTCGGCAGGAGGTCGGGCGCCTGCTGCGAGAGGAAATCGGCGAACGAGGAGCTGCCGGGCGTCAGGTATGAGGCGGGCAACCGCCCGTGTTCGATCGGGTTGGCCACGGCGTTCACTGACCTCCTTTTTGGACGAATCCGCGCACGAACTCCTCCGCGTTGGACTCCAGCACCTCGTCGATCTCGTCGAGGATGGAGTCGATGTCTTCGTCGAGCCTCTCCTTGCGCTCGGCGACGTCCTCACTCGGCTCGACCTCGGGAGCCTCCTCGGACTCCGAGGTCTTGCGAGAACTCTTGCGCTGCTGCCCACCATCGCGTGTCATGCTCTCACCTCCGTGAGCGCGTCGAGCACCTTCACCCTCGACCCTACCGGGGTATACCCGTCGGGACAGGTCAGGATTGTCACAAAGCCGGACCCGGCGCGCCAGGCGGGCCAATCGGACCGGCCCTGCGCCGGCCTGGTTGCCGCCGATCGCGTCGAATGTCGGGCGTCAGCCGGTGATCGCCCGGACCAGAGCGTCGGCCGTGTCGCAACTGTCCAGCAGCTCGCGCACGTGCGACTCGGTACCACGCAGCGGCTCCATGGTGGGGACCCGCTGCAGCGAGTCCCGGCCGGGCAGGTCGAAGATCACCGAGTCCCAGGACGCCGCCGCGATCTGGTCGGCGTACTTCTCCAGGCACCGGCCGCGGAAGTATGCCCGGGTATCCGTCGGCGGATGGGTGACCGCGGCCGCGACCTCGTCGCGGTCGAGCAGCGTCTCGATCTCGCCGAGCCGCTGCAGCCGATGGTAGAGGCCCTTCTCCGGCCGTACGTCGGCGTACTGCAGGTCGATGAGGTGCAGCTTCGGGTGGTCCCAGTCCAGGCCGTCACGGTCGCGATACGAGTTGAGCAACGTCAGCTTGGCCACCCAGTCCAGCTCGTGCCGGCACTCCATCGGGTCGTGCTCCAGCCGGGTGAGGAGGGACTCCCAGCGGTCGAGCACGTCGACGGTCTGCTCGTCGGCGTCGTCGCCGTAACGGTCCTCGACGAACTTGCGGGCCTGCTCGGCGTACTCCATCTGCAGCTGGACGCCGGTCATGTGCCGGCCGTCCCGCAGCTCGACCTGACGCTTCAGGGTCGGGTCGTGCGAGATCTCGTGGAGTGCGCGTACCGGCTTGGCCAGTGCCAGGTCGGTGGAGATGAACCGCTCCTCGATCATCGTCAGCACCAGTGAGGTCATGCCGAGCTTGAGGTACGCCGGGATCTCGGCCATGTTGGCGTCGCCGATGATGACGTGCAGCCGGCGGTACTTGTCGGGGTCGGCGTGCGGCTCGTCGCGGGTGTTGACGATCGGCCGCTTGAGCGTGGTCTCCAGCCCGACCTCGACCTCGAAGTAGTCGGCACGCTGGCTCACCTGGAACCCGTTGCTGGCCCCTTCCTGACCGATGCCTACCCGACCAGCTCCACAAATTACCTGTCTAGAAACGAAAAACGGGGTGATGTGTCGTACGATGTCACCGAACGGGGTCTCCCGGCGCATCAGGTAGTTCTCGTGGGCGCCGTACGATGCTCCCTTGTTGTCGGTGTTGTTCTTGTACAGCACGATCGGCCGGGCGTTCGGGATCTCCGCCGCATGCCGCGCGGCGTCCACCATGATCAGCTCGCCGGCCTTGTCCCAGACCAGGGTGTCCCGCGGCGTGCGGCACTCGGGCGTGGAGTACTCCGGGTGTGCGTGGTCGACGTACAACCGGGCGCCGTTGGTGAGGATGACGTTCGCCAGGCCGAGGTCCTCGTCGGTCAGCTGGCTGGGGTCGGCCACCTGGCGGGACATGTCGAAGCCGCGCGCGTCGCGCAGCGGGCTCTCCTCCTCGAAATCCCATCGGGCGCGGCGGACCCGCACCGTCGCGTTGGCGTAGGCGTTCACGATCTGTGACGAGGCCAGCATGGGATTCGCGGTCGGCTGGCCTTGTACCGAGATCCCGAACTCGGTCTCGGTACCCATCACCCGTTGCACGGTCATGTCAGGAGCCTACGCGGTTCGCCCCTCCATGCGTGGGTTGCCGGGCCGTCGACGGGTGGCCGTCGGGCTGCCCCGTGAGGTGTTTGCCCAGGTGGACGGCGTCGTCGTACGCCGCGTAATGGCCGAACCGCGGCACCGGGCCATACCCCGCGGATCTGTAGAGTACGAGCGCCGCCGGCTGCTGGTCGCCGGTCTCCAGGACCAGCCAGTCCACACTTGCCGCACGGGCCGAATGCTCCAGGTCGGCGAGGACGACGCGCGACCATCCCCGGCCGCGCCCGGCCGGCACGACGTACATGCGCTTGATCTCCGCGGGACGCCGGCCGGGCCCGCCGTACCCCGGCTCCAGCCGGCGCCAGCCGCCCATCGCGACCGGCTCGCCGCCCGCGTAGCCGACCACGAAGTATCCGCGCGGCGCCACGAAGTCGGCAGGGGCCGTCGGCGAGGTGTCGCCCTCGTCCTGGTAGATCCGCCGGTACTCGTCCTGCACCTGCTCCACCATCGCCGTGACGTGTGGGTGGTCGTACGCCGTCCGCCGCAGCACCAAGCGGGTGGGCACATCCATGGAGTCGGAGGTCACGGCCTCAGGTTATGAGTGCGCGCAAACCGGTTTCCGGCCCGCCACGGATCGGACATTGGCGCAATCTCGGCGCGATATGTCAAACGAAAGAGACGGCCAGATGTGCAATCTCGGCGCGAGGAGTTGCGATACGTCGCGCCGAGATCGCGGATCTGGCCGACCGGGATCAGAGGTACTGGCCGGTGTTGGCGACCGTGTCGATCGACCGGCCGGGCTCGGTGCCCTCCTTGCCGGTGATGAGGGTACGGACGAACACGATCCGCTCGCCCTTCTTGCCGGAGATGCGGGCCCAGTCGTCCGGGTTCGTGGTGTTGGGGAGGTCCTCGTTCTCCTTGAACTCGTCGATGCAGGCCTGCAGCATGTGTTGGATCCGGATGCCCTTCGCACCGGCGTCGATGAAGTCCTTGATCGCCATCTTCTTCGCCCGGTCGACGATGTTCTGGATCATCGCGCCGGAGTTGAAGTCCTTGAAGTACAGCACCTCTTTGTCGCCGTTGGCGTAGGTGACCTCGAGGAAACGGTTCTCCTCCGACTCGGTGTACATCCGCTCGACGGCCCGCTGGATCATCCCGTTGGCGCAAGACTCGCGGTTGCCACCGAACTCCGTGAGATCGGACTCGTGCAACGGCAGCCTGGGCGTGAGGTACTTGCTGAAGATGTCGCGCGCGGACTCGGCGTCCGGCCGCTCGATCTTGATCTTGACGTCCAGCCGGCCGGGGCGAAGGATCGCCGGGTCGATCATGTCCTCGCGGTTCGAGGCACCGATGACGATGACGTTCTCCAGGCCCTCGACGCCGTCGATCTCGGACAGCAGCTGCGGGACGATGGTGTTCTCGACGTCCGAGGAGACGCCCGAGCCTCGGGTACGGAACAACGAGTCCATCTCGTCGAAGAACACGATGACCGGGGTGCCGCCGGACGCCTTCTCCCGCGCCCGCTGGAACACCAGCCGGATGTGCCGCTCGGTCTCGCCGACGTACTTGTTCAGCAGCTCGGGGCCCTTGATGTTCAGGAAGAAGCTCTTGCCCTCGGCGCCGGTCTTCTCCGCGACCTGCTTGGCCAGCGAGTTGGCGACCGCCTTGGCGATGAGCGTCTTGCCACAGCCCGGCGGGCCGTACAGCAGCACGCCCTTGGGCGGCTTGAGCTCGTGCTCCTCGAAGATCTCGGGGTAGAGGTACGGCAGCTCGATCGCATCGCGGATGGCCTCGATCTGCCCCATCAACCCGCCGATGTCGGCGTAGTCGATGTCCGGCACCTCCTCGAGGATCAGCTCCTCGACCTCGGACTTGGGGATGCGCTCGTAGACGTATCCGGAGCGCGAGTCGAGCAGCAGCGAGTCTCCGGCCCGCATCGGCGTACCGAGCAGCGGCTCACCGATCCGGACGACCTTCTCCTCGTCGGCGTTGGCGATCACCAGAGCACGCTCGTTGTCCTCGAGCAGCTCCTTGAGCATCACGACCTCGCCGATCTGCTCGTACTGCATGGCCGCGACCACGTTGAGCGCCTCGTTGAGCATGACCTCCTGGCCGCGCCGCAGCTCGTCGACGTCCACACTGGGGCTGACGTTCACCCGGAGCTTGCGGCCGCCGGTGAACACGTCGACGGTGTCGTCGTCGTTGCGCTGGAGGAAGGTCCCGAAACCGGCCGGTGGCTGTGCGAGGCGGTCGACCTCCTCCTTCAGCGTGACGATCTGGTCACGGGCCTCCCGGAGAGTCTGGGTCAGGCGCTCGTTCTGAGCGCTCACCGACGCGAGCGACGCCTGAGTCTCGGCAAGGCGCTGCTCGAGACCCCGCGGCGTCGAGGGATGCTGCGACATGCGCTGGCGCAGCTCCACGACCTCCTGCTCGAGGTAACGCACCTGAGCGACCAGCTCATCGCGCGTGCGCCCGTCATGGCTCTGTGGTGACATCGCACTCACCTCCCCGGCTCCTCGTACTACGGACCCTACCCTGGCAGGCCGCACCGACGGCAGGGTGCGTCTCGGTGGGCGTTTCGGCCAGACCGCCACTGTAAGCAACCCCAGTGTCCGCAGCGCGGCGGCCACCGCACCCGGCTCAGCCGGTGGACTCGGGGTCCCGCTCACTCTCCGTGGCCGGGCGCGGTCCGGCGTAGTCCGCCCCGTACGCACCGGGCGCGGGCCGCCGCTTCCTCCCCGGCGGGCGTACGCCGTGCGCCATCCGCCGGGCGGTGACCAGAAACCCGGTGTGGCCGTTCATCTTGTGAGACGGGCGTACGGCGAGCCCCTCGACGTGCCACGGCCGCACGAGCGTCTCCCAGGCGTCCGGCTCGGTGAACTCGCCGTGCGTCCGCAGGGTCTCGACCAGGCGGCTGAGCTGCGGCGTCGTGGCGACGTACGCACAGACCAGACCGCCCGGAACGAGCGCCGACCCGACCGCCTCGACGCACTCCCACGGCGCCAGCATGTCTAGCACGACGCGGTCCACCTCCCGTCCGTGCAGGTCGTCCTGGACGTCACCCACCGTGAGAGACCACATCGGAGGGGAGCCGCCGAAGAACTTCTCCACGTTCGCGCGGGCGATGTCGGCGAAATCACGTCGCCGCTCGTACGATGAGACCGATCCATGAGGGCCCACGGCCCGGATCAGCGCACAGGTCAGCGACCCGGAACCGGCCCCGGCCTCCACCACCCGCGCGCCCGGGAACACGTCGGCCATCGCCACGATCTGGGCGGCGTCCTTCGGATAGACGACGGCCGCTCCCCGGGGCATCGAGACGACGTACTCGTGCAGCAGGGGACGGAAGACGAGGTACTCGACGCCGCCCGCGCTCGTGACCACGATCCCCTCGGGGGACCCGAGGATGTCGTCGTGCTCGATCGCACCCCGATGGGTGAAGAACTGCGCGCCCTTCTCGAGTTGGATGTGGTGACGGCGGTTCTTCGGGTCGGTGATCCGGACCCACTCGCCCGCCCGGAGGGGGCCGCTACGCACGCCGGACCACGCGCGCGGCTCCTGCGGGTTCGCATCGTCGCCTGACTCGCCGGACATGCCGCGAAGCCTACTCAGAGGACGCGCCGGGCCAGCGCGCCAGATTCACCTCGGAGATGATGCACACCGCCTTGCGTGGCGCCTTCTGGCGGACAAATCCGGCTCGGGACTGCCATTCCGCGCCACGCTGGAACCGGGATCGCCCCGGATCAAGAGGCGGCGAACGCCTGGTCGACGTCCGCCGCGGACAACACCCCGAAGAGGCCGCCGGTGGGTTCGACCAGGACGTACTCAGTGGCCGGCGTACGCTGCATCGCTCGCATCAGCGCCTCGCCCTCGAGCGTGGCCTCCAGCAGCAGCCCGGTGTCCAGCTCGCGGGCGACCGCCGAACAGCTCACCCACGGCCTGCGCTCGACGGGTGTCGCGGTCACTGCGGCCTCGTTCACCACCGCCAGCGGACGGCCGTCGCCGGCGACCACGACCATCGCGCCAGCCTGCTCGGCACGGGCCCGCCGCAGGCCCTCGGCCAGCGGGAGGTCCGGAGGTACGCCGATCGCCCTCCGCGCGAGGGTCCGGGCCTTGATCGCGGGCAGCTTGCGCCGGACGTTGGCCATCACCAGGCTCTGCGACGCTCCCTGCCACAGGAACAGCCCGATGACCGCGGCCAGCACGACGTCGAACAGGTTCGGTTCGAATGAGGTGAGGTTCTGCGCGACCAGCGGGCCGGCCACCACGAGCACGGCCAGCACCCTGCCGGTCCACCCGGCCACGACGCTCCCGACGTACGGCTTCTTCGTCATCCACCACACGACCGCCTGGAGCATCCGCCCGCCGTCCAGGGGAAGGCCGGGTACGAGGTTGAACACGCCGACGATGATGTTCGCGAACGCGAGACCCTCCAGCAGGAAGGTGATCAGGCCGTCCGGGGTGACGAGCGCGATGGGTAAGGCGATGAAACCCACCACGAGAGAGGTGAGCGGCCCGACACCGGAGACCACGAACTCCCGGCCGGGGCTGTTGGTGTCGCTGTCCATGTGGGTGCCGCCGCCCATGAACCCGAGGGTGATGTGCTGGACCGGGATGTCGAACGCGCGGGCGGCCAGCGCGTGCGAGAGCTCGTGCAGGAGCACCGACAGGTACAGCAGTACGGCGAAGACCACGCCCGCGACGTACGCCAGGGGTCCCGCCAGACCGGGCGCCACCTGCTCCACCCGCGGCGCTATCAGCACGGCGATCAGGATCGCGATCAGGACCCACGACGACCGCAGCAGGATGTCGACACCCGCGATCTGACCGAGCCGCATGGTGCCCGGCGGTCGCGAGCGTCGCGAGTCGTCCGATCGCTGTGGCTCCACGGCTCCAAACCTAGTCTGTGCGGGCAACATGCGGTCGCGGACGCACCCTTTGTCGGCCGGGTGGCCTAGCCTGTCGCACATGAGCGTGGAGCCCGCAGTCCGCCCGGTCGTGGGCGAGGAGACCGACGACGGCGTCCTCGGGTCGCTGTCGCCGAGCCGGGCCAGCGACTTCATGACCTGTCCGCTGCTCTATCGGTTCCGGGTGATCGACCAGCTGCCCGAGGTGCCGAGCCCCGACGCGGTGCGCGGCACGGTCGTGCACTCCGTGCTGGAGCGGCTGTTCAGCCTGCCCGCGGCCGACCGCACCCCCGAGCGCGCGGCCGAGCTGCTCGAGCCGGCGTGGGACGACCTGCGCGAGTCCGAGCCCGAGCTGGCCGACCTGTTCGGCGGCGAGCCCTCCGAGCTCGGCCGCTGGCTCGACGAGTGCCGGCGCCTGCTGCACCGCTACTTCACGTTGGAGGATCCGCGACGGCTCGAGCCGGCCGAGCGCGAGGTCTACGTCGAGACCCTGCTGGAGTCCGGTCTGCAGCTTCGTGGGTACGTCGACCGGGTCGACGTCGCTCCCACCGGCGAGGTGCGGGTGGTCGACTACAAGACCGGCCGGGCGCCGAATGAGCACTTCGAGGCCAAGGCGCTGTTCCAGATGAAGTTCTACGCGCTCGTGCTGTGGCGCACCCGCGGCGTCGTACCCCGGATGCTGCAGCTGATCTACCTCGGCAGCGGCGAGATGCTGCGCTATGTGCCTGAGGAGCGCGACCTGCTCGCCACCGAGCGCAAGGTGCAGGCGTTGTGGAAGGCCATCGAGCGGGCGCGGGACACCGGCGACTGGCGGCCGCGCAGGTCCGCGCTGTGCGAGTGGTGCGACCACAAGGCGATCTGCCCGGAGTGGGGCGGCACTCCCCCGCCGTTGCCGACCGAGGACGACTCCTCATCGCGCGGGATGGGCCGTCAGGATCAGGAGGCCGGCCCTTCGCCCGCGGCGGGCTCCACCTCCGGGTAGAGGTGGCAGGCGACCTCCACTCCGCCGGCCGGCCGCAACCGCGGGTCGGCCCCGTCGTGGAACCTCACCCGTACGCCGCCGTCGGTCAGGGTCATGTCCTCGACGCCACGCCACAGCGGCTCGTCGGCGTCCTCCTCCCGGATCCGGTGGAGCAGGTCCTCGACGTCCACCGGTGAGCTCGACCTTCCGGCCGCCACGACCGCCTCGTGCGACGGCTCGTCCAGGTCGTCCAGGTTGGCGATGGTGCCGCGCTCGGTCTCGAAGTCCAGCGCCTCGTGACGTGTCCAGTGCGCCTCGATCAGCGCCCGGAGGTCCCGGCGCTCCCATCCGCACATGTCGAACGCCTCCGGGCACCGTGGATGGAAGGCGCAGCCCAGTGGCGGGCTGGCGGCGTCCGGGATCTCCCCGCGCGGCAGGTCGCGAGGCAGCGCCTTCTCCGGGTCCGGTTCGGGGATCGCCTTGAGCAGAGACCTGGTGTAGGGATGCTTGGGGTCGGCGAAGATCTCCTCCGTCCGCCCGACCTCGACCACCCGGCCGAGGTACATGATCGCCACCCGGTCGCAGAAGAACTTCGCGCTCGCCAGGTCGTGCGTGATGTAGACGTAGGTCAGGTCGAGGTCGCGCTTGAGGTCGAGCATCAGCTGCAGGATCTTCGCGCGTACGCTCATGTCGAGCATGGACACCGGCTCGTCCGCGACCAGCAGTACGGGATCGAGGATGACCGCCCTGGCGAGGACCGCGCGCTGCTTCTGGCCGCCGGAGAGATCGCCGGGATACTTGAACATGAACCGCTCGGGAGGCGACAGCCCGACCCGTTCGAGCGCGTCGGCCACCCGGCGATGCAGCTCCTCGCCGGACGCCAGGCCGTGGATCTTCAGCGGGTGACCCACCGCGGTCTCGATGGTCATGGACGGGTTCAGCGCCGCACTGGGATCCTGGAACACCATCTGCAGGTCGCCGCGCAGGCGACGCAGGTGCCGGGTCGAGAGCTTGGTGATGTCCTGGCCGGCGTACCGGATCTCCCCACCGGTCGCGGCGACCAGCCCCAGCAAGGCCCGGCCCAGCGTGGTCTTGCCGCTGCCGGACTCCCCGACCAGTCCTAGCACCTCGCCCTTGCGCAGATCGAGGCTGATGCCGTCGACCGCACGCACCGAACCGGTGTCCATACCGAGCAGCCGGGCCATCGACCCACCGCGCAGCTGGAAGTACACCTCGACGTCCTGCATGGACACCAGGACCTCGTCCGGCGCCCGGTGCTTGGGAGCATGCGCCGTCCCCTGGATCTCAGGCTTCGTCGGCAACGCTGAGCTCCTCTCGTACCCTCAGCCGGTCCCGGCCGTCCACGCCGATCAGGTGATCCGGCCCGTGCAGCCAGCATTCCACCCGCTGGCCGCCGGACAGCTCCTGATCGATCGGGTCGAGCTCCTCGCAGACCCGCATCGCATCCGGGCAGCGCGGATGGAAGTGACAGCCCGGAGGCGGATCGGTGAGGTCGGGCGGCGCGCCCGGGATGTAGTTCAGCCCGGTGGTGGACAGCGAGATCGTCGACCGCAGCAGCTCCCGGGTGTAGGGATGCTGCGGGTCGCGGAACACCTGACGCGCCTCCCCGACCTCCACGATCTTGCCGGCGTACATCACCGCGACCCGGTCGCACGCCTCCGCGATGATCCCGAGGTTGTGCGTGATCAGCAGCAACGACGTGTCGAACTCCCGCCTCAGGTCGTGCAGGATGCGGATGATCTGCGCCTCGACGAGTACGTCGAGCGCGGTGGTCGGCTCGTCGGCCACCACGAACGCCGGCCGGAACACCAGCGCGAGCCCGATCATCAGCCGCTGCCGCATGCCACCGGAGAACTCGTGCGGATAGGAGCGGTAACGGGTCGGCGGGATGCCCATCAGTCCCAGCACCTCCAACGCCGCACGCTCGACGGTGTCCTTGCTGATCCCTGGGGTGTGCGCGCGCAGCGCCTCCTCGAAATGCTCCGAGATCCGCATCAGCGGATTCAGCCGGGTGAGCGGCTCCTGGAAGATCATCCCCAGCTCGGGACCGCGCATGTCGCGCAGCCGGCTCCGCGACACCGTCCGGAGGTTCTCGCCCTTGAACCGGATCTCCCCGTCGGTCTGCGCACCCTCCGGCAACATGCCGAGCAGGCCGCGTCCAAGGGTCGACTTGCCGCAGCCGGACTCGCCCACCAGCCCGAGGGTCTCGCCGGGCAGCAGGTCGAAGCTCACGCCGTCCACCGCACGTACGGCTCCGCGCTCGGTGCCGTACCAGACCCGCAGGTCGCGTACGGAGACCACCGGCTCCATGCGATCGTTCATCGGGCGGCCTCCTCCTCGACCGCCGGACGACGAGGCGGGAGCGCGAACCTGCGCAACCGGCGCTTGCGCAGTGTGGGGTTGATCGTCTCGTTCAGGCCTTCCCCGACCAGGGTCAGCCCGGTCACGAGCAACACGATGGCGAGCCCGGGGAACACGCCCGTCCACCACAGTCCGGCCTCCGTGTCGTCCAGGGCCCGCTGCAGGTCGAAGCCCCACTCGGCGGCGTCGGTCGGCTGGATTCCGAGACCGATGAACCCGAGAGCGGCCAGCGTGCCGATGGCGTCGGCCGCGTTCAGGGTGCCGATGACGGGCACGCTCTGGATCACGTTGGAGAAGAGGTAGCGGCCCATGATCGTGTGCCCCGGTGCGCCGATCGCCCGCGCGGCCTCGACGTACGTCGCCTCCCGAGCGCTGAGTGTCGTGTTGCGTACGACGCGGAAATACTGCGGGACGTAGATCACGGCCAGCGCGAGCGCCACCGCCATCACGCCACCACCGATCAGGTCGCGGAACAGGAAGGCGAACACGATCGCCAGCAGCAGGGGCGGGAACGCGAACAGCGCGTCCATGATCAGCACCAGAATCCGGTCCAGCCACCCGCCGACGTAGCCGGACACCAGCCCCATGGGAACCCCGACGAGCAGCCCGAGGATCACGGCGAGGATGACCACCTCGATGGCCGTCCGCGATCCCCAGACGACCCGTGACCACACGTCGTACCACAGGTCGTTCGTGCCCATCAGGAAGCCGTCGCCGGGTGGTGCCACCTTCTTGGGCACCTCCTCGGCGAAGCCGTACGGCGCGATCCACGGCGCGAACAGCGCGAAGGTCACGAACATCGCGGTGAGCAGCAGACCGGAGATCAGCAGCCATCGGGCAAGACCTGTCGTCTGCCCGAACGGCTTGAAGAGGACGCGGAAAACACCCATCAGTAGCGCACCCTCGGGTCGATGATGGCGATGACGATGTCCACCAGGATGCTGATGACGACGACCACGACCGCGAACATCGTGATGATGCCCTGCACCGCCGTGTAGTCGCGAAGCGTGATGTAGCGGACGAGCTCGCTGCCGATGCCCGGCCACTCGAAGGTTCGTTCGGTCAGCACGGCCCCGCTCAGCAGCAGTGCCACCTGCAGGCCGATGATCGTGACCACCGGAACCAGCGCGTTGCGGAACGCGTGCGAGCGCATCACCTTGCTCTCTCGCACGCCACGCGCCCGCGCCGCCTCCACATAGTCGGCCTGCAGGGTCTGCAGGACGTTGACCCGGATGAGCCGCACGAAGATCCCGCAGATGAAGATCCCGAGCGTGGCCGCGGGCAGCACCAGATGCTCGAGGATGTCCACCACCGCCTCGGTCTCCCCCTGCCAGAGGGCGTCCACCAGCAGGATGTGGGTGTGCTCGTCGACGTCGCTCTCGGTGAACCCGGACGTGGCTCGGTTGGGCGGCAGCCAGCCCAGGTTGCCGGCGAACAGCATCTTGACCAGGATCCCGGTGTAGAAGACCGGTGCGGCGTACGTGGCGATGCCCAGCAGCCGGATGACGACATCGCCGGCGCTGTCCCGGAAACGCCCCGCGATCAGGCCGAAGACCACGCCGAGGAACAACGCCACCGCGAAGGCGGCGACGGTCAGGGTCAGCGTGGCGCCGCCGTTCTCCTTGACGATGTTCATGATCGGCTGGTCGTCGGTGATCGTGGTGCCGAAGTCGAGACGGGCGACATCACCGAGATAGTCGAGGTACTGGACGATCAGCGGCCGGTCGAAACCCAGCGCGGCGCGGCGCCGCTCCAGCTCCTCTTCCCGGAGCTGACCGCCGACGGTCGCGGAGACCGGGTCCCCCGGCGCCACCCGCATGATCAGGAAGACGAGCGTGAGCAAGATGAACAGCATCGGGATGACCAGCAGCAGGCGCTGCAGCATGTAGCGCGGCAACGAGCCCGCACGGGAGACCATAGACACTACCCTCACACAGGAAGGGAGGGGACGACGGTTGGCCGTCCCCTCCCGTCAGGACCTCTCATCCCTCGTAGCTGACTTCCCAGAACCGGAAGATGAACGCCGGGTCGAGGGTGGCGTCGATGCCCTCGATCCCGGGGGCCGTCACCGCGACGTTCTGGCCGACCCAGGACGGCATCACCGACACGTCCTGCGCCGTGATCTGCTGGATCTCCTCCATCGCCGGCTCCCGCACGCTCGGGTCGTCGGTGCTCTGCTCCTCGCCGACCAGCTGGTTGATCCGCTGGTTCTTGTAGTTGTTGGCGTAGAAGCCACCGTCGACGAGGAACGGCGACAGGTAGTTGTCCGCGTCCGGGAAGTCGGGGAACCAGCCGAGCATGAACAGGTCGTACGCACCCTCCTTGTACTCGTCCTGGTACTGCTCCCACTCCAGGTTGTCGATCGTCACGTTGAAGAGACCGCTCTCGTCCAGCTGCCGCTTCAGCTCGTTCGCCTCGTCGACAGCGTTCGGGCCGTAGTGCGTCGGCGTGTAGCCGATCGTGAGATCGACCGGGGTGTCGATCCCGGCGTCGTTCAGCAGCTGCTGCGCCTCCTGCACGCTCGGCTGGCCGTACTCGTCTTGGAACGCGTCGACCTGACCGGCGAACCCGGGCGGCACCATGGAGTACAGCGGGTCGACGGTGCCGTCGTAGGCCCGCTCGGCGACCGCCTCCCGGTCGAAGATCTGCGCCACGGCCTGCCGTGTCGCCTCGTCCTTCGCCGCGTCGTTGGAGAACTGCCAGACCCAGTAGCGGATCTCGGCGCCTTCACCCCGCACCACCTCGGTGTCCGGGTTCTGGTCGAGCTCGTTGAGCTCGGTGGGGCTCAGGCTCCGCCAGGCGACCTGCACGTCGCCGTTCTCGGTCGCGGACTTCAGACCCGAGGTCTGCTTGTAGTAGTTCACCTGGATCCGGTCCGACTGCGAGCTCCGGTTGCCGGTGTACTCCTCGTTGGCCACCATCAGGGCGCGCTGGCCGTGCTCGTACTCCTCCAGCGCGTAGGGACCGGAGCCGACGGCCTGCTCGTTCGGCAGGATGTCGTCCTCGGGGTACGTCTCCTCGTCCACGATCGACGCCGAGGCGTGGGTGAGGATGAACTGGAACGTGGTGTCCGGCTGGTTGAGATGGAAGACGACGGTCTGGTCGTCCGGGGTCTCGATCGCATCCGGGTTGACCGACAGGTTGCCCTCGTCGTCGCTGTCGGCGATGCTCCCGTACAGCACCGAGGCGCCGTTCGGGTCGGCGATCGCGATGTTGCGTTCGAACGAGTACTTCACGTCGGACGACGTCAGCTCGTTCCCGTTGGCGAACGTCACCCCCTCCCGCAGGGTGCAGGTCAACGTCTGCGGGTCGTCGTACTCACAGGACTCCGCCGCATCACCCTCGGGAGTGTCGGAGCCGGCCGAAACGGTCAGCAGCTGCTCATAGAGCGCGTACTGCAGCGTCGACGACCCCAGGTCGTACGAGCCGGCGGGGTCGACCGCACTCACCGTGTCGGTGGTGCCCAAGATCCACTCTTGGCCGAGGCCGGTCCCACCCTCGTCACCACCACCATCGTCGTCGCCGCCACAGGCAGCGAGCGACGCTGCGAGTACTGCGCTTCCGGCTAAGGCCAGGACTCGTTTGACTACCACGATTCACCTCACGATTTGCGCACGCCCACCCCAACCGGCCGGCAGGGTCCGGGACATGACCAGGACTGGAGGGAGACTACCCCCGCTCTGGGCGCGACTCTACGTATTCCAGAACTGTGACAACATCGCAATCTGGCAACGATTTTCCTGTAATAAATCGCGCCCGGTTCGCGCCGGACTCAGCGCGCGTTGAAGTACTTCGCCTCCGGGTGGTGGACGATCAGCGCGTCCGTCGACTGCTCCGGATGCAGCTGCAGCTCCTCGGACAACTCCACGCCGATCCGGTCCGGACGCAGCAGCTCCACGAGCGGCACCCGATCCTCCAGGTCCGGACATGCCGGGTAGCCGAACGAGTAGCGCGAGCCGCGATAGCCCTGCCGGAAGATCTCCGCGAGGTCCTCGGAGTCCTCCCCGGCGAAGCCCAGCTCGGCACGCACCCGGGCATGCCAGTACTCCGCCAGCGCCTCGGTCAGCTGCACCGACAGCCCGTGCAGCTCCAGGTAGTCGCGGTACGCGTTCTTCTCGAACAGCTCGGCGGTGACCTCGCTGACCCGGGCGCCCATCGTCACCAGGTGGAACCCGATGACGTCCAGCTCGCCGGAGTCCTTCGGCCGGAAGAAGTCGGCCAGACACAGGAACCGGCCGCGTCGCTGCCGGGGGAACGTGAACCGGGCGACGTCGTCGTCCCGGGTCTCCGGGTCGAGCACCACCACGCTGTCACCCTCGGAGTGGCACGGCCAGTAGCCGTACACCACGGCCGGCTCCATGATGCCCTCGGTCTGGATCCGGTCCAGCCAGCTCCGCAGCCGGGGCCGGCCCTCGGTCTCCACCAGCTCCTCGTACGACGGACCGTCCTTGGCCCGAGAGCTCTTCAGTCCCCACTGCCCCATGAAGGTGGCGCGTTCGTCGAGGTACGACGCGAAGTCGGCCAGCGCCACTCCCTTGACCACCCGGTCACCCCAGAACGGCGGAGCCGGCACCGGATTCGTCGTACTCACATCAGAGCGCTGTCTCGCCGGCACCGACGTCCCGTCGGCGCCGGCGAGATCCGGCTGGGCACGGCGCTTCACCCGGCGCTCGCGGAGCTCGGGAAGCTGCGCCCCCGGCACGCCGCGTCGAACCGCCATCGCGGAGTCCATCAACCGCAGGCCCTCGAACGCGTCCCGGGCATAGCGCACCTCGCCCTTGAACAGCTGGGCGAGGTCCTGCTCGACGTACGCCCTCGTCAGTGCGGCGCCGCCGAGCAGCACCGGCCAGGACTCGGCCAGCCCACGCTGGTTGAGCTCCTCGAGGTTCTCCTTCATCACGACGGTGCTCTTGACCAGCAGCCCGGACATCCCGATCACGTCGGCCCGGTGCTCCTGCGCGGCCTCCAGAATCGCGTTGACCGGTTGCTTGATCCCGAGGTTCACGACGTTGTAGCCGTTGTTGGTCAGGATGATGTCGACGAGGTTCTTGCCGATGTCGTGCACATCCCCCTTGACGGTCGCGAGCACGATGGTCCCCTTGCCGGCCTCGTCGCCCTCGACCTTCTCCATGTGCGGCTCGAGGTAGGCGACCGCGGTCTTCATCACCTCCGCGGACTGCAGCACGAACGGCAACTGCATCTCGCCGCGGCCGAACAGGTCGCCGACCACCTTCATGCCTTCCAGAAGGTCGTCGTTGACGATGTCCAGAGCACCACGCCCGGTCGCCAGCGCCTCGTCGAGGTCGGCCTCCAGACCGTTGCCCTCGCCATCGATGATCCGGCGTCCCAGCCGCTCACTCAGCGGCAGCGCCGCCAGCTCCGCGGCCCGGGTCTCCTTGCTCTCGGCCGCCGTGACGCCGGAGAACACCTCCAGCAGCCTCTGCAGCGGATCGTAGCCGTCGCGCCGGCGGTCGTAGACCAAGTCGAGCGCGACGTCGCGCTGCTCCTCAGGAATCCGGGACAGCGGCAGGATCTTCGCCGCGTGCACGATCGCCGAGTCGAGGCCGGCCTTCACGCACTCGTGCAGGAAGACCGAGTTGAGCACCATCCGGGCGGCCGGGTTGAGCCCGAAGGAGATGTTCGAGACGCCCAGCGTGGTCTGCACGTCCGGGTAGCGCCGCTTGAGCTCGCGGATGGCCTCGATCGTCTCCAGGCCGTCGCGCCGGGTCTCCTCCTGGCCGGTGGCGATCGGGAACGTGAGGCAGTCGATGAGGATGTCCTCGATCCGGATGCCGTGGTTCTGCGTGAGGTCCTCGATCAGCCGGGTCGCGATCCGCAGCTTCCATTCGGCCGTCCGCGCCTGACCCTCCTCGTCGATGGTCAGCGCGATGACGGCCGCGCCGTGCTCCTTGACGACCGGCATGACCCGCGCCATCCGTGAGTCGGGGCCGTCGCCGTCCTCGTAGTTCACCGAGTTGATCACGCAACGACCGGCGAGGTGCTCGAAACCGGTACGGATCACCTCCGGATCCGTGGAGTCGAGCACGATCGGCAGCGTGGACGAGGTCGCCAGCCGGAAGGCCAGCTCGGTCATGTCGGCCACGCCGTCGCGGCCCACGTAATCCACGCACAGGTCGAGCAAGTGGGCTCCGTCGCGGGTCTGGGTACGCGCGATCTGCACGCAGTCGTCCCAGCGTTCCTCCAGCATCGCCTCCCGGAAGGCCTTGCTGCCGTTCGCGTTGGTGCGTTCGCCGATGGAGAGGTACGCCGTGTCCTGGCGGAACGGCACCGGCTGGTAGAGGGACGCCCCACCGGCCTCCGGCCGCGGCCGCCGGGTGGCCAGCTCGCGGCCGCCCACCCGCTCGACGACCTCGCGGATGTGCTCCGGCGTCGTACCGCAGCAGCCTCCGACCAGCGCCAGCCCGTACTCGCGGGTGAACGTGTCGTGCGCCTCGGCCAGCTCGACCGGGGTCAGCGGGTAGCGCGCGCCGTCGGCGGTCAGCTCCGGCAGCCCGGCGTTCGGCATGCACACCAGCCCGACCCGGGCCTGCCTCGAGAGATGCCGCAGATGCTCGCTCATCTCGGCCGGGCCGGTCGCGCAGTTGAGCCCCATCAGGTCGATGCCGAGCGGCTCCAGCGCTGTCAGCGCCGCGCCGATCTCGCTGCCGAGCAGCATGGTGCCGGTCGTCTCGACGGTAATGTTGACGATCAGCGGCAGGTCGACGCCGGCCGCGGTCAGCGCGCGTCGGGCACCGATCGCCGCCGCCTTGGCTTGGAGAAGGTCCTGAGCGGTCTCGACGAGTACGGCGTCCGTGCCGCCGTCGACCAGCCCGCGGACCTCCTCCTGGTAGGCGTCGCGAAGCGTGGCGAACGTCGTGTGACCAAGGGTCGGCAGCTTGGTGCCGGGACCCACCGACCCGAGCACCCATCGGGGGCGGTCGTCGGTCGACCAGGCATCCGCCCGCTCCCGGGCGATCCGGGTGCCGGCGACGGTCAGCTCGTAGATCCGGTCGACCATGTCGTACTCGCCGAGGTTGCCGAAGTTGCACCCGAACGTGTTCGTCCCGACGCAGTCGGCTCCGGCCTCGAAGTACGCGTCGTGGATGTCCGCGATCACGTCCGGTCTGGTGATGTTGAGGATCTCGTTGCAGCCCTCATGCCCCTCGAAGTCGTCGAGGCCGAGGTCGTGTGCCTGGAGCATCGTGCCCATCGCGCCGTCCGCCACAACGACGCGCTCGGTGAGCGCCTGTCGGAGCAGAGCAGGTTTCGGGGACACGGTGTACCTCTCATCGACGTCGTACTGGACCGACCCAAGCGTAGGCACGGCCCCGCCGACGGCCCCGAGGGCCAGCCAGAGTGTGAACACTCTGCCCGATCCGTGGACACCGGTGGCTGCGATGTGAAGATGGCCGGCGCCCAGTGGAGGGAGCCCGGCGCCGGCCATCTAGAACCCAGCTAGGTATCACCTCCCCACCACATGTCGGGGACGGGCTCGCGGATGGCCGTCCGGCGCCAGTGCAGGGAGTACGTCAGGCGGCCATCCGAGGCGGCGTCCATGCCGGCCGCACGCCATGCTGGGGAGCATGGCGGGACCGGCTGCGATGTCGCCGGCGTTCGCCGGGGCCGAATAGTGCCCCGGCAATGCCGCCGCCTCTCGTGCGAGCTCATGTTCCGTCCGTCCTTACCGGTCGATCTCGACCGCGCCGGAGACACGGTCCGCCTTGAAGCCGGCCGATCCGGCTCCACCCACGTCGACGCCACCCGAGACGGCGTCGCCGTGGGTGCGCTCCAACGACAGGGAACCCTGGTCACCCACCCGCGCTGCACCGGAAGGGGAATCCAGGGGTTGCGCATGCGGGATGGTTTCCGTGATCACGGACCTCGCCTCACCGGTCACGTTCGCTCCATCGGATGAGCTGCCCGTAACCACAGCTCCGGCACTGACGCCGAGGAACCCGAGATCGAACGTGGCGGCCTTGACGGTTCTTGCCATCCAGACGTTCATTTTCCTCTCCAAATACGAAACACCGACATTCGCTCTGGCTGACTCCAGAGCGAGGGTTTTCTTCGTACTCGGAGAGATTTCAGTCGGGTGAGAAACCCGGCTGAACGACCGGACCCGTCGAGCAGGCCGTCCGATGAGGCGCCATCGCGAGTGCCAAGCCGGAACCGGGTACCTCCCAGCCCGTCATGGCGGCGAACACCTGCATCGCCACGCCGGTGCACCCTGTGCTGGGGGCCGGTTCATCGCCACCCGGGGTGTTCGGTTGCCCGCTGGACGCACCCGAGTCGTGGGAGACCGACAAGTTCCCGTGCGGCACCGGGTTGTCGGCGACCGACGGCGCGTTCCCGGAGGTCACGACCGGTGAGCCGTCCGGCGGGTGTTCCATCGAGCGGGGAGCGCGATTGTGAGCGAGCCGCTTCGTCGGGCGATCGTGGGACATCGAGCGTGGGTCCTCCGTACCGGCCGTCGACTGAGTCGCCGCCTCGGTTCGGGCGGTCTCCGTGTGCGTCGGGCCGGTCTCCGCCGGAGCGGCCTCTGCCGGAGCGGCCTCTGCCGGAGCGGCCTCTGCCGGGGCGGTCTCTGCTGGAGCGGTCTCCGCCGGCGGTTCCTCGGACCGAGGAAGCGTCTCGTCCGGGAGCTCGAGCACGTCGCCGGGGAGATCGCCGGCCGCGTCCTCGACGGACTTCACGGTTTCCTCGACGGTGTCGCGGGTGGGTTCGGCGACCTTCTCGTCCACCTCTGCCCGTACGCGGCGTACGGCGTCATCCGTGGTCTTGACGACCACGCCGACGGTCCGCTCGATCGACTGCGCGCCCGGCTGGACGCCGTCCGCCGGACGCTGCCCGGCGGTCTCGTCGGGTGTACCGCTCGGCTGCTCGGTCACGCCGCGCGGGCCGGAGCCGGCCGCGCCGCTCCGGGGCTCTGCGTCGGCGGTCGGAACGAGCCCCGAAAGAACACCCTGCGAACGATCGGCGCGCTGTTCCGCCTGCGCGTCGTTGGTCGAGAGCAGGACTGCGGCCAGGAGGCCGGCCGAGAACACGGCCGACCGCACCAACAGGCGGAGAGTCGGCCGATCCACCGGCCGGGTGGCCGATTCCGACGTAAAGGCTGCAGCCATCGCCATCCCGAGAAGAAGTGAGCTAAGGCAACCCGGACTACGGTAGGTAATATCTCGCCTACTGTCGAGAGTCACACCCCACCCATCCCAATATGTGATCATCTGGTCTGGTTCACTCTCTCCGGCAGCAGCACGCGAGAGACCCTCCGAGTTCGACCACGAAGACCGTAGGCTGGCAGTGTGACGTCCCGCCGTACGTCTCTCCACCGTCCCGCATCCCGCATGCCCGAAGGAACTCCGCTGGTGATTCCGCTGCACGACAGCCCGGATCTCGTCGACCCGATCATGATCGCCGCCTTCGAAGGCTGGAACGACGCCGGCGAGGCCGCGTCCGGTGTCGTCGACCACCTGATGCAGACCTGGGACTCCACCACGGTCGCCGCCGTCGACCCAGAGGAGTTCTACGACTTCCAGGTCAACCGGCCGGTCATCACCATCGGCTCGGAAGGGGAGCGCGAGCTCACGTGGCCGACGTCCCGCGTGGCGGTCTGTCGGCCTCCCGGCGCCGACCGGGACGTCGTACTCCTTCGCGGGATCGAACCCAACATGCGGTGGCGGAAGTTTTGCGCCGACCTGCTGGACATCGCCGGGGAGCTCGACGTCCAGGTGGTGGTGTCCCTCGGCGCCCTGCTCGCGGACACGCCGCACACCCGGCCGATCCCGACTACCGGTACGTCGAGCGATCCCGAGCTGACGAACCGCCTCAGCCTCGAGCAGTCCCGCTACGAGGGACCGACCGGCATCGTGGGCGTGTTCCACGACGCGTGCCGCCGCCAGGGCCTGCACACCGTGTCCTGCTGGGCGGCCGTACCGCATTACGTCGCCCAGCCGCCGTGCCCGAAGGCGACGCTCGCCCTGCTGGCCCGGGTCGAGGAGGTGCTGCAGATCGCCGTACCCCTCGGTGACCTCCCGGAGCAGGCCCGCGCGTGGGAACGCGGTGTGGACGAGCTCTCCCGCGAGGACAGCGACGTGGCGGAGTACGTCCGTTCCCTCGAGCAGTCCCGGGACACCGCCGACCTTCCCGAGGCCAAGGGCGACGCAATCGCCAGGGAGTTCGAGCGCTACCTCCGACGCCGCGACTCCACCGACTGAACGCCGGGCCGTCGGCCAGTGGTGCGATCTCGACGAGAGAGGCTCCGCGCCGAGACCACGGTGGTCACAGCGCGACGCCCAGCCGGGCGTCGCACAGCGCGCGCATCGTCGCGGGTGACCCGGCGTCGGGCCGTGCGGCCGTCCCGCTCAGGGCCTCGTCCACCCACTCGTCGACCGCGGACAAGGCGGCCGGCGCGTCCAGGTCGCGGGCCAGCGCGCTGCGGACCCCGGCCACCAGGCCGGAGGCATCCGGCCCGGTCTCCAGCGCCGCGGCCGCCCGCCACCGCTCCAGGCGTCGCTCCGCCCGGGTGAGGTCCTCGGTGGTCCACGGCCAGTCCTCGCGATAGTGCTGCGCGAGCAGGGCGAGCCGGATCACCATCGGATCGGCGCCCGCCTTCAGCAGTCCGGAGACGAAGACCAGGTTGCCGCGGGACTTGGACATCTTCTCGCCGTCGAGGCTCACCATGCCGGCATGCACATACGCCCGCGCGAACGGCCCCGTGCCGTGCGCGGCCTGAGCGTGCGAGGCGCTGAACTCGTGGTGCGGGAAGATCAGGTCGCTGCCGCCGCCCTGCACGTCGAACGTCATGCCCAGGTGCTCCAGGGCGATCGCCGAGCATTCGACATGCCACCCCGGGCGGCCGACCCCCCACGGCGCTTCCCATCCCGGCTCGCCGGGGCGCTCCGATCTCCAGAGCAGGGCGTCCAGCGGATCCTTCTTCCCACTCCGGTCGGGGTCTCCCCCGCGCTCGACGGACAGCTCGGCCATGGTCTCGCTGTCGTAGTGCGACACGTCGCCGAATCGCGAGTCGGCGGAGATCGGAAAATAGAGATCACCGTCCACGTCGTACGCCGCACCGGCCGTACGAAGCCGGCCGATGAGCTCCACGATCCGCGGCATCGCCTCGACCGCACCCACGAAGTGGTCCGGAGGGAGCATCCGCAGTGCGGTCATGTCGTCGCGATAGAGCTCGACCTCCCGCTCGGCGAGCCGGTCCCACGGCTCGCCGGTCTCGGCCGCGCGTTCGAGCAGCGGGTCGTCGACGTCGGTCACGTTCTGCACGTATACGACGTCATGACCGGCGTCCCGCCATGCCCTGGTGAGGAGGTCGAAGGCGAGGTACGTCGACGCGTGGCCGATGTGCGTGGCGTCGTACGGCGTGATCCCGCACACGTAGAGGCGTGCCGTGCCCGAGGGACGGGTCTCGACCTGCCGGCCGGTGGACGTGTCGTGAACGACGACCGCGGGTGCCGCCCCGAACCTGTCGGTGAGCGCCGGCACCTCGGGAGCAGTCCATGCACGCATGCGCAGAGCCTAACTATCCGGATCGCGGGACAGACCGCCGTGCCCACGAGCCGATCAGAACGCCGGCCAGGGGATCGCCCGCCAGTCCGACCTGGGCAGCGGGAACTCATCCGACCGCAGGATCGCCGCGGCCCGTTCGTGCAGGGCGTCGATCTCCGCCTTCGTCAGCAGTTCCCCGAGCTCGTCGGCATCGGCGGAGTCCAGCCAGCGCCGTACCCTCCGCACCACCTCGACGCACGACTCCGGAAGCCGCTCTCCCGCCCATCCCCACAGCACGGTCCGGAGCTTCGGCTCCTCGTGAAAGGACACGCCGTGGTCGACCCCGTAGACCCGTCCGTCGTGGTCGACCAGAACATGTCCGCCCTTGCGGTCCGCGTTGTTCATGATCGCGTCGAGGACCACCATCCGCCGCAGGGCGTCGTGCTCGGCATGCACCAGGCTCACCGCGCGCCGTCGGTGGTCCTCGGCGTCCAGAATGTGCCGCCATCCGGGCGGGATCTTCCCCTCCGGTACGACGTCGACCAGCATCCGGTCGGTGTCCTCCTCGATCCACAGCTGGCACATGCCGTCGCCGAATGGCCCGTCCCGGAGCATCGTCGGCGGCACCAGCCCGGCGCCGGAGGCCTCGGACAGGAGGTACGCCGCCCGCTCCCGGCCGGCGAGCGTGCCGTCCGGGAAGTCCCACAGCGGGCGCTCACCACGCACCGGCTTGTAGACGCAGGCCGACTCCGCGCCGTCCAGGGAGAGCCGGCCGACGAAGGTCGCGTTCGACGCGCTCAGCAACCGTCCTTCGATCGCGAGCTCACCCTCCCGGAGCAGCCGGAGGGACTCGTCGGTCATTGCCCGATGCGACGGAACCCGTTGGCCCGCGGGCAGATGTGCCCCTCCGGATCGACCGGGTTACCGCAGAACGGACAGGAGGGCCGGCCCGCGGCCACCACGGACTGCGCTCGCTTCGCGAACGCGCGCGCCGCGCCGGCGCCCAGGCGGACCTCGAGTACCTCGTCGGCGAGGTTCTCGTCGTCCTCCCCGGTCTCCCCGGTCTCCCCGGTCTCCCCGGTCTCCCCGGTCTCCCCGGTCTCCCCGGTCTCCTCCGGATCCTCGCCGGACTCGACGACGGAGAAGAGCTCCAGCACGACCAGTTCGGTGGTGCCGTCCCACGACAGCGTGATCGTGCCGACCCGGAACTCCTCGTCGATCGGCTGCTCCAGCGGTTCGCTGTCATCCAGCTCGACCGGGGCAACCGCCGGGATCGGCGCCTCACCGCCGCTGTTGCGCAGCACCTCGTCGAGCATCGCGTCGACGCGCTCCGCCATCGCGGCGACCTGCTCCTTCTCCAGGACCACGCTGGTGACCCGCGCGCCCGACCGGGCCTGCAGGAAGAAGGTCCGGTGGCCGGGTTCACCGACCGTGCCTGCGACGAAGCGCTCTGGGGGGTTGTAGAGATGGAGGACTGGCATGTCCCGAGCCTATGGGGTGGGTGGTGGCACCGGTGCGCCCATCCCCTTCATCCCGTACGACGATCCGGTCATCCCGTACGGCGATCCGGACCCGCACCGCCACCGACCACCGCATCGCTGCTCGCCCGTCGACGCCGGCGTTTAGGCGGACGCAGCCCGCGGAGATCCGATCCGAGATCGTTCATCCGCAGGACGAAGGACCGGACGGGCGTGTAGCGCACCACGGACACCGACGCCGGGTCGACCGCGATCCTCTGGAACTGGTCGAGATGCATCCCCAGCGCGTCGGCCAGCACGGACTTGATCACGTCCGCGTGGCTGACGACGACCCACACCGCGTCCGGGCCGTCGGCGGCCTCGACCTCGGCGTCGATCCCGCGCACCGCCTTGACCGCCCGGGCCTGCATGGCCCGCATCGACTCCCCGTCGGGGAACGTCACCGACGAGGGCTGGGCCTGGATCTGCTTCCACAGTGGCTGCTTGGCCAGCTCCTTCAAGGGCCGGCCGGTCCAGGAGCCGTAACCGCATTCGGTGAGCCGCGAGTCCACCGACACCGCGTCCTTGCCCGCCTTCGACGCCTGGTGGCCGGCGAGCGCGGCCGCGGTCTCCCGGCACCGGACGAGCGGGCTGGTGACGAACCGGCTGATCGGGACCACGCCGATGCGTTCGGCGAGCTCGCGGGCCTGCGCCTGCCCGGTCTCGTCGAGATGGACGCCGGGGCTGCGCCCGGCCAGCAGCCCGTTCGCGTTGGCCGTCGTTCGGCCATGTCGGACAAGGAGCGCGATCGCCATCGGGCCAGCCTAGGGCGTGTCCAGTAATCCTCGGCCGTCGCGAGCGTCGCCCGGTGTCGGTGGCGTGGGCCAGACTGGTGCCGTGGCGACTCGGCGTTGGGTCCTGCACGTCGATCTCGACCAGTTCGTCGCCGCCGTCGAGGTGCTCCGCCGGCCGGAGCTACGCGGCCGGCCGGTCGTGGTCGGCGGTGACGGCGACCCCACCAAACGCGGGGTGGTGTCGACGGCGTCCTACGAGGCCCGTGAGTTCGGCGTCCGCTCCGGCACGCCCATGCGTACCGCCGCCCGCCGATGCCCGGACGCGGTGTTCCTGCCGGTCGACGCGCCGGCGTACGAGGCCGCCTCCGCACAGGTGATGGCCACCCTCCGGTCGTTCCCGGGAGTCGTGGTGGAGGTGCTCGGATGGGACGAGGCATTCATGGAGCTGACCGAGCAGGGGGACGATCCCGAGCGGTTCGCCCGCGTCGTCCAGGCCGCCGTCCTCGACCGGACCAGGCTGCACTGCTCGGTCGGCATCGGCGACAACAAGCTGCGCGCCAAGATCGCCACCGAGTTCGGCAAGCCGGCCGGGACGTTCTCGCTCACGGCGGCCAACTGGCATCAGGTGATGGACGACCGGCCGACCGATGCGCTGTGGGGCATCGGTCGCAAGACCGCGAAACGGCTCGCCGCGCTCGGGTTCACCACCGTCGGTGAGCTCGCGGCCGCCGATGCCGCCCGGCTGGCCGGCGAGCTCGGGCCCGTGATGGGTCCGTGGTACCGACGGCTCGCTCGCGGCGTGGACAACAGCCCGGTGGTGGGCTCGCCGTACGTCGCGCGGTCCCGCAGCCGGGAGACCACCTTCCAGCAGGACCTCACCGACTGGAGCCGGGTCCAAGAAGAGGTACGCCGGCTGGTGCATCGGGTCATGGACGACGTCTCGGCCGAGGGACGGCCCGTGGTGCAGGTCGGGCTCAAGGTGCGCTTCGTGCCGTTCCAGACCTACACCCGCAGCGTCACGCTGGCCGCGCCCACTCTCGACCCGGCGGAGGTCGAGGCCGGTGCGGTCACCGCATTGGGCCGCTTCGAGGACCACCGGGCCGTGCGCCTGCTCGGAGTCCGCGCCGAGCTTGAGGACCCGCGACCGGCCGAAGGCGAGCAGCGTCCCCCCGCGGGGTCGGGCAGGCCGCGAAGCGTCCTGTCAGGCGGAGATGACGCCGGCGGTGAGCAGTCCGAGGGTCAAGCCGCCGAGGAGGATCCGGTATAGCACGAACGGCGTGTACGCGTGCGTGGTGATGTAGCGCAGGAGCCAGGCGATCGCGGCGTACCCGAAGACGAAAGCCACCACCGTCGCGACCAGCGTCGGGACCGGTCCGTACTCGTTGTGGCCACCGGGGATCTCCCGGAGCTCGAACAGCCCGGCGCCGACGACCGCAGGGATCGCCAGCAGGAACGCGTACCTCGTCGCCGCATACCGGTCGTACCCCAGAAACAACCCCATGCTGATCGTCGCCCCGGATCGCGAAACCCCGGGCACCAGGGCCGCGGCCTGAGCCAGCCCCAGGATCACGGCGTGGCGCAGGTTGAGCATCTCGATCGGGCGGACCTTGCGCCCGACCCGGTCCGCGACGCCGAGTACGACGCCGAGCACCACCAGCGTCGTACCGATCGCCCATAGGTTCCGGAAGTCCCGCTCGATGGTCTCCTTGAACGTCACCCCGAGGACCACGATCGGGATCGAGCCGACGATGATGAACCAGCCCATCCTGGTGTCCTGGTGGCCGCGCAGCTCGCGGTTGAACAGCGCGCGGCACCAGGTGGAGCCGATCCGCCAGATGTCCCGCCGGAAGTACAGCAGCACCGCGGTCTCGGTGCCGATCTGCACCACGGCGGTGAACGCCGCACCGGGATCGTTCCAGCCGAAGTACTCCGGAAAGATCCGAAGGTGCGCGCTGCTGGAGATGGGCAGGAACTCGGTCAGCCCTTGCAGGATCCCGAGGAAGATCGCCTTGAACCACTCCACGGCGGGCGAGCCTATACGCCCGGGCGGCCGCCAACTCGACTAGCCTCTGAACCATGCAACGTCGTCCGCTCGGTGCGACCGGGCTCCAGGTTTCGAGGTTCGGCCTCGGCACGTGGTCGTGGGGGCGGGACACCGACGAGTACGACGCCCGCGACCAGCTCACCGCCTTCGTGGACGCCGGGGGCACGCTGCTGGACACCTCCGCCTCCTACGGCGACGGCGCCAGCGAGGGGCTCATCGGAGAGCTGCTGCGCGACACCGTGGACCGCGACGACGTCGTGATCGCCACCAAGGCGGGTTCCGGCGACGGCGACAAGCGGCGCGTGCGGGACACCTCCCGGGGTGCGCTGCTGCGCGCCCTGGACGGCTCGCTGGACCGGATGGGCGTCGACTCGGTCGACCTGTGGCAGGTCGAGTTCTGGAGTGACGGCGTACCGCTGGAGGAGACGCTCTCGGCCCTCGACGCCGCGGTGCACTCCGGGCGGGCCCACTACGTCGGGGTGTCCAACTACTCCGGGTGGCAGACCGCGCAGGCGGCCACCTGGCAGCGCGCCTGGCCGGGGCGGGCCCGGTTGGCGTCCACGCAGGTGGAGTACTCCCTGCTGAACCGTGAGATCGAGCACGAGGTCGTGCCGGCGGCGCTGGCGCTGGGCCTCGGCATACTCGCCTGGTCGCCGCTCGGCCGGGGGGTGCTCACCGGCAAGTACCGCACCGGTATGCCCGCGGACTCGCGGGCCGCGACCCCGCACCTGGAGGCGTTCGTGGCGCCGTATCTCGACGAGCGCGCCGCAGGCATCGTCGAGGCGGTGTGCAAGGCGGCCGACGGGCTCGCCCTGTCGCCGGTCGAGGTGTCGCTGGCCTGGCTGCGAGACCGGCCTGGGGTCTCCGCCGCGTTGCTGGGGGCCCGAACCGCGGCACAGCTGCGTGGAGCGCTGTCCGCCGAGGAGGTCGACCTGCCGCAGGAGATCCGTACGGCGCTGGACGACGTATCCGCCGGCGACCTGGACGGCGACGACGCAGACGAGCCCGACGCCGACCCCGACCCGGATCTCCGAGGCATGTAGAGCTGGCGATGGACTTCGAGTTCCGCAAGATCTTCATCCCGCGGTCGGTGGGACGGTCCGCGGTGCGCCAACTGCTCACCGATCAGGCGGAGTACGGCGGGTGGGAGCTCGACCGGCTGCGGCTGTTCGCCGACGGCACTCGCAGGGTCATACTCCGCCGTCGCATCATCCGGGTCCGCTCGACCCTCTGATTCGGCGCCCCTCCCAGGGTTCTACGTCGCGTGGCGCGTTTTGGTCGCGGCCGCACATTGCGTGGCGCGAAATGGTCGTCGTACGTCCGACTCGCCCGCCAGAACGCGCCACGCTGGGAGCGGACCCGAACGAGTCAGGCGAGGTCGAGGAACCGATCGAAGACCCGCGCCCCGAACTCCAGGGCGTCGACCGGCACCCGCTCGTCGACCCCGTGGAACAGCGCGGTGAAGTCGAGATCGGTCGGCAGGCGCAGCGGGGTGAACCCGAAGTTGCGGATACCGAGGCGGGTCCAGGCCTTCGCGTCCGTGCCTCCGCTCATGAGGTACGGCGCCACGAGCGCGCCCGGGTCCTCGGCGACCAGGGACTCGCGGATCGCGTCCACGACCGGGCCGTCGAACGACGTCTCCAGCGGGACGTCGCGATGCACGATCTCGCGGGTGACGCGGTCGCCGAGCAGCTCGTCGATCGCGGAGAGGAACTCCTCCTCCAGCCCGGGGATGACCCGGCCGTCGACGTACGCCGACGCCTCACCCGGTACGACGTTCACCTTGTAGCCCGCCTCGAGCATCGTGGGGTTCGCGGTGTTGCGGACGACCGCGTCCAACATCCGGGCGGCCGCGCCGAAGTGCCGGATCAGCGGGGTGGGGTCCTGCTCGTCGTACGTCTCCCCCACGATCTCGGCCACCACCTGCAACAGCTCGGCCATCGCCGGGCGTACCCGGACCGGCCAGTCGTGGCCGCCGATCCGGGCCACCGCTTCGCTGACCGCGGTGACGGCGTTGTCGAGATGCCGCATCGACCCGTGCCCGGCGTTGCCGCGCGCGGTCAGCTTCATCCAGGCCATGCCCTTCTCGGCGGTCTCGATCAGGTAGATCCGGCGGTCCTTGATCGTGACGCTGAACCCGCCGACCTCGCCGACGCTCTCTGTACAGTCCGCGACCAGGTCCGGGTGGTGGTCGACCAGCCAGTGCGCACCCTTGACCGCGCCCGCCTCCTCGTCCGCGGTGAAGCACAGCGTGATGGGCCGACTCGGCGCGGCATTCTCGCGGGCGCGGGCGCGTACGACGGACAGGACCATCGCGTCGAGGTCCTTCATATCCACCGCGCCGCGGCCCCACAGGTACCCGTCGCGGACCTCGCCGGCGAACGGGTCGACCTGCCAGTCCGCCGCCTGCGCGGGTACGACGTCCAGGTGGCCGTGGACCAGAAGCGGGTCGCGGTGTCGATTGGCCTCGGTCTCCCCCCACCGGGCGACCATCGTCGTGCGCCGTGGCTCGGACTCGAAGACCCGGGACTCGATGCCGACCTCGTCGAGCAGCGCGGCCACGTGCTCGGCCGCCTTCCGCTCGCCCGGGCCGTCCTCGGGGCCGTAGTTGGAGGTGTCGATGCGGATCAGGTCGGAGCAGATCTGCACGACCTCGGCGGCCGGATCGTGAGTGCGTGCTGGCGTACCCTCGGTCATGGGCCCATCCTGCCTTGTTGGGTGGCCGGGCACCCGTGCGGGTTTGTTACAGTTACCCGCGCACTCCGGCCGAAAGGCCGCACCTCGTCCGGGTGGCGGAATAGGTAGACGCGCTAGCTTGAGGTGCTAGTCCCCGTAAAGGGGGTGGGGGTTCAAGTCCCCCCTCGGACAC
>WHTJ01000034.1 GCA_009377795.1 Propionibacteriales bacterium | reverse complement strand
GGTGGTGGCAGGTGTTGGATTCGAACCAACGTAGGCTATGCCGACGGTTTTACAGACCGCTCCCTTTGGCCGCTCGGGCAACCTGCCAGGGTGTACGCCGGGCCTGGGTACCAGGCGTAGCGACTCGCCAGGATAGCGCAGCCCATGATGTAGAAAGAACACCGGACCAACCGACCCAGGAGGTACGAACCAATGGCAGCCGCGTCGTCGTTCGACATCGTGAGCAAGATCGACCTCCAGGAGGTCGACAACGCGCTCAACCAGGCCTCGCGAGAGATCTCCCAACGCTTCGACTTCAAGAACACCGGAACCTCGATCTCCTGGTCCGGAGACAAGGCGGTCGAGATCAGCGCGAACGCCGAGGCCCGCGCGCTCGCCGCACTCGACGTCCTCAAGGACAAGCTGGTCAAGCGCGGCGTATCCCTGAAGGCCCTCGACGCCGGCGAGCCGCGCCAGTCCGGCAAGGAGGTCAAGATCAGCGCCGCTCTCAAGGAGGGCATCTCACAGGAGCAGGCGAAGCGGCTGTCCAAGCTGATCCGCGACGAGGGCCCGAAGGCGGTCAAGGTGCAGGTCCAAGGCGACGAGCTGCGCGTGACCGGCAAGAAGCGGGACGACCTTCAGGACGTGATCGCGCTGGTGAAAGAGCAAGACCTCGACTTCGCCGTACAGTTCGTCAACTACCGCTGACCGCACCACCACAGCCCCCCGGAACCAGGGGTGAGTCTCAGCCGAGGACGTTGAACACCGCGGCCGGCAACAAGGACAGCCCTACGGCCAGCGTCAGCGTCCCGCCGACGGCGGCACCGACGGCAGGGTGTACGACGGGTCGTGCCTCTTCCTCACCCGACGGGCTGAGTATCACGACCGTCCACCGCAGGTAGTACGCCAGCCCGATGGCCACGTTCGCCGCCATCACGGCCACGAGCCAGCCCATGCCGCCCTCGACCACGGCCTGGAAGGCGACCAGCTTCGCGAACAGCCCGATCACACCGGGCGGCAATCCTGCCAAGCACAGCAGGGCAAACGCCAACCCGACCCCCGCCCATGGCTCACGCCGCAGCAGCCCCGCATAATCGGCGAGCTGGCCCGCCGGACGGTCGCGCACCATCATCGCCACCACTGCGAACGCACCGAGGTTCACCACTGCATAGATCAGCAGGTAGCCGAGCGACGCACGCACCGCCAGGTCACCCACCTCACCGACGACGGCCAGCGGCGCAAGGATGAAGCCGGACTGCGCAACCGACGACCACGCGAGCAGCCGTACGGCGTTCCGCTGCCGCAGCGCGAGCACGTTCCCCACCGTCATCGTCAGCGCGGCCAGCACACCGACCGCCGGCCCCCAGGCCCACGAGTACGGCGTGAAGCCCAGACCCAGAACTATGATCAGCCCCACGAAGCCGGCCGCCTTCGAGACCACCGAGAGGTACGCCGCCACCGGAACCGGAGCCCCCACATACACATCCGGAACCCACGCGTGGAACGGCACCGCGGCCACCTTGAACCCCAGACCCACCAGGGTGAGCATCACACCGGCCACCGCCACCGGCTCCGCATCGACCCCCGCGTCCAACGCGGCCCGCACCGACTCGAGATGCACCGCCCCGGTCGCGCCGTACACGAACGAGATCCCCAGCAGCATCACGGCCGCCGACACGACCGACACCAGGAAGAACTTCAGCGCCGCCTCCGCGGACCGCCGGTCACCGCGCTTCAGCCCGGCCATCGCGAATGCCGGCAGCGACACGACCTCCAGCGAGATCAGCAGCGTGATCAGGTCCCGCGAGGCTGCCAGTGCCATCGCCCCGGAAGCCGAACACAACAACAGAAAATGATGCTCAGGAAGGGGAACCCGCGCGTCGATCGCCCCGCTCGAGGACAGCAGCGTCACGACCAGGGTGCCGACCAGGACCACCACCCACACCGCGATGCTCACGGTGTCCACGGCGTACGAACACACCACCGGGGCGCCCGCAGACGACAGCTCAACGCAGAAGACGTCGCGAGCATCGCCTGCAAGAACGGCGACCGCCACACCGGCAACCAGGATCGCGGCCACTGACAGCCCGCTCGGCGACCATGCCCTCCACCGAACCAGGAACCCGTCGGCCATCAACACCGCGATCGCACCGAGCGCCAGCGCCAGCGGAGGCGTGATCGCCAGCCAGTCGATGGGCTGCACGCCGCCGTTCATGCGCCACCTCCGAACATCGCCACGACACTCGGATCGATGACCCCCAGCAGCAGGCCAGGCGCGAGCCCGAACAGCACCGTCAGCACGACCAGAGGCGCCCATACGACGAGCTCGTACCGCGTCGCCTCCGCGGACACCACGGACGCCACAGACGGCGCGGCCGCCGTGGACGACGCACCGCTCGGCGCCGGCTCACCCTGGCAGACCTGACGCAGCACCGCGACGAAGTAGACCGCTGTCAGCACCGCACCCACACCCGCGACCGCCATGCAGACGAGGTACGTCGCCCGCGGCAGCTCGGCAATCGGGTCGAAGGCCGCGAGCAGGGTCAGCATCTCGCCCCAGAATCCGGCCAGCCCCGGCAACCCCAGGCTGGCGACCGCCGCGACCGCAAGCACGCCGGCGAGCCGCGGCGAGCGTCCATAGAGACCGCGGCCCAACATCGCCATCTCGGCCGTCTCGTACCGGTCCTTCAACGCGCCGGCAAGGAAGAACAGCAGTCCGGTGATCACGCCGTGCGCGATGTTGGCGAACAACGCGCCGTTGATCCCGGCCGGGGTCAGGGTGGAGATGCCGAGGAGGATGAAGCCCATGTGACCGACGCTGGAGTACGCCACGAGCCGCTTGAGATCGGTCTGCGCGAGGCACGCGAGCGCGCCGTACACGATCCCGATCACGGCGAAGACCGCGAGGTACGGCGCGACGTCCCGCGCACCGTCCGGGACGACCGGGAGCCACACCCGGACCAGACCGTACGTTCCCATCTTCAGCAGCACGCCCGCCAGCAACACCGACCCCACCGTCGGCGCCTTCGCGTGCGCGTCGGGCAGCCAGATGTGCAGCGGCCACATCGGCGTCTTGACCGCGAGACCCAGCCCGATCGCCAGCGCCGCGACGACCTGCGCGGTCGCCGGTATGCCCTCGCCGCCCCGTTCGGCCAGCTCGACGACGTCGAACGTCCCGGCGTACCCGTAGACCAGCAGGAACCCGGCCAGCATCACCGCGGAGCCGATCACGGTGAGCAGCAGGAAGACGCTGGCGGCGCGGCGGCGGCCGGGCTCGTCGTGCGGGTCGCCCCACCACGCGATCACGAACCACATCGGCACGAGCACCAGCTCGAAGAACACGAAGAACAGCACGAGGTCAAGGGCCAGGAAGGTGCCGATCACGCCGGTCTCCAGCAAGAGCAGCATCGCGACCAGAGCCCGCTCCCCGCCGCACCGCGGCCCACCTCCACGCAGCAGGGACGCCATGCACAGCGCACCGAGCAGGGTGGTCAGCAGCACCAAAGGCGACGAGATGCCGTCGATCCCGACGTGCCAGCTCACGTCCAGCGGTTCGATCCATACCCGCTCCTGCTCCAGCTGGAATCCGGCTTCGGTCCCGGAGGCGAGCGCCACCACCACCGACAGCCCGAACGCGACCGCCGAGACGACCAACCCGGCCATCGGCGCGTCCCGGTCGGCCCGATTCCGTGGCCAGAAAGCCAGAATCAGCGCCCCGGCCGCAGGCGTGGCGATCAGGAGAGGCAGCAGCCAACTCATGCGACCACCGCCCCCACGACGACCGCCATCGCCACCGCCCCAACGACCACGACCGTGAGATAGACCTGCACATTGCCGTTCTGCGCCCACCGCAACGCGGCTCCCGCACCGCGCACCGCCGACACACTGCCCCGGACGTACGGCTCCACGACGTCCCGGTCGGCCGCCACCACACCCTGAGCAGACCAATGCGTGGGTACGACGAACAGCCGGTCGTACGCCGGGTCGAACCCGGCCTCACGGGCGAGCACCGGCCGCCATCGTCCGAGCACGCCCGACGGATCCCGGTCCTCGGCCCGCCACGCCTCGGCGTACGTCAGGAGGACCACCACCATCACCGCCACCGCGGCCGGCATGGCCAACCAGGGATGGAAAAGCTCGCCAACGGTCGCGCCCGGCTCCAGTACCTGCGGCGCGAGCGTGAGCACCCCGCCGACGGCGGTGAGGCCACCGAGCACCAGCAGCGGGCCACGCATCAGCATCGGTGCCTCACGCGGGACCCGCCCGCCTTCCGGCGACGGCCCGGTGAACACGAGCACCCAGGCCCGAGTGGCATAGGCCGCGGTGGCCAGCATGGTCACCAGACCGGCGCAGAACACCAGCCACCCGGTCCAGGTGACGTCGTGCAGTGCCGCGTCGCTGTACGCACCGAGTACGGCGTCCTTGGAGAAGAAGCCCACCAGCGGCGGCAGCCCGACGAGCGCGGCCATGCCGACCAGCATGGTGACGGACGTGACCGGCATCCGGCGATGCAGCCCACCCAGCCGGGCCATCGACGTCGTACCCGTCGCATGCGCCACCGACCCGGCACACAGGAACAACAGCGCCTTGAACGCACCGTGCGAGAGCAGGTGGAACACCGCCGCGCCGTATCCGCCGACCGCCAGCGCGCCGAACATGTACGCGAGCTGGCTGACCGTCGACCAGGCCAGCACCCGCTTGAGGTCGTCCTGCGCGAGCGCGAAGAACGCGGACAGCACCATCGTGATGGCCGCGATCACCGCGAGGACGGCCTGTGCCGCCGCCGAGACCGCGAGTACGTCGAACAGTCGCGCGATCAGATAGACCCCGGCCGCCACCATCGTGGCGGCGTGGATGAGTGCGCTGATCGGCGTGGGGCCGGGCATCGCGTCCGGCAGCCACGTGTGCAACGGGAACTGCGACGATTTTCCCACCACGCCGCACAGAATCAGCAGCATACCGACGGTGGCCTGGGTCGTACTCAGGTCTCCGGCAACGGCCGCGGCGTTGACCTCCGAGATCCGGAACGAGCCGACTGCCAACCCGAGCACGAAGATCCCGAACAGCAGGCCGACGTCCCCCAGCCGGGTCATCACGAACGCCTTCACCGCACCCGCCCGCGCGTCCTGACGCTCCCAGTGGTGGCTGATCAGGAAGTACGAGCACGCACCCATGACCTCCCAGCCGACCAGCATCACGAAGAAGTCGTCGGCGAGCACGACGGTGTTCATGGCCGCGGTGAAGATCAGCACGATGGAGGCGTACGACGGGTAGCGCGGGTCCTCGGCCAGATAGGCGACCGAGTAGACGAGCACGGCGAACGCGACCGAGGTCGCGAGCAGCACTCCGGCTGCGGCCAGGCCGTCGACACCGAGTGCGAGCGTGACCTCAGTCGTGCCGGTGGGCACGGACGCATGCGCGTAGGTCTGGAGCTGGTCGCTACCCAATGCCGGGAGGGCGACCACCAGGCCGAGCACCCAGGTCACGCCGCCCAACACGGACGAGAGGAACGGCGCCCGTAGGCGTCCTCCGAACAGGACCGCCACCGCGCCGGCCGCGGGGACGGCGACGACCCAGAGCGGGCTCACGACTCGACCGCCGCGGTCACCGCCACCGGTTCGGGATCCGCGCCGGCGACGCCGGAGCGCGACGGCGCCGCTGACTCCCCTGCTGACTCCGCCGCGATCGCGTCGTCGACGGCGTCCCGGTCGGCCAGGTCACGCATCCGGTCGGCGTCGATATGACCATGCCCCCGGAACACCACCAGCACGATCGCCAGCCCGAGCCCGACCTCGGCGGCCGCGACCGCGATCACGTAGAGGGTCAGCACCTGGCCGCCGTGAAGCACGTCGCGGAGGTAGGCGTCGAAGGCGACCAGGTTGAGGTTGACGGCGTTCAGCATCAGCTCGACGCCCATCAACACCAGGACGGCGTTCCGCCGTCCCAGTACGCCGTACACCCCGATCGCGAACAGCAGCGCAGCCACCACCAGCGGGAAGAGGAGCGGCATCAGGGCGTCTCCTCCCCTGAGCTTGCGCGGCCCCGCGAGAGCACGATCGCCCCCACCAGTGCGGCCAGCAACAAGACGCTGAGCACCTCGAACGGTAGGACCCAGTGGCGGAAGATCGCATCGCCCATGGACGTCGCCGAGCCGACCGACTCCTCGTCCACGCTGACCCGCGCACCGCCGAACCCGGCCACCACCACGGTCACCAGCACGAGGCCGACCACACCGGCCGTCGCGGCCGCCACCACCCGGTTTCCGGTCGTCAGACCGGTCTGGACTCCGGTGGGCGCCCGGGTGAGCATCAGGGCGAACAGCAGGAGCACCACCACCGCGCCGACATAGATCAGGATCTGCACCCAAGCCACGAATTCCGCACCCAGCAACAGATAACAGCCGGCGAGCGCGCCGAGGGTCACCACCAGCCACAGCGCCGAATGGACCAGCCGCGCGGTCGTGACCACGAGCAGCGCGGACCCGACCGCCATCGCCCCCATCAGCAAGAAGAGGAGCCCGACGACGCTCACGAGCCGCCCCCATCATCGCGGGTCTCTTCGGCGGCCTGGCCTTGGCTTGCGGCGGCCGCCTTCTCGGCGGCCTTCTGCGCGGTCGCGATCTCCTTCGGCTCCGCGGCGGCCGGGTCGAGACCCGGCGGGGCAGGCACCGTCCACATCCACTCGCGAAGCCGGTCCTTCTCGTGAGTGAGGTCGCGGATGTCGAGCTCGGCGTACTCGAACTCCGGCGACCACTCCAGCGCGTCGAACGGGCACGCCTCGATGCAGATTCCGCAGTACATGCACAGCGAATAATCGATCGCGAACCGGTCGAGCACATTCGTGCTCCGCTCCCGGGCACCCTCCTCGACCGGCGGGACGGCCTCCTTGTGCGAGTCGATGTAGATGCACCAGCACGGGCACTCCCGCGCGCACAGCATGCAGACCGTGCAGTTCTCCTCGAACAGCGCGATCACGCCGCGCGAGCGCGGCGGCAGCTCCGGCGGCGCATCGGGATACTGCGCCGTGACCGATCGGCGGGCGAGGTTCTGCCAGGTGACCCGCAGGCCGCGGATCAGTCCACTCCCCCAGCTGCTCATGACGGCCTCCCAGGTTCGGGAACGGGTGGGTACGACGGCGGTTGCGGATGGGTCGACGCGGCCTGCCGGAGGAACCGGTCGACGATCACGTAGTAGGCGACCACTCCCACGATCGCCAGCAGCAGGCAGAGCCACGCGCTGGAGAACTGTCGCGTCATCCACCATCCGAGGAGAAGCAGCAGGACCGCGGCGACGGTGGCGCGCAGGGCGACGACTGTGGCCGCGCGATGCCGAAGAGCTGACAGCCCGCTGGCCTTGACCACCGGAACGTCTCCGGACTCCGAAACGGTGGCCGCTGCGCCCCATTGGGTCGGCAGCCCGGTGGCGGAGGAGAACCGGCGTACGTCGTCCGGGTCGAACCGCCCCTCGAGCCGCAGCAGGGGACCGCGCCGGTGATCCACCGCCCATACCTGGTCGCCGGCGAGCCGTAGTTCGAGCTCGTCACGCGTCATGCTGCCCATGACGATCCGCCGGTCGCCGGTGTCGAACAGACAGAGCTCCCCGCGGTCGACGCCTATCCAGGTCGCGGTCGGAGGTTCGGTCTCCATGATGACCGTGCTCTGCTTGCGGTGAATGGGACACGCGGGCGGACGCCGCGTCGGTTGCAACCACATGACGACGGCCCACCAGGACACCACCAGCAGGGCCAACGCCAGGATGATCAGCACGTCCACCACCCGATGCCGGGAGCCCATCTCGCCGAGTATCCAGGCCGCCGGAATGGGGAGCGCGATCAGCAGCAGGATCAGCACCAGCATGGAGAGTCCCGAGCGCCCGAACGTCTTCGGCGTGAACGACAGCTGCGACGGGATCCCCTTGGCACCGGGTAGCCTCCGGCGGAGGTCCTGCTGGCTGCCCATGAAGCCGTAGTCCTCGTGCTCCAGCCCCCACGCGCGCGCGAACGACCGCACCTCGGTAAGGTCCCAGCCCGACTCCCGGTGCGGCCGGAGCTGGCATTGCTCGGCGAGCACGTTCCGCTGCTCGTCGAGCACCACCAGCAGCGTCGCGAAGGGGTGCGTATCCTGACCGGCCGCCTCGCACTGCGCGGTCACCAACACGTGTGGGCCGCCCTCCTCCCCGAGGGGGAGCCGGTCGGTCTCCTCACCACGCGCGATGACCAGCTCGTCCTCGTCCCGCTCCATCCACATCGGGAACGGCTCCGAGATCGGACAGAGCTGGTGCTGGGAACGAAGGTTGTCAGCCATTCCACACTCCCACCGCACTGGTCAACGCGAGCTGGAACAACGCGATCGGCACCAGGGCCTGCCACGCCAGCCGTTGCAGCTGGTCCGCACGCAACCGGGGAACCGCGACCCGCAACCACACCACCAACAGAGCCACTACTCCGATCTTGGTCAGGGACCACAGCCATCCGAGCTGGTCGGCGAACGGACCTTGCCAACCACCCAGGAACAGAACCGTGGTCAAAGCAGCGAGTACGACGATCCCGGCGTACTCGGCGAGCAGGAACAACGCGAACCTCAGCCCGGTGTACTCCGTGTACGGACCGAACACCAGCTCGGAGTCCGCGACCGGCATGTCGAACGGCGGTCGTTGCAGTTCGGCCAACCCCGCGACGAAGAACACCACCAGACCCGGGAGCTGCCAGATCAGCCACCAGGGCTCCCACGCCTCGACGATCCCGGAAAGAGACAGCGTCCTGGCGGCCATCGCGGGGCTCACCGCGGCGAGCACGAACGGCAGCTCGTACGCCATCAGCTGCGCGGCGACCCGCATTCCGCCCAGCAGGCTGTACTTGTTCGCGCTGGCCCAGCCGGCCATCAGGGTGCCCAGCACGCCGACACCCATCACGGCGAGCACGAAGAACAGGCCGATATCGAGCTCCTGGCCGACCAGGCCGGGGCCGATCGGGATGGCGACGAGCACCACGAGGTACGGCACCATCGCCACCGCCGGCGCGAGCCGGAAGACCGCGCCGTCCGCGGCCGCGGGTACGACGTCCTCCTTCTGCGCGAACTTCACGCCGTCCGCGATCAGCTGCGCCCAGCCGTGAAAGCCGCCGGCGTACATCGGACCGACCCGGCTCTGCATGTGCGCCATCACCTTGTGCTCGGTCTGCCCGACGAGCAGCGGGAGAACGAGGAACGCCCCGAGCACCAGGACCAGCCGCAACGCCAGCTCCAGAGCGTCAGCCATCGCCCGGCTCCGCTTCGGGTTGTGCGTCGGCACGACGGGCGCGACGCGGGGGTCTGGCCGGGCCGGGTTGGGCATGGGCGAGCGGGTCCGGCGCATCGGATCCGGGCTCGCGCGGGCCCCATTGTTCGGGCTCGGGGACGCCGGGGGGCCGCATGCGGCGCCGGCTCGGCGCCTCCCCCTCATGCGACTCGCCGGGCTCCTTGGCTCCGGGCCACGGCTTGGCCACCCGGGACGCGAGTACGAAGTCCTTGCGCAGCGGGTGGCCCTCGAACTCCTCGGGCAGCAGCAGGTGCGCGGTGTCCTGGCCGTCGAACGAGATGCCGAACATCTCGTGGGTCTCGCGTTCGTGCCAGGCGGCTCCGGCGTACTGGCCGACCACCGACGGGAGGCCGGGCTGCTCGCGGGGAACGCGGGTGCGTACGAGCAGATGGTCGACCGAGCCGGAGCTGGGCCGCGCGACATGGCAGACGACCGAGAACCCCTCGGCCAGCTCGTCGACCGCGGACAGCCAGTCGAAGAACGCGCACCCCAGCCGGTCCCGGGCCAACCCGACCGCCTCGGCCCACCGCGGCGCGGGGATCGTCACGCTGACCGGACCGAACCCCTCGTCGACCACGGCGTCGTCGCCGAACTCCTCGAACGCCGCGGAGATCTCCTCAAGCCACGTCATCGTGGTCCTTCGGACCGATGAGCGGACGCAGGAGCGCCTTCGCCGACAGCCGCTTGCGCAGCGGCTCGCGCTCCGGTGGCGAACCGGGATAACGGTCGCCCAGGGACTCGGCGGCGATCTTGTCCTGAACCTTGAGGATCCCCTGGAGCAGCGCCTCCGGGCGCGGCGGGCAGCCGGGAACGTACACGTCGACCGGGATGATCTGGTCGACGCCCTTGGTGACACAGTACGAGTCCCAGTACGGGCCGCCGGAGTTGGAGCACGAGCCGAACGAGATGACGTACTTGGGGTCGGGCATCTGCTCGTAGAGCCGGCGTACGGCGGGCGCCATCTTGTCTGTCACCGTGCCCGAGACCACCATCAGGTCGGCCTGCCGCGGCCCGGGAGCGAACGGGATCACGCCGAGCCGGATGAAGTCGTGCCGCGCCATCGACGTCGCGATGAACTCGATGGCGCAGCATGCCAGCCCGAAGTTGAACACCCACAGCGAATAGCGGCGACCCCAGTTGAGCACGTAGCGGGCCGGCTCCGGTGCCAGCTTCGACAGCGCTCCGACGTGACCGGTGTCCGCCGGTGGTCCGACGCTCGGGGTGGGCAGGTCGACGGTCGCCGCTCTCGGGTTGTTCACGTCCATGCGAGCACGCCCTTACGCCACGCGTACACCAGCCCGACCGCGATGATGCCGATGAACACTCCCATCTCACCCACGGTCACCCAGCCGAGTCCGGCGTACACCGTCGCCCACGGGAACAAGAACACCGCGTCCACGGCGAAGACCACGTACAGATAGGCGAAGACGTAGTAACGCAGATGGATCTGCGCCCAGCCGGTGCCGACCGGGTCGACGCCGCTCTCGTACGTCAGCTGCTTCTCCGGCGAGGGTCGGGACGGCCGCAACAACCGGTTCCCGAGGAACATTGCGGTCACGAGCACCGCCCCGACGACGATGATCGCAAGGACCGGGACGTACGATCCGTAGTAGCCGTCCATGCGGGTGAGTCTAGGGAAGATCGATGCCGCAGCGGCCGTGGGCATCCCGCATTCCGTACGGGTTCCGCTCGGCCTTCGCCAGCGGATCGTCGAAGAGACGCCCATTCGGGACAAACGCCGGAGTATCACGGGTCGCCGATGTGAGAATCGCGATGCGGACCGTGCTCGTACATGAGTCAACACGGACGTAGCATGTGACTAGAGAGCAACCCCGGAAAGAGGCTCCAAGTGACCAAACAGGTCCGGCAGCTCGATCGGGTGATCATCCGCTTCGCCGGCGACTCCGGCGACGGTATGCAGCTGACCGGCGATCGCTTCACCCAAGAGACCGCCACGCTCGGCAACGACCTGTCGACGCTTCCCAACTTCCCTGCAGAGATTCGAGCGCCGGCAGGCACGCTTCCCGGCGTCTCGTCGTTCCAAGTGCATTTCGCCGACCACGACATCCTGACGCCGGGCGACGCTCCCAACGTCCTCGTCGCGATGAACCCGGCGGCGCTGAAGGCCAACCTCGGCGACCTTCCCAAGGGCTCGACGATCATCGTGGACACCCACGATTTCACCAACCGCAACCTGACCCGAGCCGGGTACAACGGCTCCAACCCGCTGGAAGACGACACGCTGGACGCCTACGACGTCCATCAGGTCGACCTCACGACGCTGACCGTGGAATCGGTCAAGGAGTTCGGGCTCTCCCGCAAGGATGCGTCACGCGCCAAGAACATGTTCGCCCTCGGGCTGCTGTCCTGGCTGTACGGCCGCCCCACCGAGCCGACGATCAGCTTCCTGGAACGCAAGTTCGCGTCCGCGCCGGACATCCGCGACGCCAACATCACCGCGTTCAACACCGGGTGGAACTTCGGAGAGACCACCGAGACGTTCGCGGTGTCGTACGAGGTCAAGCCGGCGCCGATGCCGGCCGGCACGTACCGGAACATCACCGGCAACGTCGCCCTGGCGTACGGCCTGATCGCGGCCTCGGTGCAGTCGAGGCTGCCGCTGTTCCTCGGCTCGTACCCGATCACGCCGGCCTCGGACGTGCTGCACGAGCTGTCCAAGCACAAGCGGTTCGGTGTGGTCACGTTCCAGGCCGAGGACGAGATCGCCGGCGTGGGTGCGGCGCTCGGCGCGTCGTTCGGCGGCGGGCTCGGTGTCACGACCACGTCCGGGCCGGGGATCGCGCTGAAGAGCGAGACCGTCGGGCTCGCGGTGATGCTGGAGCTGCCGCTGCTGATCTGCGACATCCAGCGCGGCGGACCGTCGACCGGGCTGCCGACCAAGACCGAGCAGGCCGACCTGTTGCAGGCGATGTTCGGCCGCAACAGCGAGGCGCCGCTGCCGGTGATCGCACCCCGGTCCCCGGCGGACTGCTTCGACACGGCGGTGGAGGCCGCCCGGATCGCGATCACGTACCGCACCCCGGTGATGCTGCTCTCCGACGGCTACCTCGCCAACGGCTCGGAGCCGTGGCTGATCCCCGACATCGCGGAGCTGCCGGCCATCGAGGCCGACTTCGCCACCGAGCCGAACCACGAGACCGCCGACGGCGAGCGGGAGTTCTGGCCGTACCTGCGTGACCCGGAGACGCTGGCCCGGCCGTGGGCCGTTCCCGGAACTCCCGGTCTGGAGCACCGAATCGGCGGCCTGGAGAAGGCCGACGGCCACGGCAACATCTCCTACGACCCGACCAACCACGACCTGATGGTCCGGACCCGCCAGGCCAAGGTGGACCGCGTGGCCGACATCATCGGCCCGACCGACGTCGACGACCCGTCCGGTGACGCGCGGATCCTCGTGGTGGGCTGGGGTTCGACGTACGGCCCGATCGGGGCCGCCGTGCGCCAGGTGCGTGCGGCCGGTACGCCGGTGGCGCAGGCACACCTGCGGCACCTCAACCCGTTCCCGGCCGACCTCGGCGACGTGTTGCGCCGGTACGAGCGGGTGCTGGTCCCGGAGATGAACCTCGGACAGCTGGCGATGCTGCTGCGGGCCAAATACCTCGTGGATGTGGTCGGCTACAACCGGGTACGCGGCCTGCCGTTCCAGTCCTCCGAGCTGGCCGACGCGATCGCCGACCTCGTGTCCAGTCTCGACCAGCCCGACCACGACCCGTGGCAACAGGAGTTGCGCCGATGACCACCGAGCTGCCCATGCCAGGCCTGCGCGACGTACCCACCACCGAGGAGCCGCAGACCCGCAAGGACTTCGGCTCCGACCAGGAGGTGCGCTGGTGCCCCGGATGCGGGGACTATGCCGTCCTCGCCGCGGTACAAGGCTTCCTGCCGGATCTGGGACTGAAGAAGGAGAACATCGTCTTCGTCTCCGGGATCGGCTGCGCCGCCCGGTTCCCGTACTACCTCGACACGTTCGGCCTGCACTCCATCCACGGCCGGGCGCCGGCGATCGCCACCGGGCTGGCCGTGACCCGGCCCGATCTGTCGGTGTGGGTGGTGACCGGCGACGGTGACGCGCTGTCCATCGGCGGCAACCACCTGATCCACGCCCTGCGGCGCAACCTGAACATCACCATCCTGCTGTTCAACAACCGGATTTACGGGCTCACCAAGGGCCAGTACTCGCCCACCTCCGAGGCCGGCAAGGTCACGAAGTCCACGCCGATGGGCTCGGTGGACACCCCGTTCAACCCGATCTCGCTGGCCCTCGGCGCCGAGGCGACGTTCGTCGCGCGCACCATCGACTCCAACCGCAAGCACCTCACCGGCGTCCTGCGGGCGGCCGCCGCCCACCGCGGCGCCGCGCTGGTCGAGATCTACCAGAACTGCCCGATCTTCAACGACGGCGCGTTCGAGGCGTTCAAGGACCGCGACACCGCCGACGCGGCGCTCATCCCGCTCACACACGGACAGCCGGTCACGTTCGGCGCGGACGGCGAGTACGCCGTAGTGCGCGACCACGCCAGCGGCGCGTTCTTCGCGGTCGAGACCGCCGAGGTCGACGAGGCGCGGATACACGTGCACGACGCGCACGGCCACGACTCGTCCGCCGCGTTCAGCTTGTCCCGGCTGACCGACGCCGGTCACCTCCACCGCGCCCCGATCGGCATCTTCCGGCAGATCGAGCGCCCGACGTACGACGACCAGGCCCGCACGCAGATCAGCGCCGCCCGGGAGAAGTCCGGCGACGGCGACCTCGACGCACTGCTCAACAGCGGCGACACCTGGAACGTCGCCTGACCCACCCGCTCGCGCCGAGTCCGGCAACCGCAACGGCTACGTGCTCGAGATCACCGAGGCGGACGGCGACGCGGCGTCCGAGACGTTCACCTGGTGGCTGTTCATGGTCTGCGGCGACCCCGAGGCACCCGAGACCTACTTCGCGGGATTCCCGAAGGAGGGCGTGAGCCCGATCTCGTGCCCGGACAACGTGGCGTTCGACCCGAGCTCGAACCTCTGGATCTCGACCGACGGGAACCGCCTGGGTTCCAACGACGGGCTGTTCGCGGTGCCGACCGCCGGGTCGGAGCGTGGCAATGTGCGGCAGTTCCTCACCGTGCCGGTCGGTGCCGAGACCTGCGGTCCGTTGATCGTGGACGACAAGAGCGTCTTCGTCGCCGTACAGCATCCCGGCGAGACGGACGGCTCGACGTTCGAGAACCCCTCGTCCACCTGGCCGCACACCGACGACTTCCCCCGGCCCAGCGTCGTCGTCGCCTACCGCGCCTGAACCCTCCAGGTGTCCCACCAGGGTCGGTCGCAGTCGACGCCGAACGGCGAGGGTCGCTGCTGATCCGTACGCCGCCAGATCGTGCGGCCGCACAGCGGTCCCAGGTAGGTGTACCTCGTGTGCAGCAGCCTGCGTAGCCGGTCGTCCTCGTCGAGGTCCCACGTGTCGCCCGGATCCGACTCGACCACCCAGGTGGGCGCCTGCGGGCCGGCGAGCACCGTCCGCATCCGCGCCAGGTCCGGATCGCGGGTGCGCGCGGGCAAAGCCCAGAGGTACGGGTACGGAGCGCGCAGCCCGGAGGCCGCGACGACGTTGGCGTGTCCGTACAGCACCAGGATGGTGTCGTCGGGCCGTGCGGCCCGACCCACGCCCATCCCGGTGTAGTAGTGGCCTGGGTTGACGCTTCCGTCGGTGTGCTCGGCGGTGTGCGACCACAGCGCGAGCGCGGTGGCCAGCGACATCAGGACCACCAGCAGGCGCATCATGGCTCCCGCCCGTCGATCGGGGACTCCGGAGAGGAGCGCCACACAGAGCGCGGCCCCCGGGATCAGCGCGATGAGGTACGACGGCCAGTAGTGGCCCCCGAGCACGAGCGCCGCCAGATCGGTGAGCAGCATCGCGACGACGGCCCACGCCACCGCGGGCTGCGTCCGGCTCGCCCGCCGGAACGACACCACGAACCACCCGATGATGACCGCGAGCCCGCTCTCGACGCCGAGCCTTACGAGCTCGCGGGCGCGTTCCTGTGATTCGTCCATTGGCCCGCTCGCGATGGTCTCGAGCGCGTCGGACCGGAACGCGTACGTCATCTCCCACAGTGTCGACAGATGGACACCGCTCCCTATCGCCCAGGCCATCACGGCCAGAACCGGCACGGCGGCACCGAGGAACGCCATACCCGCGAGGACCGAACCCTCGCGAGGGCTCAGCCGGCGACGCAAGACCGAACCCAGCAACAGCACGCCGCCGAAGACCAGCCCGCCGGTGAGGTTCTGCTTCATGCCAATCGCGAGGACGCCGACCATGCCCGCACCGGCCGCAAGCGCATACCGCGACCGACCGGGCGGACACCGGAGCGCCTCGAGCGCGAGCCAGCAGCTGCACATCACCAGCGGCATGCCGAACGACTCGCTCTTGGCCTGCCACGCGGTCAGGTACGGGTTGCCCACCAGGGCGACCGATGCGGCCGCCGTCCAACGGCCGGCGACCGGACCCGCGAGGAGCACGCCCACCCGGTACGCGGCGACCACCATCAGCCCGGCCAGGGCCGCGACGAACAGTCGCGGCATGTACGCACCGCCGAGCGCATCCGCGGCCTGGAACATCCACAGCAGCACCGGGGGCCGCGCGACCCAGTAGTGCCCGTACATGTTGTCCGGCTGGGGATCCCAGCTCCGGGTGATGAGCAGGAACCCCGACTCGTCCGCCCCCAGCGGCCAGAGCAGTGCCGGAAAGTGCAGTACGACGCATACACAGACGGCGCCGAGAACGAACCACCGGCCCGAGCGGTCGGGCGTCGCCGCCCCGGGCGCAGGTTGCCGAGCACGGTCCAGCCAGACTTGGACCTGCACGTATGTGGAGCTCATGTCGATCCGGGCTCGGCCCCGTCGTCGCCCATCAGGTCACCTCATCTCTAGGTGGTGCGGTGGACGACCAGGTCACACATGTCGGCGAGCGCGTCCCGTGCGGGTACGTCGGGCAGCTTCGCCAGCAGCTCGCGGGCCTGCTCGGCGCGCCGCTCCACCTCGGCCCGCGCCTCGTTCATCGCGGGATGGACCCGCAACAGACCCAGCGTCTCGGCGTGCAGCGAGTCGTCGGTCAGCGGTCCGGTGAGCAGTTCGAGCAGCCGGGCGTCCGCCGGGTCGGTGGACCGCCGGGCGATCAGCACCGGAAGGGTCGGTACACCCTCACGCAGGTCGGTCCCCGCGCTCTTGCCGAGCTCGTCGGAGTCGCTCGCGATGTCGATGACGTCGTCGGAGAGCTGGAACGCCGTACCGATCCGCTCGCCGAACTCCGTGAGCACCGGCACGAGGTCGGCGTCGCTGCCGGACATCATGGCGCCGTAGCGCGCGGACGTCGCGATCAGCGAGCCGGTCTTGTCCGCGACGACCCGCAGGTAATGGTCGAGCAGCTCGTCGCCCTCGCGAGGGCCCGCGGTCTCGCGGATCTGGCCCTCGACCAGCCGGGCGAACGTCTGTGCCTGGATTCGGACCGCCTCCGCCCCGAGATCTGCGATCACCTGCGACGCCTGGGCGAACAGGAAGTCGCCGGTCAGGATCGCCATGCTGTTGTCCCACAGGGCGTTAGCGCTCTTGGCCCCACGGCGCAGGTCGGCCTCGTCCATCACGTCGTCGTGGTACAGCGACGCCAGATGAGTCAGCTCGACCCCGACCGCCGCATCGAGTACGCCGCGCGCCTCCGGGTCGCCGAACTCCGCGGCGGTGAGCACCAGCATCGGCCGGAACCGCTTGCCGCCGGCGTTCATCAGATGCCGCGAGACGTCGGCCACCAGCGGGGCGTCGCTGTCCACACTCGCCTGCAGCCGCCGTTCGACCTCGGCCAGCCCGGCACGCACCCTGGCCTCCAGGTCGGCGTTCACCGGCGGCAGTTCGCCGCGGGCATCGGTCACAGCAAGCTCCTCAGCAACGGGGGCCACGTCGGCCGTTCGGCGGATGGCGTGAACTCAGCGTACGAACTCACCGGCCTGATGCGCGAGGTCGAGTACCGGTTGCGGCGCGACACCCAACGCGACCGTGACCACGACACCCGCGGCGATCGTCACCACGGTCAGGACGCTCGGCATGGCCACGGTGGGGCCCTCACCCACCGGATCGGCGAAGAACATCAGGACGATGACCCGGATGTAGACGAACGCCGTGATCACGCTGGCCAGCACCGCGATGATCACCAGCAGCTGAGCATCGCCCGCCCAGGCGGAGGTGAACACCGCCCACTTGGCCATGAAGCCGCTGGTGGCGGGCAGCCCGAGGAACGCCAGCATGAAGAGCGCGAACACCCCCGCGAGCACCGGCGACTGCTTGCCGAGCCCTGCCCACCTCGACAGATGGGTCGCTTCGCCGGACGAGTCGCGTACGACGGTCACCACCGCGAACGCACCCAGCGTGGTGAACCCGTACGCCAGCAGGTAGAACATCACCGCCACCAGGCTGGTCATGTCGTCGCTGTCCCGCGTGGCCGCCTGGACGCCCACGAAGCCCGTGAGCAGGAACCCGGCGTGCGCGATCGACGAGTACGCCAGCATCCGCTTCACGTCGGTCTGGGTCAGGGTGAGTACACAGCCGACCCCCATGGTCAGTGCGGCGACGATCCACATCATCGGCATCCAGTTCCACTGGGCTCCGCCGAACGCGACGTAGAACACCCGCAACAACGCGCCGAACGCGGCGACCTTGGTGCACGCCGCCATGAATCCGGTGACCGCGGTCGGCGCGCCCTGGTAGACGTCCGGCGTCCAGGCGTGGAACGGTGCGGCGCCGATCTTGAACAGCAGGCCGACCGCCATCAGCCCGATTCCGGCGAGGAGCAGCCCGTCGCCGCCGACCCGGTTGGTGATCGCGCCGTCGATACCGGCCAGCGTGACCGTGCCCGCGTACCCGTAGACGAGCGCGATGCCGTACAGGAAGAAGCCGGACGCGAACGCCCCGAGCAGGAAGTACTTGACCGCGGCCTCCTGGCTCAGCAGCCGCCGGCGCCGGGCGAGACCGCACAGCAGGTACAGCGGGAACGACAGCACCTCCAGCGCCACGAACATCGTGAGCAGGTCGTTCGACGCCGGGAACAGCATCATGCCGCCGACCGCGAACAGCATCAGCGGGAAGACCTCGGTGTGCTCGAGGCCGCGGGTCGACGCCTCGCGCTCGGCCTCGGTGCCCGGCAGGGCCGCGGCCTGCCCGGCGAACGCCGTCACCCCGCTCTCCAGGCGCCGCTCGGCGAACAGCAGCACGCTGAAGAACGAGAGCAGCAGGATCGCGCCCCAGATGAACAGCGTCGGCCCGTCGACGGCGAGCGCACCCTCGGCCTCGATCCCGCCCCGGGCCAGGCCGTTCTGGGTCTCCGGCAGGTCACCCGCGACGAGCACGGTGCCGACGAAGGCGAGCCCGAGACCCGCGGCGGCGAGCACGGTCTGTACGACGTAGCGCCTGGGGCGCGGCGCGAACGCCTCGACCAGCACGCCCACCAGCGCGACCCCGAACACGATCAGGATGGGGTAGATCGCCGAGTACGCGATGTTCGGCGACTCGATCTCGATCTCCTGCGCCAGCACGGAACCGTGGACCGCGATCACTCCTGCGCCCCTTCCGCCGCTTCGGCCGGAACCGTCGGCTCCGGATCGGTCTCCCCGACATGCTCCAGAGTCGCCGCGACACCGGGGTTGATCACGTCGAGCGCCGGCTTCGGGAACAGCCCGAGAACCACGATCAGCGCCAGCACCGGAGCCAGCGCGACCGACTCCCGCAGGTTGAGATCACGGGTGGCCTCCAGCCCGGGACGCAGCGGCCCGGTCATCGTGCGCTGGTACATGATCAGGATGTAGAGCGCGGCCAGGATGATCCCGAACGCCGCGATCACCGCGGTGACGATCGACTCGCTGAACGTCCCGGCCAGCACCAGGAACTCGCTGACGAACGGCGCCAGCCCCGGAAGGGACAGGCTGGCCAATCCGGCGACGAGGAACGCGCCCGCGAGCACCGGGGCGACGCTTTCCACTCCGCCGAAGTCGCTGATCATCTTGGAGCCGCGCCGGCTGATCAGGAACCCGGTGACGAGGAACAGCGCACCGGTCGCCAGCCCGTGGTTGAACATGTAGAGGACCGCACCGGCGTGGCTCTGGCTGTTGAACACGAAGATGCCCAGCACGATGAACCCGAAGTGCGAGACCGACGTATAGGCGATCAGTCGGCGCATGTCGTTCTGGCCGATCGCCAGCAGCGCGCCGTACAACACGCTGATCACCGCGAGCGTGATCACCACCGGGGTGGCCCACTGCGACGCCTCGGGGAAGATACCGAGGCAGAACCGCAGCATGCCGAAGGTGCCGATCTTGTCGAGCACGCTGACCAGCATCACCGACGTGCCGGGAGTGCCCTCGCTGGCCGCATCCGGCAGCCACGTGTGCACCGGCCACATCGGAGCCTTGATCGCGAACGCGATGAAGAAACCGAGGAACAGCCAGCGCCCGGTCGTCTCGTCCATGGACAGGCCGCTGAGCTCGGACAGGAGGTACGTCGGCCCGGTCTCGTTGTCGGCCGACACGACGTACAGGCCGACGACGGAGGCCAGCATGAGCAGCCCGCCGAACAGGCTGAAGATCAGGAACTTCACCGCGGCGTACGAACGGCGCACGCCGCCGTACCCGCCGATCAGGAAGTAGATCGGCACCAGCGTGGCCTCGAACAACACGTAGAACAAGAACACGTCGGTCGCCGCGAACACGCCGATCGAGAGGCCCTCCAGCAGGAGCACCCAGGCGAAGAACGCGTTCGTGCTCCAGCGGCCGCCCTCGGCGTCGTACCAGGAGGCGAGGATCACCACCGGCGTGAGTACCGCGGTGAGCACAACCATGAGCAGGCCGATGCCGTCCAGGCCGAGGGCGTAGTGCGCGCCGAAGGCCGAGATCCATTCGTGCTGCTCGGTGAACTGGTAACCGCCGCCCGTGTCGTACTGCACCGCGAGCGCGACGGTCAGCCCCAATACGGCGACCGACACCGCCAGCGCCACGATCTTGGGCAGGTCCTCGCGGGCGCGCCGGGGCAGCAACGCCACCAGCACGGCGCCCACGATCGGCGCGGCGCCGAGAACGGTCAGCCAGGGCATCGTGTGCTCTCCTCACTCATGAGAGATTCGCCGCCAACAACGCCACCACCACGACGAAGGCGCCAGCGACCATCGTGAGCGCATAGGAACGCACGAAACCGGTCTGCAACCGGCGGAGCCGTCCGGACGCTCCGCCGATCAGCCCGCCGAGTCCGTTGACCGTGCCGTCGACCCCGCGGTTGTCGACGTAGACCAGCGACCGGGTGAGGTGCTGGCCGGGCCGCATGAAGACCGCCTCGTTGAGCGCGTCGCCGAACAGGTCGGCCCGGGCCGCCGTGGTGAACACCGACACCCGCACCGGCGCCTCCCGCGGTACGTCCCGCTTGGCGACCAGCACCCACGCGACCGCGACCCCGGCGGCGACCACCGCCACCGCGGCCAGCGAGATCACCCAGACCGGTACACCGAGCTCGGGGTGCTCCTCACCCACCACCGGGGTCAGCCAGTCCACCACCCAGCCGCCCAGGTACAGGACGCCGCCGACCGCCGACAACGCGGCCAGCACCAACAGCGGAACGGTCATCACCCTCGGCGACTCGTGCGGATGGACGTCGTCCGCCCAGCGTTTCGGGGACAGGAACGTCATGAGCATCACCCGCGTCATGTAGAACGCGGTGATGCCCGCACCCAGGAGCGCTCCGAAGCCGACGACGAGGTTCTCCGCGAACGCCGCCTCGAGGATGAGGTCCTTGCTCCAGAACCCGGAGAACAGCGGGAACCCGATGATCGCGAGGTAGCCCATCGCGAAGGTGAGGAAGGTGATCGGCATCAGCGGCGCCAGGCCGCCGTACCTGCGCATGTCGACCTCGTCGTTCATCGAGTGCATGACCGATCCGGCGCCGAGGAACAGATTCGCCTTGAAGAACCCGTGCGTGAGCAGGTGGAAGATGGCGAACGCGTAGCCGATCGGGCCCAGGCCGGCGGCGAGGTGCATGTAGCCGATCTGGCTCATGGTCGAGCCGGCCAGCGCCTTCTTGATGTCGTCTTTAGCGCACCCGATGATCGCGCCCCAGAGCGCGGTCACCAGACCGACGATCACGACCGCGGTCTGCGCCGTGGGCGCCTCGTTGAAGATGAAGTTCGACCTGGTGACGAGGTAGACCCCCGCGGTCACCATGGTCGCCGCATGGATCAGCGCCGACACCGGGGTGGGGCCCTCCATCGCGTCGAGCAGCCAGCTCTGCAGCGGGACCTGTGCGGACTTACCGCACGCCCCGAGCAGGAGCAGCAGGCCGAGCGCGGTCAGGGTCGCGGTCGATGCACCCTCCGCGGCCGCGGAGACGCCCACGAACGACGTCGTACCGAACGTCGCGAACATCAGCATCACGGCGAGCGCCATGCCCATGTCACCCACGCGGTTGACTACGAACGCCTTCTTGGCGGCCGTGGCCGCGGAGTGCTTGTGCTGCCAGAAGCCGATCAGCAGGTACGACGCCAGGCCGACCCCCTCCCAGCCGACGAACAGCACGAGGTAGTCGCTGCCCAGAACCAGCAGCAGCATCGCGGCCACGAACAGGTTGAGCTGGCCGAAGAACCGGCGCCGTCGCGGGTCCTCGGCCATGTAGCCGATCGAGTAGACGTGGATGATGCTCCCCACACCCGTGATCAGCAGCACGAACAGCATGGACAGCGGGTCGAGCAACAGCCCGGCGTCGACGTCGTACGAGCCGGTCGTGATCCAGTCGAACAGGTGCTGCTCGATCGCACGGTCGTGGGCGTCCCGGGTCAGCAGGCTGACGAACATCAGGACGCCGAGGGCGAAGGACGCGATCGGGGCGGCGCAGCCCAGCAGGTGACCCCACGCGTTGGTGGAGCGGCCACCGAGCAGCAGGATCGCGGCGCTCACCGCGGGGAGTGCCACCACCAGCCACAGCAGGGAGTAGACGCCGCCGGCCTGAGCGGGGGCCACGGCCGAGGCCGTCTCGGACAGGACGGGCAGCGCGGTCATAGGACTCATATCGCTCGTCAACTCAGTACTTCAGCAGGCTCGCGTCGTCGACCGAAGCCGAACGCCTGGTACGGAAGATGGTCACGATGATGGCCAGGCCCACGACGACCTCTGCCGCGGCGACCACCATCACGAAGAATGCCGCGATCTGCCCGTCGAGGTTGCCGTGGTGACGGGCGAACGTCACGAACGCCAGGTTGGCGGCGTTGAGCATCAGCTCCACGCACATGAAGACCACGATCGCGTTGCGCCGGATCAGCACACCGAAGGCGCCGATGGTGAACAACAGCGCCGACAGCACGAGGAACGGCTCCGTGCTCACGAGTCCCCTCCTGTCCCATCACCGTCCGGCTGCTCGCCGCTCGCCGGGAAGGTCCGACCCTCGGTCGGCGGACCGACCTCACCGGCCGCACGGTCGCCGACGGTGCGGGTCCGGCCGGTCGCCCCGATCTTGCGCAATGTCTCGTCGACGTCGTCCGCGAGCTCCGGCGCCGACCGGAGCGTCCCGCGGGCACGCAGCGTGCGCGACACCGACAGATCCGACGCGCGGCCGTCCGGCAGCAGCGCGGGTGTGTCGACGGCGTTGTGCCGAGAGTAGACACCCGGCGGCGGCAGCGGCCCGGGGTGCCTGCCGGTCTCGGCGTACTCCCGCAGGCGGGCCTCCGCGAGATCGCGCTGCGTCGGCTTGGGCGTGAGCCGCTCCCGGTGCGCCAGCACCATCGCGGCCAGCGCCGCCGTGATCAGCAGGGCGCCGGTCACCTCGAACGCGAAGACGTACTTGGTGAACAACAGCTCGGCCAGCCCCACGACGTTGCCCTGGGCGTGCGCAGCCTCCAGCCCCACCGGAGCGGACACGACCGCCTGCGCCACCCCGAGAACGAGGAGCACGCCGAACCCGAGCCCGGCCAGGACCGCCAGCAGTCGCTGTCCCTTGATCGTCTCCACGAGCGAGTCGCTGGCGTCGACGCCGACCAGCATCAGGACGAAGAGGAACAACATCAGCACGGCGCCGGTGTAGACGATCACCTGTACGGCGAAGAGGAACGGCGCGTCCTGCATGGCGTACAGAATCGCCAGCGTGATCATCACGTACGCCAGCATGAGCGCCGAGTGCACGGCCTTGCGCGCCGCCACCATGGCGAGAGCGGCCAGGACCGCGAGCGGGGCCAGGATCCAGAATGCGATCACTGGTGCACCTCGCTGACGTCGATCGCCCGGCCGCCGTAGTACGCGCTCTCGTCGTCGCCGAGCCGCATCGGGTGCGGTGGCTGCTCCATGCCGGGGAGCAACGGCGCAAGCAGATCCTTCTTCTCGTAGATCAGGTCGGCGCGGTTGTCGTCGGCGAGCTCGTACTCGTTGGTCATCGTGAGCGCCCGGGTCGGGCACGCCTCGATGCACAGCCCGCACAGGATGCAGCGCAGGTAGTTGATCTGGTAGACGCGGCCGTACCGCTCACCCGGGGAGTACCGCTCCGCCTCGCTGTTGCTGGCGCCCTCGACGTAGATCGCGTCCGCCGGGCAGGCCCAGGCACAGAGCTCGCATCCGATGCACTTCTCCAGGCCGTCCGGCCAGCGGTTGAGCTGGTGCCGGCCGTGGAACCGCGGCGCGGTCGGCTTCTTCTCGAACGGGTAGTCCTCGGTGACGACCTTCTTGAACATCGTCCGGAAGGTGACCCCGAAACCGGCGATCGGGTCCCAGAACTGCTTGCGCAGGGTCGCCATCAGTCTCCCTCCTCCGTTGCGCTTCGCCGGGCGGTGTCGTCCTCCTGGTCGGGTTGTGCACCCCCGGGTACGACGCCCGCGGGCTCGGGTCGCGGAAGCCTCTGGCCGGGCATGGGCGGTACGGGATAGCCGCCGGCGAACGGGTCGAACGGCTGCTCCTCGGCCTCCGGCTCCTCCTTCGGAGCCCGCTCGCCGACGATGGACAGCAGCAGGAACAACAGCACCGCGACCAGCGCACCGCCGACGAGGACCCGCCGGTCCAGACCGCCGTCGAGGGTCATCGCGCGGATGGTCGCGACCGCGACCGTCCACAGCAGTGCGACCGGGATGAGCACCTTCCAGCCCAGTGCCATGAACTGGTCGTAACGGACCCGTGGGAGCGTCCCGCGCAACCAGACGAAGACGAACATGAACATCATGACCTTGGCGAGGAACCACAGCACCGGCCAGTACCCGGCGTTCGCGCCGTCCCACAACGACAGCGGCCACGGCGCCCGCCAGCCGCCGAGGAACAGCGTCGTGGCCACCGCGGACACCGTCACCATGTTGATGTACTCGGCGAGGAAGAACATCGCGAACTTCATCGAGGAGTACTCGGTGAAGTAGCCGGCGACCAGCTCGCCCTCCGCCTCCGGCATGTCGAACGGCGCCCGGTTGGTCTCGCCGACCATGGAGACCCAGAAGATGATGAACGACGGCAGCAAGATCAGGGCGTACCACAGTCGCTGCTGTGCGTTGACGATCTCGGATGTGGACAGCGATCCGGCGTACAAGAAAACCGCCACCAGAGCCAGGCTCATCGCGACCTCGTAGGAGATCACCTGGGCCGTGGAGCGCATGCCGCCCAGCAGCGAGTACGTCGATCCGGACGCCCACCCGCCGAGCACGATGCCGTAGATCCCGACCGAGGCGACCGCGATCACGAACAGCACGCCGACCGGGAGGTCGGTCAGCTGCAACGGAGTCTGCCGGTCGGTGAACGGTACGTCGACGACCGGCCCGAACGGGATCACGGCGAACGCGAGGAACGCCATGATCACCGAGATCACGGGGGCCAGCACGTAGAGCAGCCGGTCGGCGGCCTTCACCATGATGTCTTCTTTGAGCATCAGCTTCATCGCGTCGGCCAGGGACTGCAGCAACCCGAACGGGCCGTTCTTGTTCGGACCCGCCCGGTGCTGCATCCGGGCGACGACCCGCCGCTCGAACCAGATGTTGAACAGCGTGAGCAGCAGCAGGAATACGAAGATCAGGACGGCTTTGATGAGCGACAGCCACCAGGGATCGGTGCCGAACTCGCTGAGGTCGTCGACGGTACGCACGCCGAGCGCCTGCACGATCATGACTGGCCACCTCCGATCCTGATCACGTCGCCGGCCACGGCACCGAGGTCGCGGTGCAAGGAGAGCCCGGCGGAGTGCTGCGGAGCCCACACGACGCCGTCGGGGAGATCCGCGACGCCGACCGGGAACGTGACGCTTCCCCGGTCGGTCGACAGCACGATATCGGCACCCTCGGTGAGGCCGAGGCCCTCCGCCGTCGCGGCGGACACCAGCGCGACCGGCGCGTGTGCGGTCGCCTTCAGATGCGGCTCGCCGTCTTGCAGCCGCCCGTCGTCGAGCAGCAACCGCCAGGTCGCGAGCACCGCCTCGCCGTTCGAGACGTGGCCGGCCGCGACGGGTCGCACGTCCGGCCGGGCGACCCGCTCCCCGTCCCACGGTCCCAGCTCGACCAGCTCCCGGCCGGCCTGCTCGATCGTGCGGAAGCCCAGCCCGCGCCCGAGCTCCTCGGCGATCCCGGCCAGCACGCGTACGTCGGTCAGCACCCCGGTCGTGCGGAGGACATTACCGAACTCACGGTGGCGACCCTCCCAGTCCACGAACGTGCCGGACTTCTCGGCCACCGGCGCGACCGGGAGTACGACGTCGGCCCGCTCGGTGACCTCGCTGGCCCGCACCTCCAGGCTGACCAGGAACGATACGGAGTCCAGCGCCTCAAGGGCGGCCGCCGGGTCGGCGAAGTCGGCCGGCTCGACACCGCCGGCCACCAACGCAGTGAGGTCGCCGGAACGGGCGGCGTCGAGGATCTCGCCGGCACTGCGACCGGGCTCGGCCGGTACCGACTCGACACCCCAGGCGGCGGCGACGTCGACGCGTGCACCGGGATCGACGACCGGCCGCGCACCGGGCAACAGGTGCGGCAGGCAACCGACGTCGACGGCGCCGCGGTCGCCGGCTCGCCGTGGCACCCACGCCAGTCTGGCCCCGGTCGTCTGCGCCAACTGCAATGCAGCCGACAACGCACCAGGCACGGTCGCGAGTCGCTCGCCGACCAGGATCACACCGCCGGCATCGAGCGCGATCTCGCCGTCCTCCGCGATCGCGGCAAGCGCGGCGGCCTCCGCACCCGGCACGGTCTGCCGAAGCGTGCCGCCGAGCTTGGCGAGACCCCGTGTGGAGTACGGCGCAACGGAGTAGATGCGCGTACCGTTGCGCTGAGATCCCTTGCGCAGCCGCAAAAAGACGATCGGCGACTCTTCCTCCGGCTCGAACCCGGCGAGCACGACCGCGTTCGCGGTCTCCAGCTGTGCGTATGTCACAAGGGCTGTGGAGGCGACGTACGACGCCAGGAAGTCGGCCTCCTCCGCGGAGTGGGGCCGGGACCGGAAGTCGATGTCGTTGGTGCCGAGCGCCGCCCGCGCGAACTTGGAGTAGGCGTACGCGTCCTCGACCGTGAGCCGGCCGCCCGGCAGCACGCCGACCTTGCCCGCGGCCGCCGCCAGCCCGCGGGCCGCGACCGCGAACGCCTCCACCCACGAGGCCGGGCGCAGCTCCCTGCTGTCCTCATCGCGAACCAACGGGTGGGTGAACCGGTCGGCCTGGCGCGCCCAGTGGAAGGCGAACCGGCCCTTGTCGCAGTTCCACTCCTCGTTGACTTCCGGGTCGTCGCCGGCCAGCCGGCGGGTCACCTTGCCGCGCCGGTGGTCCGTACGCAGCGCGCACCCCGAGGCGCAGTGCTCACAGATGCTCGGTGTCGAGACCAGGTCGAACGGCCGGGACCTGAACCGGTACTCCGCACTCGTCAACGCCCCGACCGGGCAGATCTGGATGGTGTTGCCGGAGAAGTAGGACTCGAACGGCTCGTCCTCGTAGATACCGACCTGCTGCAGGGCGCCGCGCTCCAGCATGTCGATGAACGGGTCGCCGGCGATCTGCTCGGAGAACCTCGTGCACCGCGCGCACAGCACGCACCGCTCCCGGTCGAGCAGCACCTGGGCCGAGATGTTGATCGGTTTCTCGAATGTTCGCTTCGATTCCGCGAATCGAGATTCTCCCCGCCCGTTGGACATCGCCTGGTTCTGCAGCGGGCACTCGCCGCCCTTGTCGCACACCGGGCAGTCCAGCGGGTGGTTGATCAGGAGCAGCTCCATCACACCCTGCTGCGCCTTGTCTGCGACCTTCGAGGTCAGCTGGGTGTGCACGACCATGCCCTCGGCGACCGGCAGCGTGCACGACGCCTGCGGCTTGGGTATCGGCCGGCCGTTCCCGGCGTCCGGGATCTCGACCAGGCACTGCCGGCACGCGCCGGCCGGGTCGAGCAGCGGGTGGTCGCAGAACCGGGGGATCTGTACGCCGATCAGCTCGGCGGCGCGGATCACCAGGGTGCCCTCCGGCACGCTGACCTGGACGTCGTCGATGGTGAGCGTGACCAGCTTCTCCAGCTCGGCGCGGCCGGACTCGGTCGTGGGTGGGTTGGCGTGAACCGTCATGCCATGGCTCCCGCGGTGGCGAACAGGCTGGCCGCCTCGGCGTCGAACGGGCAGCCACCCTGCTCGAGGTGTGCGAGGTACTCGTCCCGGAAGTACTGGATGGACGACGTGATCGGCGACGTCGCACCGTCACCGAGCGCGCAGAACGAGCGGCCGAGGATGTTGTCGCAGAGATCCAGCAGCGTATCGAGGTCCTCCTCGCTCCCCTGCCCGCGCTCCAGCCGTTCGAGGACCTGCACCAGCCACCAGGTGCCCTCCCGGCAGGGTGTGCACTTGCCGCACGACTCGTGCTTGTAGAACTCCGTCCAGCGAAGCACGGCACGCACCACGCACGTGCTGTCGTCGAAGATCTGCAGCGCCTTGGTGCCGAGCATGCTGCCCGCCTCGGCCACCCCCTCGTAGTCGAGCGGTATGTCGAGGTGCTCTGCCGTGAGCAGCGGAGTGGACGAGCCACCCGGCGTCCAGAACTTCAGCATGCGCCCCTCGCGGACGCCGCCCGCCAGATCGAGCAGCTCGCGCAGCGTGATGCCCAGCGGCGCCTCGTACTGGCCCGGACGGGTCACGTGGCCGGACAGCGAGTAGAGCGTCATGCCCTTGCTCTTCTCCGTGCCCATCGAGCCGAACCAGTCCGGGCCGTTGTCGACGATGCACGGCACCGACGCGATCGACTCGACGTTGTTGATCACGGTCGGGCAGGCGTACAGGCCCGCGACCGCGGGGAACGGCGGCCGCAGCCGCGGCTGGCCGCGACGACCCTCCAGGGAGTCCAGCAGCGCGGTCTCCTCACCGCAGATGTACGCGCCCGCTCCGACGTGGACGACCACATCGAGGTCGTAGCCGGAGCCGAGGATGTTCTTGCCCAGGTAGCCGGCGAGATACGCCTCCTCGACGGCGCGCTGCATCCGGCGTACGACGTGCAGAACCTCGCCGCGCACGTAGATGAACGCGTGGTTCGCGCGGATCGCGTACGACGAGATGATGGTGCCCTCGACCAAGGTGTGCGGCGAGGCCAGCATCAGCGGGATGTCCTTGCAGGTGCCGGGCTCGGACTCGTCGGCGTTGACCACGAGGTACTTCGGCTTCCCCCCTTCTGGAGACTCAGTGTCCTGCGGTACGAAGCCCCACTTCATGCCGGTCGGGAACCCCGCACCGCCGCGGCCGCGCAGGCCGGAGTCCTTCACCAGCTCGACGATCTCCGCTGGCTGCCGGCGTACCGCCTTCCTCAGCGCGGAGTACCCGCCGGCCCGCTCGTACGACTCGAGCGTCCACGCGCGATCATGGTCCCAGTTGTCGGACAGGACCGGGGTCAGCGTGTCGGTCACCGGGCTTCCTCTTCTGGCTCAGGCGCTCGCCAGCCTCGTTCGCGGGCGATCCGCAATCCTTCCAGAGACGCGGGACCGGCCGCGGGACCCTCGTCGGCACGGTCGTCGGGGTATCCCGCGAGCACCCGCTCGGCCTCCCGCCAGGTGCAGATCCGGGCGCCTCGGGTGGAGCGCACGTCCTGACCCGAGCGGAGCCGGTCGACCAGCTCGACCGCGGACTCCGGCGTCATGTTGTCCATGAACTCCCAGTTGACCATCATCACCGGCGCGTAGTCGCAGGCGGCGTTGCACTCGACGTGCTCGAGGGTGAGCCTGCCGTCCTCCGTGGTCTCGTCGTTGCCGACCTCGAGATGCTCCTTGAGCCGCTCGAAGATCAGGTCGCCGCCCATGATGGCGCACAGGGTGTTCGTGCATACACCCACGTGGTAGTCGCCCACCGGACGCCGCTTGTACATGGTGTAGAACGTCGCCACCCCGGCCACCTCGGCCGCGGTGATGTCGAGCACCTCGGCACACGCCTCGATGCCCTCGGGCGTCACGTAGCCCTGGACGCTCTGCACCAGATGCAACATCGGCAAAAGCCCAGATCGGGCGTCGGGATAACGACCGGCGATCTCCTTGAGCTCGTTGAGTGTCTCTTGGGTCAACTCGCTCATCGATCCACACCCCCCATGACCGGATCGATGCTGGCGACGGCCACGACCACGTCGGCGACCATTCCGCCCTCGCACATGACGGACGTGGCCTGCAGGTTGGTGAACGACGGATCGCGGAAATGCGCGCGGTACGGCCGGGTGCCGCCGTCACTCACCACATGGCAGGCGAGCTCGCCGCGCGGCGACTCGACGGCGGTGTACGCCTGGCCCGCGGGTACGCGGAACCCCTCGGTCACCAGCTTGAAATGGTGAATCAGCGCCTCCATCGACTCGCCCATGATGTGCCGGATGTGGTCGAGGGAGTTGCCCATGCCGTCGTTGCCGATCGCCAGCTGGCTCGGCCACGCGATCTTCCTGTCCGCGACCATCACCGGCGCGTCGTCGAGGCCGGCCAGCCGGTCGGCGCACTGCTCGACGATCCGCAGCGACTCGTGCATCTCGTCCAAGCGGATCCGGAAGCGCCCGTACGAGTCGCAGGTGTCCCGGGTCGGCACGTCGAACTCGTAGGACTCGTAGCCGAAGTACGGCTGGGTCTTCCGCAGGTCCCACGGGTAACCGGTGGCCCGCAGGGTCGGGCCGGTGACGCCGAGCGCGAGACAGCCGGCGAGGTCGAGATACCCGACGTTCTCCAGCCGGCCCTTGAAGATCGGGTTCTCGTTGCAGAGTGCGGCGTACTCCTTCAACCGCTTGCGCATCAGCGTGATGAACCCGCGGATCTCCTCCAGCGCGCCCGGCGGCAGGTCTTGGGAGACCCCGCCCGGGCGGATGAACGCGTGGTTCATCCGCAGCCCGGTGATCAGCTCGAACAGGTCGAGCACCAGCTCCCGCTCGCGGAACCCGATGGTCATCACGGTGAGTGCGCCGATCTCCATGCCGCCGGTGGCGATCGCCACCAGATGCGAGGAGAGGCGGTTCAGCTCCAGCAGCAGGACCCGCATCACCTGGGCCTTCTCCGGAATCTCGTCCTCGATCCCGAGGAGCCGCTCGATGCCGCGCACGTACGCGGCCTCGTAGGAGAACGGCGCGAGGTAGTCCATTCGGGTGCAGAACGTCACGCCCTGCGTCCACGGCCGGAACTCCATGTTCTTCTCGATGCCGGTGTGCAGGTACCCGATGCCGCAGCGCGCCTCGGTGACCGTCTCGCCGTCCAGCTCGAGGATCAGCCGGAGCACCCCGTGCGTGGACGGGTGCTGCGGGCCCATGTTCACGACGACTCGCTCGTCGGCGCTGTCGGCCACGCCGGCCACCACCGTGTCCCAGTCCTGTCCGGTGACGGTGAAGACCCGTCCGGCCGAGGTGTCCTGCCCGGTCGCGTACGGATCCTCGGCGTTCGGTGCGCTGGTGTACGTCGTCTGGTCACTCATCAGCTGTACGCCCTCCGCTCATCGGGCGGCGGAATGGTCGCGCCTTTGTACTCGACCGGGATACCGCCGAGCGGGTAGTCCTTGCGCTGCGGATGTCCCGGCCAGTCGTCGGGCATCTCGATGCGGGTCAGTGCGGGGTGACCGTCGAAGACGATGCCGAAGAAGTCGTAGGTCTCCCGCTCGTGCCAGTCGGCGGTCGGGTAGACCGGCACCACGGACGGGATGTGCGGGTCGTCATCGGGGCAGGTCACCTCCAGCCGCGCCCGGGCGTTGTGCGTCATCGACAGCAGGTGGTAGACGGCGTGTAGCTCCCGCCCGGTGTCCTCGGGGTAGTGCACGCCCGAGACGCCGGAGCAGAGCTCGAACCGCAGGTCGGGGTCGTCACGCATCTGGCGTACGACGTCCAGCAGGTGCTCGCGCCGGATGTAGAACGTGATCTCACCGCGGTCGAACACGGCGCGTTCGAGGGCCCGCGCCAGGTCATGCCGGGCGAGCGCGCTCTCGAGGTGCTCCATCAGCTCGTCGAAACCGCCGCCGAACGGCCGCTGGGTCGTACCGGGCATGGCCACGGACCGGCGAAGGCCGCCGTACCCGGAGGTGTCGCCCGTTCCGCCTACGCCGAACATGCCGCGGCGGACCGCGAACGCCTCGACCCGCTCGGTCGGCTCGCCGGTGCTCGGCGGGACGTTCTCCGGCATCCGCTCCGTGACACCCTCGGACTCGGGTGCCTTCGCCGGTGTGCCGCCGTTGTCCGGCCTCTCCTCGGTCATCGGAGCAGGCCCCTCATCTCGGAGGTGGGCACGGCTTCGAGGGCGGCCTGCTCACGCGCCTCGATCTGCTCCTCCCGGTTGGGCCCGAACCCGCGGGTCTGCACCTGCTCGTGCAGCTTGAGAATCGCGTCGATCAGCATCTCGGGACGTGGCGGGCAGCCGGGGAGGTACATGTCGACCGGTACGACGTGGTCGACGCCCTGGACGATCGCGTAGTTGTTGAACATGCCGCCACTCGACGCGCACACCCCCATCGCGAGCACCCATTTGGGGTTGGCCATCTGGTCGTAGATCTGCCGCAGGACCGGGGCCATCTTCTGGCTCACGCGGCCGGCGACGATCATCAGGTCGGCCTGCCGGGGCGAGGCCCGGAAGACCTCCATCCCGAACCGGCCCAGGTCATAGCGAGGCCCCCCGGTGGTCATCATCTCGATGGCGCAGCAGGCCAGGCCGAACGTCGCCGGCCAGAACGACGCCTTGCGCATCCAGCCGCTGAAGCCTTCCAGCCTCGTCAGCAGAACACCGCTCGGAAGCTTCTCCTCAATGCCCACGGGACCTCCCATCCATCGTCGGCACGACCATCGGTCCCACTGCCATCAGTCCCACTCGAGCCCTCCACGGCGCCACACGTACGCGTAGGCGAGGAAGACGGTGGCGATGAACAGCACCATCTCGACCAGCGCGAAGATGCCCATCGAGTCGAAGGCCACCGCCCACGGGAAGAGGAAGACGATCTCGATGTCGAAGACGATGAACATCATGGCGGTGATGTAGTACTTCACCGGGAACCGGCCGCCACCGGCCGGCTGCGGAGTGGGCTCGATCCCGCACTCGTAGGAGTCGAGCTTGGCGCGGTTGTACCGCTTCGGGCCCACGAGCGCGCTGGTGACAATGGTGACCACCGCGAAGCCCGCACCCAGTACGGCGAGTCCCAAGATCGGCAGGTAGAGATCCATGCCGACTGCTTCCTCCTCCGCATCGCTCGGGCCGCCGCGGTACTGCACGGCGACGGTTCGTCATCCTAGAGCCGACTCCGGCTCGTTGTGGTGCCGCCACGACCGTCCGGCCTAGGCGGCTGGTGCAATCTTGCTCATCGCGTTGATCACCCGGTCCATCGCGTCGCCCCTCCGCGAGTCCGTGAGGTTGGCGAGCAACTTCAAGGTGAACTTCATCAGCAGCGGTCGCGGCAGACCGTGCTTGGTGCCGTACTTCATCACCCACGGGTTCCCGATGAACTTGGCGAACGCCCGGCCCAGCGTGTAGTAGCCCCCGAACGTCGCGTCCAGCGCCGCCGGATAGCCGTGCAGGGCGCGCTCGCGCTGTGCGCCCTCGGGGCGCTCCAGCGCGTGCACGATCACCCCGGCCGCGATCTCCGCCGCCTCCATCGCGTAGGCGATGCCCTCGCCGTTGAACGGATTGATCATCCCACCGGCGTCGCCGACGAGAAGAACGCCGTCCCGGTAGTGCGGCTTGCGGTTGAAGGCCATCGGGAGCGCCGCACCGCGGATCGGGCCGACCATGTTCTCGTCCCGGAATCCCCACTCCTCCGGCGTACTGCTGAGCCAGCGTCGCAACGCCTCCTTGTAGTCGACATTGCCAAACGCCTCGGATGTGTCCAAAATGCCCAGTCCGACGTTCGACCTGCCGTCTCCGACGCCGAAGATCCAGCCGTAGCCGGGGAGCAGGTGACCGTGACCCCGCTCGTCGTTGTAGCGCAGCTCGAGCCAGGACTCCAGCCAGTCGTCGTCATGGCGCGGGCTGGTGTAGTACGTGCGTACGGCAACCCCCATCGGGCGGTCGTCCCGCTTGTGCATGCCCAGGGACAGCGCGAACCGCGAGGAGTTGCCGTCGGATCCGATCACCAGCGGCGCGCGGAACTCCAGGGTCTCGCCGTTCTTCCGGCCCTGGTCGTCGACCCGGCGGGCCTGGACGCCGACGACCCGTCCGGTCCGCTCGTCCCGGATCGGGCCGGTCACCGCCGTACGCTCCATCAGCGCGGCGCCGGACTTCTGCGCCTGCTCGGCGAGCAGCTCGTCGAAGTCCAGCCGGGTGCGGACCAGGCCGACCGGCGGGAAGTCGGTGAGCTCCGGCCACGGCAGCTCGATCCGATGGCCGCCGCCGATGATCCGCAGGCCGTGGTTCTTGATCCATCCGGGCTCGTCGAGGTCGATGCCCATCCGCAGCAGCTGGCGGGTCGCCCGCGGGGTGAACCCGTCGCCGCAGACCTTCTCCCGGGGGAATGCGGTCTTCTCCAGCAGGAGCACGTCGATTCCGGCCTGCGCGAGATGGTATGCCGCGGTCGACCCGGCCGGCCCGGCGCCGACGATGATGACGTCGGCATGCCGTTCGTTGGCCGGCGTGCGCGCCATCGTCATCCTTCGCCGCCTTGTCGCTGGAAGCTGCCCTTCGAGGGTTCGTGAAAACCTTCACGAGCCCGCCTCGGGCCAGTGTAGGACGTGCACCGCGGTCACGCGACCCCGGCCGGGAAATCGCAAATCCGTTGCCTGGCAGCGGATTTACAACACACGACCGTTGCCAAATTCTGGCCGGTCAGTCGAACGGCCGGCGGGCCCGGTGCAACGCGACGACTCCGCCCGACAGGTCCCGCCATTCGGCCTCCGACCAGCCCGCCGACTCGATCCGGCCGGCGAGGCCGGCCTGGTCCGGCCAGGCCCGGATCGACTCCGCCAGATAGACGTACGCGTCCGGGCTCGAGGACACCGCCTTGGCGATCGACGGCAACGCGCGCATCAGGTACTCGACGTACAGCGTGCGGAACGGCGCCCAGCTGGGACGGCTGAACTCGCAGACCACCAACCGGCCGCCCGGCCTCGTGACCCGCAGCATCTCGGCCAGCGCGGCGTCCGGGTCGACCACGTTGCGCAGCCCGAACGAGATCGTCACCACGTCGAACACACCGTCGGCGAACGGGAGCCGGGTCGCATCGCCGGCCGCGAACGCCAGCTCGGGCGTCTGGGCCTTGCCGACCCGCAGCATGCCCTGGGAGAAGTCGCACGGCACCACGAACGCGCCCGCGCGCGCGAACGGGATGCTCGACGTACCCGTGCCCGCGGCCAGATCCAGCACCCGGTCATCCACCCGGGCCTCGCAGGCTGCGAAGACCGCCTTCCGCCACCGCCGGTCCTGGCCCATCGACAGGACGTCGTTGGTGAGGTCGTAGCGACGCGCGACCGCGTCGAACATCGCGGCCACCTCGTCCGGCCGCTTGTCAAGACTCGCCCGGCTCACGGCACACACCTTGGCACGCATCGGGAGCCGGTGTGGTCGCGGGTCGTACGCTGTCGCCTTGTGAGCTCGCTTCCGACGTCCGGTCCGACGCCGAACCCGCTGGTCGTGCGGACCGTACCGGTGACAGTCGATCCCGGACCGCTGCTGTCACTAGTACCGGAGCAGCAGTCGCTGGCCTGGTTGCGTCGCGGCGAGGGATTCGTCGGCTGGGGGGAGGCCGCCCGGATCGAGACCTCGGGTCCAGGCCGGTTCGCCGACGCCCAGGCCGCGTGGGACCGGATCTGCGCATCGGCGGTGGTCCGCGACGAGGTCGACGTCCCCGGTTCCGGCCTGGTGGCCTTCGGCTCGTTCGCCTTCGCCGACGAGCCCGGCGCGTCCGTGCTCATCGTGCCCGAGGTCGTGGTCGGGCACCGGGCGGGCACCTGGTGGGTCACCACGATCAGCCGGGCCGCGCTCCCCGGTCCACCGGACCTCACGCCCGAGTCCCTGCCACGCCCACCGGAGGAGCTGATCTTCCACGACGGCGCGTTGTCCGGAGCCGAATGGGAGCTCGCGGTCGCCGAAGCCGTGCGCCGGATCGGCGACGGCGAGGTCGAGAAGGTCGTGCTGGCCCGCGACCTCGTCGTCGCGGCCACGGAGGACATCGACGTCCGCTGGCCGTTGCACCAGCTGGCGGTCCGCTATCGCAGCTGCTGGACCTTCCATGTGGCGGGGCTGTTCGGGGCCACTCCCGAGATGCTCCTACGACGGGAGCGCGGTCTCGTGACCTCGCGCGTGCTCGCCGGCACGATCCGGCGTACCGGAGACGACCAGCACGATCTCGCGCTCGCCGGGTCACTCGCCCGATCCAGCAAGGACCTCGAGGAGCACGAGTTCGCCGTACGCTCCGTGGCCAGGTCGCTCACGCCGTACTGCTCCAGCATGAACGTGCCGGAGACACCGTTCGTCATGCACCTTCCGAACGTGATGCACCTCGCCACCGACGTCACCGGAGTCGTCGGCGAGCAGGGACAGGGGACGACCGCGCTCGACCTGGCCGCGGCGTTGCATCCCACGGCGGCGGTCGGTGGTACGCCGACCGACGATGCCGTGAAGCTGATCGCGGAGATCGAGCGGATGCCGCGTGGGCGGTACGCCGGGCCGGTCGGCTGGACCGACGCGCACGGTGACGGGGAATGGGGAATCGCCCTGCGCTGTGCGGAGATCTCCGGCAACCAGGCCCGCCTGTTCGCCGGCTGCGGGATCGTGGCCAGTTCCGACCCGGAGGTGGAGCTGGCGGAGTCGCAGGCCAAGCTGGTGCCCGTCCGCGACGCGCTCGAACCCTGACCGACCCCCGTTCACGCCATCGAACTGACGAACAGGTGGTCGTCCCCGCCCGAGGACGACCATTACGTCAGCTGAGGTGACGGCCCAGCGCCGATCAGGCGCCTGGCCGGTCCTGTGCTCTTGCCGCGGCCGCCTTGAGCCGCTGATCGAGCAGGCGGCGGTCCGTTCTCTCGACCGGCACCTCCACCACCTCGATGCCGTCCGGGGGTCGGGCCAGGGCCGCACGCAGGTCGGCCAGGTCGTCGACCTTGCGGTACGGCGTACCGGTGGCCGCGCACAATGCGGAGAGGTCGGCGCCCACCGGCGTACCGAAGACCCGCTCGAACGCGTCGGCGTACTCGGGAGCGCCCTGCTCAACCGTGGCGAAGATGCTGCCGCCGTCGTCGTTCTGCACCACGAGCGTCAGGTCCGGCCGGGGCTCCTCCGGGCCGATCAACAGCCCATTGCAGTCATGCAGGAAGGTGAGGTCGCCCAGATAGGCGATCGAGCGCGACGAGCGGCGGGCCAGTGCCGCGCCGATCGCGGTGGACACCGTGCCGTCGATTCCGGACAGCCCGCGATTCGCGATCACCTTCCGGCGTTTCCCGGGCGGGTACGGCGATGCCATGAGATCGAGGTCGCGGACCGGATGGGACGAGCCGACCACCAGCAGGCCGCGCGGAGGCACCGCCTCGGACACGACTCGGGCGGCGTTGTGCGGGCCGAGCCCGTCCCCGAGCTCGGCGTCCACGGCCGCGGCGACCGCCTTGTCGGCATCTCGCCAGGACGCCAGCCAGTCCTGCGCCGCCGTACCCTCCACCCGCGCGACCGGCACCACCCGGCTCGCGGCATGCCCCGCATCGGCCCACGGACCGCCGCGCGGTGTCACGACCGCGACCTCGAGGTCGGTCCTCCCGAGCAGCCTGGTGACCGGTCGCGACAGGGTGGGGTGGCCGCAGACCACCACGCGCTCGATGCGTCCGGCCAGCGGGCCGTCGAGCAGCAGGCGGTAGCAGCGCAGCGCGTGCGTTCCGGTACGCGCGCCAGACGTGGGCTCGGCGAGCAGCGGCCAGTCCGCGGACTCGGCCAGCAGACGGGCGGGCGGTCCCGCGTCGTCGCCCGCGACGACGACCGTCGGCGTGCTCGCGTCCAGCCCCAGCGGATCGGCCGAGCCGGGGCTTGCGGCGGAGCCGACATCGGTCCACGGCGCACCGTCTGGGCGCCCGTCCAACGGCTCCGGCCAGTCCTCGCCGTCGTCCGGCACCAGCGGCATCGGGAACTGCAGGTTCACCTGCACCGGTCCGGGGTCGGCACTGCGGGCACCCGAAGCGGCGGCCAAGGCCCGGGCCGCGGTCGCCCGCCACGCAGCGACCTGCCCGATCTCCCGGGCAGGTGCGAGGTCGACGGAGAGCCGCACCGCGCGGCCGAACAGTCCGGCCTGGTCGGTGGTCTGGATGGCACCGGTACCGCGGAGGTACGCCGGCCGGTCCGCGCTCAGCACCACGACCGGGATCCCGGCATGGGACGCCTCCAGGACGGCCGGGTGCAGGTTGGCGACCGCCGTACCCGAGGTCATGACCACACCCACCGGCGACCCACCTGTCTTGGCCAGACCCACGGCGAGAAAGCCCGCGCTGCGTTCGTCCACCCGCACGTGCAACCGCAACCGTCCCGCGCGGTCCGCGGCATGCAGCTCCAACGCCAGCGGCGCCGATCGCGAGCCGGGGGCGAGCACGACCTCGCGCATGCCGCCGCGCACCAGCTCGTCCACGAACACCCGGGCGAGCGCCGTCGATGGGTTCACGCTTCCCGATCCTGCCGTATCAGCCGGTCGACCGCCGCCAGCCGGTCGCGCCAGCGCTCTGGGGTCCCCGCCGGGACGACCGGCAGCTCGCCGAGCGGCTCCGGACGGCGTACCTCCAGCGCACCGTCCACCGGAAGCAATGGGTCGGCGACCACGTCGCGCTCCAGCAGACCCACGGTCGCCAGGCCGCACGCGTACGGCAGCTCCGGCAGCGCGGCCGCGAGTGCAACGCCGGCCGCGATCCCCACCGACGTCTCCAGGGCGCTCGACACCACGACCGGCAGGCCGATGCGCTCGGCGATGTCGAGACACGCGCGCACGCCGCCGAGCGGCTGCACCTTGAGTACGGCGATGTCGGCCGCGTCGAGCGCCGCCACCCGTAGTGGATCCTCGGCCCGGCGGATCGACTCGTCGGCCGCGATCGGGACGTCGACCCGACGGCGTACGGCGGCCAGTTCCTCGACGGTCGCGCACGGCTGCTCGACGTACTCCAGACCGAACCGGGAGAGTCCGCCGATCGCCGCCACCGCCTCGTCCACCGACCAGGCGCCGTTCGCGTCCACCCGCACCCGTCCCTCCGGCCCGAGGGCGTCGCGCACCGCCTCGACGCGGGACAGGTCGTCGGCCAGAACCTGGCCTCGCTCGGCGACCTTCACCTTGGCCGTGCGGCATCCTCCGGATACGCGGACGATCGCCGCCGCGCGGTCGGGACCCACGGCCGGTACCGTGCAGTTGACCAGCACGGTCGTGCGCACCGGTTCCGGCCAGCCGTCCTCGGCCGACTCCCGCGCGGCCCGCAGCCACGGGACGCAGGTCGCAGCGTCGTAGTCCCAGAACGGGCTGAACTCACCCCACCCCGCGACACCGTGGAGCAGCACACCCTCGCGGACCGTGATGCCCCGGAAGCGGGTGCGCAGTGGGATCGCGTACGTAGTGGTCACGACATGTTCCGAAGTGCCAGCCGGTCGACTTTCCCATTGTTCAGAAGGGGAATCTTCGGTACGACGACGAGCTCGCGCGGCGCCCACGCCCGCGGAAGGGTCGCGCTCACGAAGTCCCGGAGCTCGTCGATACCGGGCACCGGGTCGGCGACGACGTACGCCACCACCCGAGTCCCCCACTCGGGATCCCGCGCCCCGATCACCGCGGCGTCGTCGACGGCCGGGTGCTCACACACCCGCTCACGAACCGCAGGCAGCGGGACGTTGACCCCGCCGGAGACGACGACGTCGTCGATCCGGCCGATGACGCGCAGCCGGCCGTCGTGGTCGAGCCGGCCAAGGTCCGGAGTGCGCAGCTCGCCGCCGACGAGCGTCTCCGCGGTGAGCCCCGGCCGGTCCCGGTAGCCGTCGAACAGCACCGGTCCGGTGATGTGCATCCGCCCGTCGGTGTCGAGCCGGATGCCGACCCCGTCGAGGGGCAGGCCGTCGTACACGCATCCCCCGCAGGTCTCGGTCATGCCGTACGTCGTCACCACCCGTACGCCCGCATCCCGCGCCCGGCCGAGCAGGGCGGGCTCGGACAGTGCCCCGCCGACCAGCACAGTGTCGAAGGACGCCAGCACATCGGCGTCGGTGTCGATCAGCCTGGTGAGCTGGGTGGGTACGAGGGCGACGTACCTCCGGCTCGCCGTCATGGCGCGCGCCGCCGCCGCGAACGAGTCGTGTTCGGACAGCACGACGGGATCCGAGCCCGCGACCACGGAGCGCACCAGCACCTGGAGTCCGGCGACGTGATCGGGGGGTACGGCGAGCAACCACTGCCCGGGTCCGCCGATCCGATTCAGGGTCGCGCGGGCCGACGCCGCGAGCGCGTCCCGGGAGAGCAGCACGTCCTTGGGCTCGCCGGTGGATCCGGAGGTACGCACCACGGCGGCCTCGGCGTCTGGACGCGACAGCCACGGACGCAGTGCATCTAGCAGCTCGCGAGGCGAACCGGACACGGGGCAGAGCGACGTCACGATGGGCAAGGCTACGTGCAAGACTGCTGCACCGTGGCAACGGTCGGACAGTGGATCGAGGGCGCTCGGCCCCGGACGTTGGCCGCCGCAGTGGCCCCGGTGCTCGTGGGTTCGGGCGCCGCGGTCTACGCCGGCGGTTTCGTGTGGTGGAAGGCGTCGCTCGCCCTGACCGTGGCGCTCGCCCTGCAGGTGGGGGTCAACTTCGCCAACGACTACTCCGACGGCGTGCGGGGCACGGACTCCGACCGGGTGGGACCGCTGCGTCTCGTCGGCGCCGGCGTCGTGTCCCCGACCGCCGTGAAGGCGGCGGCGTTCGTCTGCTTCGGCGTCGCGGCCGCCTGCGGCCTCGTGCTGGCGGCCACGTCGGCATGGTGGCTGGTCGCCGTCGGTGCGGCCGCGATCGTGGCGGCGTGGTTCTACACCGGGGGGTCGCGGCCGTACGGCTACCGGGGCATGGGCGAGGTCAGCGTCTTCGTGTTCTTCGGTCTGGTCGCGGTGATCGGCACGACGTACGTCCAGACCGGGACCGTCCCGGTGGCCAGTGTGTGGTCCGCGATCGCGATCGGATCACTGGCCTGCGCGATCCTGGTCGCGAACAACCTGCGCGACATCCCGACCGACGAGGCGGCCGGGAAGCGGACTCTGGCCGTCGTACTCGGTGATCGCCGCACCCGCGATCTCTTCGCCGCACTCCTCGCGGTGGCGTTCGGATTGGCCGTCGTGCTCGCCTTGACCCGAACCGGGTGGGCGTTGCTGGCCTTCGCCGCGGCCCCGCTCGCGTGGAGGGGGACGAGTGTGGTCGGCCGGGGCGAGACCGGTGCGGCGCTGATCGGGGTACTGCAGCTGGCCGGACTGACCGAGCTGGTGTTCGCGATCGGTCTCACGGCGGGCCTGGTGATCGCCGCGTAGCCGGCCTGGCCCTGCGGGTATGAACGCGCGACCATGGACCGATGGCGGCTGAGGAGATCGACGTCGAGGTGGCGCACGCGATGTGGCGCGCCGGTGACCTCGTCGTCGACGTACGCACTCCGGCGGAGTACGCGCACGGGCACATCGCAGGGGCGGTCAACGTCCCGCTCGACGCGATTCCGCTTCGGACCGGCGAACTGCCTCCCGGTCAGATCATCGCCGTGTGCTCGATGGGCAATCGGTCCCGGAAGGGTGCCGAAACGTTCGCGCGCGCCGGTCGTACCGCATTCTCATTGCGTGGAGGAACCAAGGCATGGGCGGGCGCTGGACTGTCGCTCGTGACCGGGTCCGAACCCGGCGAGCGCGAGCGCGGTGGCCCAGGCGTTCTGCGGCGGCTGTTCGGCCGTCGCGGATGACCGATCGTCGTCGTTGAAGGCGCGCTCGTTCGGCGATAGCCGGTTT
>WHTJ01000143.1 GCA_009377795.1 Propionibacteriales bacterium | reverse complement strand
CATCACATTCGTGGAGCTGGCGGGAATCGAACCCGCGTCCTCTGGAGACGGCTCAGGTATTCTCCGGGTGCAGTCTGCTGGTCGCCTTTCTCGGCCCCAACGCTCGAGCAGACACGTCGTTGACAGGCTCAGCCGCTGTTTATGTCCCGATCAGAACCCGCGGCCGGATCTGATCAGCAAGCCTCCTTATCGAGGCCAGGATCTGGGACGGAGGCGTTCCCAGGCTGACCCTTCGCTAGTCGCCGTCAGGCGGCGAGGGCGAAGTCAGTGCGCTTTGTATCGGCACCTATTGGTTTCCAAGGATCGTTAACGAGATGACCCTGGGTCCTCGACCCGCTTCCCCTGGACCTATCGTCCACAGTCGAAACCGTTCAGCCCCTCTTGAGTTGTCCAGCGTTAACAGCCTACCCGTACAACCGCCGCGCGCACGAACCCCATTCCGCCTGAGCGGCTATCGGCGGCTCGGGTCCGGCGGCGTCGGCCGGCTCAGTCGTCGTACCCCTTGATCCGGCGGCCCATCGCCCGCTGTGCCTCGCGGTCGGCCTCGCGCTGGGCGAGTGCGTGCCGCTTGTCGTACGCCCTCTTCCCACGCGCCAGGCCGATCTCGACCTTCGCCCGGCCGTCCTTGAAGTACAACGCGAGCGGCACGAGGGTGAGCCCGCGCTCGTTGACCCGGGAGTCGATCTTGGCGATCTCCGACCGGTGCAGCAGCAGCTTGCGGGCCCGGCGGGGCTCGTGGTTCGTCCACGTTCCCTGCGTGTACTCGGGTATGTGCACGCCCTGCAGCCACACCTCGCCGTCCCGTACCTCGGCCCACCCGTCGAGCAGGGACGCCCGGCCGGCACGCAGCGACTTCACCTCGGTACCGGTCAACACCAGACCGGCCTCATAGGTGTCCTCGATGTGGTAATCGTGCCGCGCCTTGCGGTTCTGCGCGATCACCTTGCGGCCGTACTGCTTGGGCATGGCGCCATCCTCTCGCACACCACAAGCGCGGACGGACCGGCCGGCTACAACCAGCTCATCGGATCGACGGTCCCGCCGTTCTCGTACACCATGAAGTGCAGGTGGCAGCCCGTGCTGTAACCGGTCGAGCCGACGTAGCCGATGATCTCGCCCTGGGAGACCGACTCCCCGCGGTAGGTGGAGAAGCCGATCAGGTGGTTGTACGACGTCGACAGGCTCACGCCGTTGACGCCGCCGTGGTCGATGATCACCCGGTTGCCGTAACCGGAGTTGTAGTACACCGACAGCACCCGGCCGCCGCGGGCGGCGCGGATCGGGGTACCGCACCCGGCACCGAAGTCGGTGCCGTCGTGGAGCTTGTAGTAGTGCAGGATCGGGTGGTAGCGCATGCCGTACGACGACGTGATCGGGGCGGAGACCGGGTAGATCATCGTCGAGCCGGACGACGGGCTCGCGACACTCGACGTTCTCGCGCGCTGCCGGGCCAGCGCCGCGGCCCGCCTACGGGCGATCGACTCCAGGCGGTCCTCGACGCGGTCGCGGTCGCGTTCGAGCGAGGCGATCTGGCGCTGGTCGGCCTGCTTGGCCCGGGCCGCCGCCTCTCGGGCGGACGCACGTTCCTCGACCAGCCGGGCGATCGACTCCTTCGCGGCCTTGGCCTCCGCCTTCAGCTCGCGTTTGCGCTCGAGGTTGCGGGCCGCGGCCGCACGCCGCTTCGCGACCTCCTCCTTCGCCGCCTCGACCTCCGCCTCGTTGACCTTGAGCAGGACCTCCGCCGCCTTCAGCCGGTCGAGGCTGTTCGACTGCTGGCTGGTCACGCTGTCGGCGGCCTCCATCTGGGAGCTGAGGTCCTCCGGTGAGTCGGCGTTGACGAGGACCCGGAGGCCGAGCAGCCTGCGCCCCGGATCCTGGAAGATGTTCGCGGCGACCTCGGCCACCTGCTCGCGCTGCACCTGTACGTCCCGCTGCCCGTTCGCCAGGGCCTCGCGGGCCCGCTCGAGGCGCGCCTTCGCCTCGTCCAGCCTGCGCTGCATCAGCTCGTCGAACCTGCGGGCCTTCTCGAGCTCCACACGCGTCTCGGCGAGGTGCTCCCTCGCGTCCGCGAGCTTGGTTCGCGCGCCCTGCAGCGCGGCGACCGCGCGGGTCAGCCGCCTGCTCGAATGGTTGTGCTCCTGGCGGGCCTCGCCGAGCTTGTTCGTGAGGGAGTTCTTGCGCTGCTTGAGGTCGTCCTCGTCCGCCGCCGATGCGGTGAGACCGCTCAGACCGAGTACGCCGACCATGCAGGCGGCGACCGCCACCGTCCGCCGCCTCCGTCGCCTCCGTCGCGCGTGCGAGGCGGCGCCCCGCACGGTGCCGCGCGAGAGGCTGCCGTCCGTCGGGCAGGCCGCATCGTGCCGTTTGCGACCGCCGGGGAAGTAGCGGACCACAGTGGTTCCCAATCCTCGAAAGACGTCAGGTACCGACCCCCGAGGTTAGCCGACTCTAATCACACATTGAGGTATTTACGGGTCATCACGAGTGTCGGAATCAGCGCGAGCGCGAGCCCACCGATCGTGACCCAACCCATAGTGACCAGGGCGTCACCCCAGTCGACCCACGTGAACAGCGGTCGCTCGCTCTCCCCGCGCAGCATCCCGTACACGACCACGCCCATCAGCGTCGCGATCGCTCCGCAGGCGATACCCACGCCGACCAGCGCGGCCAGCCCGGCCTCCAGCACGAACGGCAGCTGGATGTACCAGCTGGACGCGCCGACCAGGCGCATGATGCCGATCTCCCGGCGACGCGCGAACGCGGCCAGCCGGATCGTGTTCGTGACCTGTAGGACGGCGGAGAACACCAGCAGCGCCGCCAAGCCGAGGGTCAGCCACTTCAGGCCGTTCATGAAGTCGTAGAGCGGGTTCAGCACGTTGCGGAGATCCTGCACGTTGTCGACACCCGGCATACCCCTGACCAGGCTGCTGACCTTGTCGTAGTCGCGCGGGTCGTGAAGGGTGATCCAGTACGACTCCTTCAGATGCCGCGGTTTGACCGTCTCGTATCCGCGCTGCAGTGACTTGTCGTTGGAGACGTAGATCTCCCTGAACTTCTGGTACGCCTCCTTCTGGCTCTCGAGGTGGTAGAAGTTGACGTACGCGCTGTCGTCGAGAGACTTCTCGACCGCTTTCTTCTGCTGCTTGCTGACCGCACCGCCGACACACCCGGGCGTGCTGGAGTTTTCGTTGCACATATAGACGATCACCTGCAGCTTGCTGCCGAACGACTTCTCCACCTTGTCGACCTGGGTGTTCAGCAGCAGGCCGATGGCGACGAGCGTCATCGACACCGCGATGGTGACGATCACGGAGATCACCATGGACAGGTTGCGCCTCATTCCCGAGGCGAGATCGGAGAACACGTAGGTCAGCTGCATGGGAAGGCGATGCTCCTAGTCCTGGTAGCCGTAGACGCCACGGGACTGGTCGCGGACGACCCGGCCGACGTCGAGCTCGATCACGCGCTTGCGCATCTGGTCGACGATCCCGGCGTCATGGGTGGCCATGATGACGGTGGTGCCGGTGCGGTTGATTCGGTCGAGCAGCTTCATGATCCCGACGGAGGTGTTCGGGTCGAGGTTTCCGGTGGGCTCGTCGGCGATCAGGATCATCGGCCGGTTGACGAAGGCGCGCGCGACGGCCACGCGCTGCTGTTCGCCGCCGGACAGCTCGTCCGGCATCCGGTTGCCCTTGCCGTCGAGGCCGACGAGCTCCAGGGTCTCGGGCACCAGCCGCCGTACGTCGCTGCGCGACCGGCCTATGACCTGGAGCGCGAAGGCGACGTTCTCGCTCACGGTCTTGTTCGGCAGCAGGCGGAAGTCCTGGAAGACGGTGCCGATCTTGCGGCGTAGTCCGGGCACCTTCCATCCGGCCATCCGGTTGACTTCTTTACCCGCGACGTACACATGACCGCGCGTCGGCCGCATCTCCCGCAGCACCAGCCGCAGGAACGTGGATTTCCCCGAGCCGGACGCTCCTACCAGGAACACGAACTCGCCCTTGTCGACGTCGATCTCCACGTCCTCGAGGGCGGGCCGGGCCTGTCCCGGGTAGTTCTTGGTGACTTTCTCGAATCGAATCACAGGCGGTGTCCTGACCGGGGTCGGGTGCGTGCATCATGACCGCTCGGGCGGCGGATTTCCGGTCGAATGGGAGTCTAAGTGACCGGTCAAATCGGGGGATGCAGGCGCGCCCGCAGGACGGTCCCCGCGTCAGTCCGCTCGGTCGAACGCCGCGATCGCGGCCCCGAGGACGATCCCGGAGAAGACCACCGCGACCAGCACCTGAGCCGCGATCGGCACCTCCCAGCCCCACCAGGTGATGCTGGGGTCGAGGGCCGCCCACGCGTCGGCGGGCACGTCGAGGTGGTCGAAGATCGCCGCGCGCATCGGCTGTACGACGTACGTCAGCGGGTTCAGCTTGGTCAGCACCGCCAGCCAGTCCGGCAGGTTCGCCATCGGGAACAACGCCCCGGACAGGAACATCATCGGCATGATGATCAGCTGACTCGTCGGCATCGCCGCCTGTATCTGCTTGATCCGCGCCGAGAGCAGCACGCCCATCGCGGTCAGCAGGAGGGCGCCCACGAACAGCAGGGCCAGCAGCTCCACCATCAGCACCGGGTCGTACGGCACGCCGACCAGTCCGGCCAGGGCAAGCAGCACGACGCTCTGCAGCGTCGCCATCGTGGCGCCGCCCAGGCACTTGCCGACGATGATCGCCGGCAGCCCGACCGGGGCGACCAGCATCTCGCGGAGGAATCCGAACTCCCGGTCCCACACCAGCGAGATCCCGGCGAACGCCGCGCTGAACAGCACCGACATCGCGAGCACGCCCGGGAACAGGAACGTCCGGAAATCGACCTGTCCCCCGGTGTCGACCACGCTCGACAGCCCCGTTCCCATCACGAAGAGGAACAGCAACGGCTGCAGCAGCATCGCGACGATCCGCGCCTTGTCGTGCTGGAACCGGATCATCTCGCGGCGCCACACCATGGCCGCCGCCCGCGCCTCGTGTGCCATACCACCGGTCGCCGGCAGAACATCCGTCGTCGTCATCGTCTACCTGCCATGATTTGAAATGCGGACGGACCGCCGCCGGCCTCGGCGTCCCGGATGGTCCGTCCGGTGTACGTCATGAACACGTCGTCCAGGCTGGGCCGGGTGACCGTCACCGTGTCGATGCGCACCCCCAGCTCGGCGAACAGCCTCGGTACGAACTCCGCTCCGCCCGGCACCGCGAACGTGACCATGCCCTCGTGCATCGCCGCGTCCACGCCGAGCCGCTCACGAAGCTGGACGATCGCGGCGGCGTCGTCGGCGGTGCGGATCTGCACCCGGTCCGCGCCGACCGCGCGCTTCAGCGCATCCGGGGTGTCGGTGACCGCGATCCGGCCGTCGTCGATGATCGCTATCCGGTCGCAGTACTCCGCCTCCTCCATGTAGTGCGTGGTGACGAAGACGGTGATCTCCTGGGCCTCGCGCAGCGCACCGATGTACTCCCAGATCGCCGCCCTGGTCTGGGGGTCGAGCCCGATCGTCGGTTCGTCGAGGAACAGCACCGCGGGTGTGTGGAGCAGCCCGCGGGCGATCTCCAGCCGGCGGCGCATGCCGCCGGAGTAGGTCTGCACCAGGTCCCGGCGCCGGTCGGCGAGGCCGACCATCTCCAGCACCTCGTCCATCCGTCTGCGCAGCAGGGGGCGCGGTACGCCGTACAGCTCGCCGTGGAAGCGGAGGTTCTGCTCGGCGGTGAGGTAGCCGTCGAGGGTGGGCTCCTGGAAGACCAGCCCGATGTTCCGGCGCACGGCGGAGCGCTCGGCCGCGACGTCGTACCCGGCCACCACCGCCGAGCCGGACGTCGCCTCGGCGAGCGTGCACAGGATCTTGATCGTGGTCGTCTTGCCCGCGCCGTTCGGCCCGAGGAACCCGTACATCTCCCCCTCGGCGACCTCGAGATCGATGCCGCGCACCGCCTCGACGTCGCCGTACCGCTTCACCAGCTTCCGGACCTCGACCGCCGCCATGTCCCACCGCCCCTCTCTCGCAGCGTTAGATCATCCGGGGGATGCAGGAGCTGCCACCCCGGGCACGCCCGTTATGACCCGGAATGGTCGGCTGCGGCATCGGATCCGTCCTGACCGCGGCGCCACCGGATGCCGGCCTCGATGAAGTCGTCGATCGCGCCGTCGAACACCGCCTGGGTGTTGCCGGTCTCGTACTCGGTTCGCAGGTCCTTGACCATCTGGTAGGGATGCAGCACGTACGACCGCATCTGGTCGCCCCACGAGCCCTGCACGTCGCCGCGCAGCTCGTCCAGCTTGGCGCGCTCCTCGGCGCGCTTGCGGACCAGCAGCTTCGACTTCAGGATGACCATCGCGCTCGCGCGGTTCTGCAGCTGGCTCTTCTCGTTCTGGCAGCTCACCACGATGCCGGTCGGCAGGTGGGTGATGCGCACGGCCGAGTCGGTGGTGTTGACGCTCTGCCCGCCGGGCCCGGAGCTGCGGTAGACGTCGATGCGGATCTCGTCCTCGGGCACGTCGATCTCGTCGGTCTGCTCCAGAACGGGCACCACCTCGACGGCGGCGAACCCGGTCTGCCGCCTGCCCTGGTTGTCGAACGGGCTGATCCGGACCAGCCGGTGGGTGCCGGACTCGACGCTGAGCGTGCCGTACGCGTACGGCGCCCTGATCTCGAACGTGGCCGACTTGATGCCGGCCTCCTCGGCGTACGACGTGTCGAAGACCTCGACGGGGTACTTGTGCCGCTCCGCCCACCGGACGTACATCCGCATCAGCATCTCCGCGAAGTCCGCGGCGTCGACCCCACCGGCGCCGGACCGGATCGTGACCAGCGCGTCGCGTTCGTCGTACTCCCCCGACAGCAGCGTGCGCACCTCGAGCGCCTCGATGGACTGGGCGATCCGGCCCAGCTCGACCTCGGCCTCGGCGCGGGTGTCCTCGTCGCCCTCCTCCTCGGCCAGCTCGGCGAGTACGGCGAGGTCGTCCAGCCGGCTCCGCAGCCCGCTCACGCGCTCCAGCTCACCCTGCAGGGTCGAGAGCCGGCCGGTCACCCGCTGCGCGTTGGCCTGGTCGTCCCAGAGGTCGGGCGCCGCGACCTGCTGCTCCAGCTCCGCGATCTCCCTGCGCATGCCGTCGAAATCGAGCACCTGCTCGATCGAGTGCATGGTCGCGTCAAGTTGCTTGATCTTGGCGTCGAGGTCGAGTTCTGCCACGACCAGCAAGGGTACGCCGAAGCGGTCGGTTCACCCCAATCCCGCCGTCCCCTGAACCGGAGGGGTCCAGGGGACCCCTCCGGTTCAGATCAGTCCACGAGTACGACCGCGGAGGCCTCTCCCGACACCTGCGGCGGGCGGGTGAACCCGGGCGGAGGTATCGGCAGCCGAAGCGGGGCGACGAGCCGCACCACCACCGAGTCGCCTACCGCGTCGACCCGATAGGTGAGCCCAGGGTAGCGGCGACCGGCCTGCGACTCGGCGAGATACTCCGCGGCGTACCGCCGGGCGATCTCCTCGTCGACCTCGGCGGCACCGCCGAGGCCCGCGGCGTACACCCCGCTCGCTCGCGCACCGTCGGCGGCGGCGAGCGCGGCGCCGTCGGCCAGCGAGTTCAGCGACTGCCGTCGCAGGTACGCCGCCGACGCGTCCACGACCACACCCACCAGGAGCACGGCGACCAGGAAGAACCCGACGATCAGCAGGGCGGTCTGGCCGTGCTGGTTGCGGCGCGGGCTCACGGTCGCTCCTCGCGGAAGGTGCCGTATGGCGCCCGATGCGTACCGCTCACCCGCACGGTCGCGGGAGCGTCCCCGAAGACCTCCGGGACCAGCGGCAGCGCCACCTGCACGTCGAGCGAGACGACCACCACCGAACCCGGCGACAGGCACGAGTCCGGTCTCGGCTCACAGGTGATCGCGAGGTCCTCGGGAGCGAACGAAAGGTCCTGATCGCGCAACGCCACCCGGGCGGCACCGGCCGCGCGGACCGCACCCGTCTCCTGATCCGGGGACAGGACGTACGCCCGGCCGGCCGCGCGGGTGGCCGCACTCACGCCGTACGCGCCCCGCTGGACCTCGAACACACTGATCAGCAGATAGACGAGCGGGATCAGCAACAGGATCGTCAGCCAGGTGATCTCGACCAGGGCGCTCCCGTCCGCGGACCGCCGCCGTCGCGTAGTCACTGCGGG
>WHTJ01000142.1 GCA_009377795.1 Propionibacteriales bacterium | reverse complement strand
CCCGGCCAGCTCGGCCGCGGCTCGCAGCCCACCGGTCGCATCAAATGCTTCCAGAATCTCCATGATCTCCTCGCTGGTCTTCACTCCCTGGCCTCTCGCCTCGACACGCTTGTCGAGGCGAGCAAGCCCGAACACACCGCCACCAACCGACAGCGACACGCACAGCCGGGGAGATCCCGTGACCGTCAGTGGGGAGTTTTCGTGACCGCCAGCGGGGAGATCAGCTGTCCGTCACTGGGGAGGATTCCATGTCCGCCGACACATCGCCACCGGCGAGGTCATCACCGCGCTGCACCGCAAGCATCGCGCCGTGGAGTTCAAGAAGTTCCTCGCCAAGATCGACCGCGAAGTCCCCACAGACCTCGAGGTCCACCTGATCTGTGACAACTACAGCACCCACAAGACCCCAGCGATCCAGACCTGGCTGGATCGGCACCCCCGCTTCCACATGCACCACACCCCGACCTACTCGTCCTGGCTGAACCAGGTCGAGCGATGGTTCGGGTTCCTCACTGACCAGATGCTGCGCCGTGCCAGCCACCGCAGCGTCACCGCCCTCGAAACCGACATCCGCGCCTGGATCGAGCAATGGAACAACAACCCACGCCCGTTCCTATGGACCAAAACCGCACAAGACATCCTCGACTCACTCGCCAGCTACTGCCGACGAATCTCCGGCGCAGGACACTAGCGGATAGCCGTGGTGGGCGCTCAGTGTTGAGCGTGGTCCGCTGGCTGCAGCATCCGCCACACCTGCTCGGGCAGCAGCGGCAGCTCGGTGACCTCGCCACCACCGTCGGAGACTGCGGCGGCGATTGCGCTGGCGATCGCGGCAACGGTCCCGATCATGCCGGACTCACCAATACCCTTCACACCGCGCCAGGTGACCGCAGATGGTGTCGTGATGTGCACTGTCTCGACGTCTACCGTGTCGGTGGACGTGGGCAGGAGGTAGTCCATCAGTGTGGAGGTCAACGGCTGGCCCTGCTCGTCATAGGCCATGCGCTCGAGGCGGGCCGAGCCGATCGCCTGCGCGACGGCACCGACGAACTGACCTTCTACGATCGTGGGGTTCACCATGGTCCCGCAGTCCTCGACGCCGATGACGCGACGCACTCTGACCTGGCCGGTCGCCGGTTGGACCTCGACGATAGCGACGACACAGGCGTTGGAGTAGCTCGCACCGGGATCATGCAGCCGGGTGGAGACCAGAGTCGGTTCGGCGACGGCGCGGCGGGCCTCGGTGCTGGTGAAGGCCGCCTCGGCGACCTCACGCACCGACAGCCGGACGCTCGGGTCGCCGGTGACATGGACGAACCCGTCCTCGAGGCGCAGGTCGCGTGGGTCGAGCTCGAGCAGCTCGCCGCCGATCTGCAGCAGCTGCTCGCGGATGTCCGCTGCTGCCAGCGCGACCGCTCCGCTCGCGACGACGAGAGCGCGACTGCCTCTGGTGCCGGTCAGGCTCACCGGGGCCATGGCCGTGTCGGACCAGCGCACGACGACGTCGGAGACCGGTAGACCCAGGGCGTCGGCTGCCACCTGCGCGAGGGAGGTCTCAAGCCCGGTCCCGAGCGACGGTGTGCCGACGGAGACGGTGGCGTGTCCCGAGGAGTCCAGCGAAACCCGCGCCGAGTCGTGCGAGGGCGAATGGTGCCCGTGCAGCTGCAGGCCACCCTGCGTACCCAGTCCGGAGGGTTCGACGTAAGGGCTGATACCTACGCCGACCAGTGGTGCGCCCGGCGTGTCTGCCGACGTATCGACGTCGCCGAGCAGGCGCTCGGCCTCGTCGAGGCAATCGCGGAAACTGACGTCGTCGTAGACCATGCCCATCGCCGTCGTGTACGGCTGGTCGGGTGCGTCGATGAGGTTGCGCCGACGCAGGTCGAAGCGGTCCACGCCGAGCAGCCGGGCGGCCTTGTCGATGACGAGCTCACGGGCCGCCTGCCCGGCAACCAGGCCGACGCCGCGGTACGGCGCGATCGGCGTGCTGTTGGTGAGCCCGATCGCGACGTCGTAGGCGAACGTGCGGATCTTGTAGGTGCCGGTCAGCGTGCGCGCAGCGCGGTAGGCCTCGGTCAAGGCGCTCCCGCTCGCGGAAGAGTAGGCGCCCGCGTTGCCGAGGACGTGACCGCGCAGGGCCGTGAAGCGCAGCTCGTCATCGAGTCCCAACTCGATCCTGATGAGCTGGTCGCGCGCGTGCGGGGCGGCGACGAGGTTCTCGCAACGGTCCTCGATCCAGCGGACGGGTCGTCCCACGTGCATTGCGGACAACGCTGTCGCGATCTCCTCGACGTGGGGAGGGATCTTCTGGCCGAACCCGCCGCCGATGTCGTGCATGACTACGCGGACTTGGCTGTTGGCCATGCCGATGGCAGTCGCGATCTCGCGCTGTAGCCGGTGCGGCGACTGGGTCGACGCCCACATCGTCAGCAGGCCCGATCCGGCGTCGAAGTCGGCGACCGTACCGCGTGGCTCGAGCGGGCACGCGACCTGACGGTGGAAGCGCAGCTCGCCGGAGACCACGTGTGCCGAGGAGGTGAGTGCGGCGTCCACGTCGTCGGAGCCGTCAGCGTGCTGGAAGACGACGTTGTCGGCGATGTCGTCGAACAACCACGCCGACTTTTCGACGGTGGTGCCCGGCAGCGCTGTGACACAGGGGAGCTCATCGTAGTCCACGTCGACGAGGTCGGCTGCGTCCTCGGCGGCGTAGCGGGAGACGGCCACGATGGCGGCTACTGGCTCGCCGACGTAGCGCACCTTGTCCACGGCTAGGACCGGCTGTGGCGTGACGCGCAGGTTGGGGTGGCGTGCGTTGGCCAGCGTGACGGCCGGAAGATCCGCGGCGGTGAGCACCGCAAGCACGCCAGGCGCCGAGCGGGCCCGCGCGGTGTCGACCGCGACGATCCGCGCGTGCGCCACGGGGGAGCGCAGGAAGTACACCTCGGTCATGCGCGGCAGCCGGACGTCGGCCACGAATTGCCCGCGCCCGCTCAGCAACCGGGCGTCTTCGAGCCTGGGCAGCCGGGCACCGACGGCGCGGCTCACTTGAGTATGCGGTTGCCCGTTCACAGGTCTAGCGTCGAGGCGGCGAGGTACTCATCGGGGGCGATGGGCCGCGAGGTCAAGCCCTGCTCGTGGGAGTGCGTGGCGAGGGCCTCGAGCACGCGCTTGTTGGCCTGAAAGCCGTAGGGGTAGAGGTTCGGCTCCGGCGTGCCGTCGGCGTAGGCGCCGCCGAGACCGAGCTGTGCATAGATGTCGAGGGACTTCGCAACCGTGCGGTCGTTGAGCTGTTTGGACTCGACGAACGCCTGGTAGAGGTTGAGGGCGACCCAGGGATGTTTCTCGAGCACGCTTGCCCGAACGACGAGGCAATGGTTGATCGGGACGTAACCGAGCTGGTCGAAGCACCGGCGCCGTTCGGCGTTGCGGTCGGCGAAGAGCCAGTGGACCGCGTCCTCGGGCAGTGACCGCGGGCTGCGGTCGACGGTGGTGGGATGACCGTCGAGCAGTGCCGGCTCGTAGACGATCGCCGCGTCGAGTGATCCGTCGATCAGCATGCTGCCGAGGTGGCGGTTCTCAGCGACGTAGTGCAGCTCGACGCCTTCGGGAGGCTCGAAGCCGACGGCGCCGCCGTGGCTGAGTGCTGGTGAGCGCTCCATGTGCCACACCATGTCCTGCGGCTGGATGTCGAAGTGGTGGCTGAGGATCGCCCGGCTCCACAGTGCCGCGGTCTGCTGGTAGTCCGGCACGCCGACCTGCTTGCCGCGCAGGTCCGCGGGGGTAGTGATGCCCGCCTTGCGGCTGACGATTGCGTAGGAGTGCCAGAAGCGTCGGTCGTGGAAGACGGGCAGTGCCTTCCACTCGTCGCGGCCCCGGTCGATCAGCATGAGCAACGAGGACAACGACATCTCCGAGACGTCGAACTCCGCGAACCGCAGCTGACGCCAGAAGATATCCGGCGCCTGACCCTCGAGCACCTGTAGATCGATGCCCACCGGTGTGCACCTGCCGTCGAGGATGGGATCCATCCGCGGGTTGCGGGTCATGGCGAAGCTGAGCGAGACGGACACGGTCGAACTCCTCTCGGTCGGCCCATCGGGCCGCATGGTGGTCACCGGCGCAGTACGCTGCGGAGCCCGATGAACCGGTCCAGAATCGCCGTGACGACGAGCGAGAACACGACGGTCAACGAAGCGGCCGCGTAGATGCTCGAGGACAGCGACGACTCGCTCTCGTTGAACAGGGCGACCGGTAGTGTCGTCATCCCCGGGCCACTGAGAAACAGCGACAGTGGCACGTTGTCGAACGACACGAGGAATGCCAGCACGGCCGACGCGATGAGCGCCTGCCGCACCACGGGCAGCGTGACCCGGAAGAAGATCACGAATGGTCTGGCGCCGAGTCCGAGGGCTGCCTCTTCCAGTTCGGCGTCCATGGTCGCGATGCGCGCGACGGATGTGGCGAGGATGTAAGGCGTGACGAGGACGATGTGGGCGATGACCAGGCCGGTGAGCTTCGCCTGCAGTGAGATACCGAGGCTGGTCTGGGTCAGGACGAACATTTGGAAGAGCGCGAGACCCATGACGATCTGGGGCACCTGCAGGGGTGCACGGAAGAACGTCTCGAGACCACGGGTGAGAGGCAACCGGCCGCGCACGAGTGCGAAGGATGCCGTTACGGCGAGCAGCAGGCTGCCGGCGGTGCACAGCAGCGCGAGCTCCACGCTGACGAAGAACGACTGGTAGATCTGGCCGGAGATGTTCTCGTAGGAGGACAGGGACCACTGCTTGGGCGGGAAGTCGAGGGCTGGTGCGATGTTGAACGAGGTAACCATGATGACGATCAGCGGGGCCATGAGGAAAACGACTCCGAAGAGAATCAGCACCCGGATCGCGATCCGCGAGACGACCTCGCCCGCGGGGGAGGTACGCACTGCCCAGCCCTGAGCCGGCGCGGTCGTCCGCGGGGCCTGGGTGAGGCTCACGTCGATCCCACCTTCGGGCCGCTCCGGCTCCGCCCGACGACCAGGCCGAGGAGGACGGCTCCGCCCACCAGCGCGAACAGTACGAGCGAGAGCGCAGCGGCCACCGAGTAGTCGAGGGATTGGCTGGCCGCAGTGTAGATGAGGATGGCGAGGATGGCCACCCGTCCACCGCCGAGCAGCGCCGGAGTGGTGAACGCGCCCGCGGTGACCGCGAACACGAGCAGGCCGATCGAGACCAGGCCCGTCCAAGTCTGTGGCAGGAATACCGTGCGGAAGGTTCGCCACGAGCTGGACCCGAGGCCCGTCGCGGCCTCGAGCTGCTCGCGTGAAACCGCCTCGCAGACCGGCATGAGCCCGATCGCCGCGATGGGCAGCATGGCGTGAACCGTGCCGATCAGCACGCCGTAGAAGTTACCGGTGAGCTGCACCGGCTGGTTGACGAGTCCGATGAGCTGAAGCAGCCTGTTGACCGGACCGTCGATCGCGAGGAGCACCCGCCACCCGAGCACCCGCGCCACCGCGCTGCTGAACATGGACGCGACGACGCAGATGAAGATGAACCGTCCCCACGTACGCGAGCGCACGCACGAGTAGGCGATGGGGTAGGCAAGCACCAACGTGAACAACATCGTCAGCACGCAGAGCGCGATCGTGCTGACGATGGCGTCGCGGTAGAAGTCGCTCGATAGCACCTTGGCGATCGTCTGGAAACCTGGTGCGCCGAGCTGCTGCCCGACGGTATCGGTCCGGTAGAGCGACAGGCGCAGGAAGTAGAGCTGCGGCAGGAGGAAGAACGCAACGTAGAAGAGCAGCAGGGGAAGCGAGCCCAGACCCCAGCGAGCCCTCGTGCTTACCCGGTTCATCCGCTCTCGCCGCCCGCAGCTGTCGCTGCGGCGCCGGCCAGGTCCTGGCGTACAGCGCGCTGACGGGACTCGCGTGGCACGGGAGCGCCGTCGGCCGTCTCCTCGATGAGATGGACCCCTTCCGGGTCCCAGGTCACGAAGACGTTCTCGCCCTCCTCGAGTCCCATGCCGCGGTCGATCGCGGTCACGGTCTGGTCCTCTATGCGGATGCCGACCAACTGCTCAAGGCCCGCGAACCGCTTCCCTGTCACGACGCCGGCGGCACCGCCGGGAGTGGGATCGCGGTGGCAGCGCAGCTGCTCGGCGCGTAGCACGACCAGCAAGCGTTCGGTGTCGCTCGCGAGCGGCAGCGCGGGGCGGAATGGACTCGTCTGCCCTGGCAGGCCGTGGACCACGGCCGTGGAGTCGAGCGCGGCGCGCTCCGCGACTAGTACCGTGTTGTTGCCGACGAAGTTGGCAGCGAACTGGCTTGCCGGGTGGTAGATGAGGTCGCCCGGTGAGCCGCTTGCTGATATCCGCGCGGTGCTCATCACGATCACCTCGTCGGACATGGAGAACGCTTCTTCCTGGTCGTGTGTGACGTAGACGGTGCTGATGCCGAGCTCCCGCTGCAGGCGCCGGATCTCCGTCTGCAGCTGCTGGCGCATCCGCAGGTCGAGGGCGCCCAGTGGTTCGTCCATGAGCAGCAACGTTGGGCGGATCACGACTGCCCGGGCTAGGGCTACCCGCTGCTGCTGGCCGCCGCTCAGTTGTTCGGGGTATCGGCGGGCGTAGTCGGCCAGACCGACGAGCTCGAGCGCGTCATCGACGAGTGGTCGGACCTGGGCGCGGGATATCGAGCGGGTGCGTAGGCCGAACGCGACATTGTCGCGCACCCTCATGTTGGGAAACAGGGCGTAGTGCTGGAACACCATGCCGAAGTTGCGGAATCGCGGCGACAGTCGCGTGACGTCCTGGCTGCCGACCAGGATACGGCCCTGGTCCGGGATGACGTAGCCGGCGATGGCCCGCAGCACGCTCGTCTTCCCCGAGCCGGAAGGTCCCAGCAAGGACACGAACTGGCCGGGCTCCACCGTGAGGCTCACGTCGTCGACGGCTGTGAACGTGCCGTACCTGACCTGGAGGTGCTCGGCGCTGATGGAGACGGTCAAACTCTGTCCTATGGGGCGTCGGCTCAGGCCGCCCGTATCGTGAGCTCTCGCCGGGCGGCTCTGGGCACATCGGTCACTTCTTGAACGCCTTGTTCCAAGTGTCGGTCCAGTCGCGCAGGTGTGGGGCGAACTTCTCGTAGTCGGGGAAGTAGAGCTGGTCGAAGCTGAAGTCCCCGATCAGCGGCTTGTAGTCTTCCATCCCCTTCGCCTTGGCGAGCAGGTCCTGACGCGAGGGAAGGTAACCAAACTTCTCGATCATCGGCATGGTGCCGCGCTCGCTTAGCGCCATGTCGATGAACTTCAGTGCGAGCTCTTTGTTCTCGCTGCCCTTGGCGATGTCCCAGGTATCCACCAGCCCGGCATAGGGGTAGGCTTTCCCACCGACGTTCAGGTTGAGCGGAATGAGCTTGACTGGCTGACCGCCGAGCTTCAGACCCAGGCAGCGGCCGTCGGTGATCGGCGCCAGCCACACGTTGCCCGACTGCAGGCTTGATTGCGCCGCGCTCGAGCTCGTGAAGAACTCCTGGGCCTTGATCGTCGCGAGCTTGTTGATGAGTTTCTGCGGGTTGTTGTAGGACACGCCGTAGTGGTCGGCGAGGGCCGGCATCGTCGCCTGCCAGTAGAAGTTGTTCGGGTCAGGCAAGGCGATGTGGTTGGCAAGTTTGGGGTCGAACCAGCCCTCGATGTTCTTCGGGATCGTTATCCCGTTGTCTTTGTAGGCCTTGGTGTTGATGCAGTAGCCGAGGCGGATCACTACCCATGCAGGGCCGTAACCGGGGTGTGGGTATCCGCTGGTCTTTGGCAGGTGCGCGGTGCTCTTGAGTTTCTTGGGGTCGATCTGCTCGATCACGTCGGCCGCGATGGCCCGCTCCTGCTGGACATTATCGAGGAATGCCACGTCGAACGGCGGCGTGCTTCCCTTCGACGAGATGAGCTTGGTGAGGTTGTCTGGTGCCTGGCCCGGAATCCACTTGATCGTGGCCCCGGTCTCTTTCTTGAACGCCTTGTCGAAGGCGCCGCCGGCTCGGACTGTGTCGATGATGTTCGCCTGGGGGCCACCGACGACCAGGGTCTCGCCGGCGAACGGCTTTTCCTCCGAAGCACTATCGGGAGTCGATCCGCCGCCGCCGCACGCTGAAAGCGTGAGCATGGCCGCGGAAGTGATCACTGCAAGAGATGTGCGGCGTCGAGCCATCATGAACGGGGTCCTCTCCGTGATTCGATCAGGTTACTGACCGATCGTTCACCCGTCAAGGTGGCGCGTTGACTCATCAAAAACCTCCGCGTGGGTCGATACGTTGCCTCACCTGAGAACCTCCGCGTAGCGGCGTGTCGCTGCGGGCTGGGTCAGGGTGAGTGGCCTAC
>WHTJ01000141.1 GCA_009377795.1 Propionibacteriales bacterium | reverse complement strand
GCCCTTCACCATCATCTGGCGAGACGAGGACGGCAGGGAGCACCTGGACAGGGGCGGCGACTTCGACAGGTCCATGGCCAGTTCGTTGATCCGCTACATCGGTGCCGTGTGGCAACCGACTCAACCGGTGAGTGCTCTCTCAACCGATAGGCCCACCACTGTGTCTCCGTAGGTCAGGGCGCCTTCGCCAGGACGCCCGCCGTACGATCGTCCTCATCGTCGCCTCCGTCGAGACCGTCGCGCTCGGACGGACAGCAGCATCGCCGTGGCGCTCTACCTGACGTCGACGCCAGCGAGTGGCCTTGGCGATCGTTGGCGCACAAGCCGAGCCCCACGATTTCGTCGGTCGCGTCCGGTGCTTGGATTCAGGCATGACCAATTCCGATGAACTTCCGCGCGTCGTCAGCGCCAGCCGCGAGATGATGGCCGGCGCCGACCAGATCTTCGAGCTGATTGCTGACCCGACCCAGCAGCCTCGCTGGGACGGCAACGACAACCTGGACGAGGCTCCTTCCGGGCAGCGAATCCGCGGCGTCGGTGAGGTGTTCACCATGATGCTCGCGAAGGGCGGTGTCCGGGAGAACCACGTGGTCGAGTTCGACGAGGGTCGCCGGATCGCGTGGAGACCCGCCGAGCCGGGCCAAGAACCGCCAGGGCATCTTTGGCGATGGGAGCTTGAGCCGGTCGACTCGTCGCGCACGCGTGTCACCCACACCTACGACTGGACGCAGCTGACCGACGAGAAGCGCTTCCCGCGTGCTCGGGCGACCACGGCCGACAAGCTTCAGGCCTCCCTGGACCGACTCGCCGCCCTCGCCCGAGCGTGGCTGAGGGAGGTCCCTCAGGCAGACCAACCACGTACAGGAGCACGAACCTCGCCCTCCGATGGGCGTCTCTGAGTAAACTCAGCCGTGCACCCGCTCCGTTCCGGCCTACGAACTTCGGCGCCCATTAGGTGGAGCGGGCAGATTGCAGACGACGGCGCCGGTCAGCAAACGTCAGCCGACCCTTACGCCGATGACCTAATGACCGCTACGTATCAGGGGACGGAGCAGATATGGCACCGGCATGGACAGGCCTCATCGCTCGTACCATCCTCCCGTCATGACGGAACGGGCAAGGCTCGAGGAGCAGCTCAAGAAGACCGAGGGCGACCTGGACAGGGCCGCACACGCCTTCGGGTCCTCCGTCGAGACCCTCGCTGAGCTTCTCGGAACCAAGGATGTTGTGCGCATCAATGCCGCGAAAGACACTATGCAGACATGGAACGAGACGGTCACGAGTCTCACCCAAGAGCAGCACGCCATCCAGAGAAGACTTGAGCACCTGAACACCCGGGAACTCTCCCAGCACGCAATCCGCGCGGCGAGATCTGCGTCCAGGGCAGCACGGGCGACCTTCTGGGTTGCGCTGTTCGCAATGCTCGCGTGTACGACAGCCACCATCATGGCAGCCGTCATCGTGACTGACTGGCGTCCATAACTCTCGTCATGTTCGACTCGGTGTCCGTCTGAGCGACTCGCTCCCCCCGAACGAGCCCGGACCACCCCTTCGGTGTGCCGTTTCGACAGGCAGCGGTCCGTTGGTAGACAGCAACCGCGATCCTGAGCGAGGCCCTGGCCTGAGAGGCACCAAGCCTTGCATCCGACAGTTGGGGTCTACCGGCCGTTGTGGTGGGTGAAGGAATTCGACAACTGGTCCCGCGCGGTGGGCGTCGCGGGCGGTCGAGGCGTGACCTCTCGCTTCCGGCGTCCTGCCGCGGGCCTGAGGATCGCTGGTTGCTCTCCCCGGCTGATAACGGCAGCACCGGCGACCAGTGCGTCGGGCTCGGCCTCAATGCCACGGTTGCGCAACTCCGTGGCCAACGCGACATAGGCCTCATCCTCGGACTTCCAGGCTGCGCGTTCAAAGGCGGCCAAAGCGGCCGCGTGCACCGACCGGAGGTAGAGGTAGTCCCACTCCCGGCGAAAGTCTTCGTCGCGCGAGAAGTCATACACGAGTCCGTACTGTACTTGGGTCAGCACATCCGGTGATGCGGTCGACACGCCCGTTGGGATCGCTGGACGAGCCCAACGGTCACGGGGTTTGCAGCCAGTCGTTCCACTGTGCCCGGCCGCGCTGCGGCTCGAGCCCCTTGAGCCCCTTGAGCTGCTTCAGCTCCGCGAAGGGGTCGTAGCTGGAGCTGTCCAGTGCCGCGATCGCCACCCTCGTGGCGGTGCGCGGGTTGTACTTCTGGGCGATCCAGGTGAACACGGAGGCGCTGACGAGGTACGCGATGGCGGTGGTTTCACCGCCCTCGATCCTCACGTTGAGTTCGACGGATGCCTCGATGTCGGAGACCCCGAGCTTGTGCATGTTGCGGTACCAGCGTCTGGCGAGGTCACGCGCCCGTGGCCCGAACAGCCTGATGAACTGTGCTCGCGAGGAACCGGATCCGGCGCGGGACAGGCGCTTCTCGAGCTCGCGCTCAATATCGGGCAAGGGCTGGCGTTTCACCTTGGTGGCCGGCCGCGGGTCGGCCGCGTCGTCCGCGCGCGGGAGCAGGTCGCACGACGACGCCAGCACCGAGATGACGGCAAGCACGACAGCCAGGGCGAGGGAAAGGCGCCGGGGCATGGCGGCACCCTACCCCGGTTTGCATGGTGGTCCCGGATTGTCACCGTACTCACCGGATCGGGCCACTGATCATCGCTCGCCGCGGCTGATCGTGCAGGAACCCGAAGTCGTCTGCTCCGAGTCTCTGTCCGCGGTCTAGGGCTATTGCCGTGACCGTGGTGATGGGGGTCTCCGGTGGTAGCTCGGCCAGGAAGTATCCGAAGGGCTCACCGATCGCAGCCTTTTCCAGAGCTTCGCCATCGGTTACTCGAATGAGCTCGGCGCGTGTTCGGTGGGCAGAGCCAGCGCGGGTGTACGTCAGGCTGACTGTGGTGACATCGGCCGAGGCGGCGCCGTAGACCTCGAGCGCCGCTGACTCGGTCCATTGTGCGATCATTTGGGCAACCACCGCGTCGGTCACGGGAGGCTCTTGCTCCGATGGCGCATTCCCGCACTCGCGTGCCCGGTTGTCGATTCCCACGATCTGCAGACATAGCCCGCCGGATTGGATGTGGCTGAACAGCTCCACCTTCCGGCCGTCGTCCAGCCGAGCGCACCCGAGGAGCACCGATGCGCCGGGGAACACGGCACGCTGCTCGCCGCCCGGGCAGGCGCCCTTGACTTCGGATGGATCCGACGGTTCCACAGACTCCGGCGGGGGTGCCGGAGCAATCGTCGGACTCCCTCCGGTATCGACGAGCGACACAACCACCACGACGGCTGCGACGGCGGCTGCGGCCGCCACACTGACCAAGGAGGCGCGGCGACGTCGTGCATGTGTCATGGACTCGCGGTACAAGCGGGCACCGTCGAGGCGGTCGCCGCCGGTCACGGAGTTGGCGATCTCGTCGAGTCGTTCTCGCAGTGCAGTCATGGCCTCTCCTCCCACCGGCTCGGACGTGTCTGACCGGGTTGCCCGGTGTCAGCGGCGGGCGTGGCGGAATCGTTCACCGGCCCCAGCTGGTTTCGCAGCTGCGCGGTCCCGCGGCTGAGCCGGCTCTTCACCGTTCCGGGGCGACAGCCAAGAAGGTCGGCGATCTCGGTCTCGGTGAGGTCTTGCCAGTACCGCAGCACGAGCACGATTCGCTGTTGGATGGGCAACACCGCGAGTGCCGCTCGGAGGTCGACCGCCTCGGCGGACGCCTCCGCGATGTCGTCCAGCGGCTCCTCCTGCGTCGAACCCACAGGGTGCGGAGTGTGCCTGGGGCGCGCCAGGCGAGCTGGGCCATCACCTTGCGGACGTAGCCCTCCATGCCGGGCGGGTCCAGCCGATGCCAACGGGCCAGGCAACGAACCAACGCCTCCTGCACCAAGTCCTCGGCCGCGGCGACATCGCCGGTCAGCATGTAGCCGAACCGAACCAACGCCCTGCGGCGGGCTGCCACGAAGACAGTGACCTCATCCTCGACGCTCAAGCGATCACCCTCAGCGGCGGCAGCCCACACGGCTCCCATAGATAGATAGTCACTCCGACCGGGTTCTGGTTCCCAACGAGAAGCAAGAAATTCCAGAGGACGTCCCCCAAGCAGCGAGCGGCACCTCGCCATCCGCCGAATAGAGGACGTCGACGGGCCGAACATGACCGCGACGTGGACCGTCGCCCGCGCCCGTTGACAGCCGTGCGCACTTGACGCAACACTCTCCGTGGAAGTGACAACCATTTTCATTAGGAGGCTTCATGTCGCTAAACGTGTCACCCGATCTGCTGTCGGCCGCCGAGCAAGGCGAGATCGACGAGCAGGACTTCGTACGGACCATCCGCGAGTCCCTGCCGTATGCCTGGGACACCGTCAGCCGGGTTGCCACCGAGCTGGGGAACGGAACTGCGGAGTTCGCCGACAACCAGATCCCCCCACCGGACGAGACCGCCCGCGGCCAGCTGCTGCGCGCGCTTGCGAGCAATTCAATTCGCGGTGGGCTGGAAAAGCATTTCGGGGTCAGGCTCGCGTTCCAGAACTGCCACCGAGTGGCGGCGTTCCCCGCGCATGCGGAGATGAGTGACTCGTATCAGGAGTTCGTGTCGCCGCGCTCGCAGCTCCTTAACCAGTCACCGCTTCTGCGCAACTGCTGACCCAGTCGCAAGGCCGTCCGGGGCGGCTGGTGACCGGTCGCCCCGGACCGTTTGATCACGTCGGTCAACGCGCGTCGCACCGCGTTCGAAGTCGAGCCGCATGATCACCGCCGGACGGCGGAGCGTTACCGGGCCGATCGGCGCTCCCACTCGTTGGACTACTCGACCGCCTCGACGATCCGGATCTCCCGTTCCGCGCCGTCGCCGAGCGCCTCGAGGGCACGCTGGTACGCCGGGCTGCGATAGGCGGCCACGGCCTGGTCCACGCTGTCGAACTCGATCAGGCTTGTACGCAGGGTCGTCGCGCCCTCGAATACGTGGGCTGGGTTCCCGCGGGCGAGGAAGCGTCCTCCCGCCGCCCGCATCGCCGGACCGGCCAGCTCGATGTAGCGAGCCAGCTTGTCCTCGTCGTGGATTGCGGTGAAGGTGTTGATCCAGAACGCGCGCGGCATGGCGTTCATTCTGTCTCGCCGGCGCTTATAGCCTCAACCGACGGGCAGAGGCCGGACGCGCAGGAACGGCTCCCGTTACGGGACTTCTGGGAACGTTCGGAGTTTGGAGGGTGATGGGTGTCGGTGTCGTCCGCGCCGCATAGCCCGGAGTCTGTGCGGCGCCTGCAGGAGAGAGCGGCCAGGGCCCTTCCCGCGGAGCACGTCGAGCACGTCGGCGGCTGGTGGCTGCGCCGCTCCGCGAGCTCGTCCTGGTGGATGGGAACCGTGCTGCCGCACGGTGAGGCCAGTCGCGAGGAGTTGGAGCGCATGATCTCGGCTGCCGAGAGGTTCTACGCGGGATTCGGGGTGCCGACGAGGTTCCAGGTCAGCCCGGGCGCATGCGCCGCCGACCTCGACGCAACGCTGGCGAAGCGCGGCTATCGCTGGGAGAGTCCGATGTCATTGCGGGCGGCGTCGACCGCGGACGTACAGACGCAGGTACGCGCGGGTGGGTCGCGCGTTCAGCTGGACGAGACGCCGTCGAGTGCATGGTTCGAGGCCTGGTACGCCGTCCACGGCCACGGCGGCGATCCGCAGATCGAGTGGGAGATGCTCGACCGAGTGACTCAACCGAGCGCGTACGCCGGCGCCCTGGACGGAGACAACGTCGTCGCGGTCGGACGCGTGGTAGCGGACGCCGGCTGGGCCGGCGTATTCGGCATGGCAACCCTCCCCGAGGCGCGCGGGAGGGGCGCGGCCCGCGGCATCCTGGCATCCCTGGCCGACTGGGCGGCCGGCCAAGGAGCGGACGGTATGTACCTCCAGGTCGAGCGCGACAACGACCCGGCGCTCCGCCTGTACGACAGTGCGTGCTTCACCGAGATGTGCGGCTATCACTACCGCACCGAATCGCCTTCACCACCGACCTGACGGCCGGTTGCCCTAGGACGTGGCCTGGCCGTAGCTCAGGTGGACGACGCCGTTGTCATAGGCCTCGTGTTCCTTCAGCGCGAGCTTGGTCGCATCGACGCCGTCGGCCCAGAACCGCTCGCCCTTGCCGAGCGCGACCGGATAGACGAACAGGTGCAGGTCGTCGACCAGTCCGTCCTTGAGGAGCGCGCGTACGAGGGTGCCGCTGCCGGAGATGTAGATGCGGCCGTCCGTATCGTCCTTCAGCTTCCGGATCGTGGCCGGGTCGTACGGGCCGAGGTGGGTCGAGTTTGCCCATTCGACGTTCGGCTCCTGCGATCCGACGACGTACTTCTGCGTGTCGTTGAAGAACGGTGCGCCGGGGTCGTCCTCGACCGTACGGGTGGACCACGCCGGCGCGAACATCTCGAACGTCGTACGACCCAGCAGGATGGCCTTCGACCCGCTCGTGATCGCCCCGAGCGTCTCGCCCATCTTTGGATCGAAGCCGTAGTCGAAGGTCCACGACGGGTCCTCGAATACTCCGTCGAGAGAGATGAACTCGTGAATCGCGATGGTGCCCATGATCGTCCCCTTCCGCGCCCGATAGCGTCCGCCTGGCAGAGTAACCCAGGACAGGCCCGGCCGGGTGCCCCCCGCCGGTGGAAGGCCGGCGCATGTGATGTGGGAGTTGGCCCTGCTGGGTGTCCCTGCGATCAGCGGTTTCATCGGGATCGCCCTCGGCGCCGCACATCACAAACAGACCGCCTTGAACCAGTGGAGTCTCACTGGAGATGCACCGCGACCTCCGAGATGATGATGCGCGATCCAGGTGGTGGCGGCTCCCGGCGCAGATTACGGTCAGAAAGCGACCGCATAGACCCATAGCGTGGCCATGTCGATGGCGGCCAGCGAGGTCGCCGTACCCCAGTCAGGAGAGGAAGACGGGCCATGGACTGGAAGCTCGAGCTGGTGGCGATCCCGGTGTCCGACGTGGACCGCGCCAAGGCGTTCTACACCGAGAGGGTCGGCTTCAATGCGGATCACGACCATCGGGTCAACGAGGAGCTCCGCTTCGTTCAGCTGACGCCTCCTGGATCGGCGTGCTCGATCGCCATCGGGAGCGGGCTCATGGGGTCGCCGCCGGAGCCGGGATCCGTCCAGGGCATGCAGATGGTGGTCGAGGGACATTCATGCCGCGCGCGCCCAGCTCGTCGAGCGCGGTGTCGAGGTCAGTGAGGTTCAGGAGTTTCCCTGGGGCTCGTTCGTCTTCTTCGGCGATCCGGATGGCAACGGGTGGGCGGTACAGGAGCTGCTGCCGGAGGGCTGATGGTTTCGGCGGTACGACGGCTGGTTCGGGCGGTACGGCGGCCGGGTTCCATAGGATGGCTGCGTGCCGCAGCCGACGACCCTCCTGCTCTTCACCGTCGCGGCGGCCGCGCTCGTGGCCATCCCGGGCCCGAACCACCTCTACATCGTGACCCGCGGTGTGTCGGAGGGACGGAGCGCCGGGATCGCGTCCGCTCTCGGGATCGAGACCGGCACGCTGGTCCACATCGCCGCCGCGGCGGCCGGGCTGTCCGCGCTGATCGCGTCCTCTGCGGTCGCGTTCCAGATCGTGAAGTACGCCGGGGCGGCGTACCTGGTGTATCTCGGGATCCGTTCCTTGCTGAGCAAAAAGGAGCTGTCGCTAGGCGACTCCGGCACGAGACGACAGCTTCGCCGGGTCTATCGCGACGGTGTCCTCATCAACGTCCTGAACCCGAAGGTAGCGCTGTTCTTCCTTGCCTTCCTGCCTCAGTTCATCGACCCTGCAGAGGGTTCGGTGGCGACCCAGGTCGTTGTCCTCGGTCTGTTGCTCGCGGCGATCGGCCTGATCAGCGATCTGGTCTACGCGTGCGTGTCCGGTGCTCTGGGCGGGTGGCTCCGGCGCCGGCCCGGGCTCCTGCGGGGACAGCGGTACGTCGCCGGATGCACCTACCTTGCACTCGGGGCGGCCGCCCTGGCGACCGACCAGCGGCGCACCTGACACCGATCCGCGTGCGGGCGCGGCTCAGCGGGTACACTGCGTTGAGCCGGTCGGGTATGCGCGTGCGGACTCGTCGGTCTGATCATTTTCCGCTTGCAATCCAAGGACTATCGTGAAGAAGCTTCTGCTCCTGGTAATCGCCGGCGTCATCGGCTATGTCGTGTTCACCAAGATCAAGGGCCAGCAGTCCAACCAGGATCTGTGGTCGGAGGCAACAGACAGCGTCAGCTGACGCATCCTTCACGCAGCCCGGGCCTTGAGCGGCGCCGGGAGCATCCTGCTGTGGATCTGACCCCCGCCGCGTGCATCTCGCGGCGGCCCGATCGGGGACGTAGCTCAACTGGTAGAGCACCGCCTTTGCAAGGCGGGGGTTGAGGGTTCGAGTCCCTTCGTCTCCACC
>WHTJ01000140.1 GCA_009377795.1 Propionibacteriales bacterium | reverse complement strand
GTTGAAGAATGGAACGCCAACCCCAAACCGTTCGTGTGGACCAAGACGGCCGAAGAGATCATCGCCTCTCTCGGCCGACTTCTTCAACGAACCAAAGGCGCATGACACTAGTTGCCGAGGATCTTGTCGTTGATCCGCCGGAACCGCGTGTCCCGTCGGGTCAAGGAGGTCCCCGAAACTGACCCCTGGCGATGGCGGCACCCAGGGTGTCCATGTCCGCCCTCCAGGCATGCCGACAACGTCCTTACACGGTAACGGTCGGCTGAACGAGGACGAACCGGGCACAAATCCCGGCCGTTGCCGTGTACTCAGGCGCCGTTGGCGAGTAACCTGCCGCGTTGCCCGCGGGCAACGCGGCAGGGCTCAGGACCGGTGCTCGAGCTGGTCGTGTTCGGCGTCCTCGACGGCCCTGTGGCCGGCTTCACCGTGCCCATCGTGGCCGTTGCTGTGCGCCTCCTCGATCTCCTGGCCAGTCGGCTTCTGGATGTCGTCGCCGTACATGAACCGGGACAACCGCGCGCGCACCCGGAGCCGCCGCGACGCCGGGTTGACGACGCCGTGCTCGTCCACCTGGCCGTCCACCTCCAGCACCGTCGGCCGCTCGTGCTCGGTGAGCCGCCACGCCTCCTCGGCCGAGACCGGCGCGTGCCGCTCGGTGTACTCACCGGTCGGCGAGCGCATGATGATGCCGGTCTCGTAACCGTGCACCACCTTCTCGCGGTCGGCTCGCTGCAGCCCGAGGCAGATCCGCTTGGTCACGATGAAGGCGATGACCGGCCCGACGAACACCGCGACCCGCAGGACACGGGTGATCCAGTTCAGGCTGACGTCGAAGAGCAGCGCGAAGATGTCGTTGCCGCCGCCGATCCACAGCAGGCCGTAGAAGGTGATCAGCGCGGCCATGAGCGCCGTCCGGGTCGGGGCGTTGCGCGGCCGCTGCAGCAGGTGGTGCTCCCGCTTGTCCCCGGTGATCCACTGCTCGATGAACGGGTACATCGTGATGACGATGAACATGACCATCGGGGTGAGGGCCGCGGGCAGGAAGACGTTCCAGCTGACCGTGAACCCGAAGAGCTCGGTCTCCCAGGGCGGGAAGATGCGCAGCAACCCCTCGGTGAAGCCCATGTACCAGTCGGGCTGGGACCCCGCGGTCACCTCGGCGGGGTTGTACGGTCCGTACTTCCACACCGGGTTGATCTGCATCAGTGCGCCCATGAGCGCGGTGACGCCGAACACCATGAAGAAGAAGCCGCCGGCCTTGGCCGCATAGACCGGCAGGAGGGGGTACCCGACGACGTTCTTCTCGGTGTGGCCGGGCCCGGGCCACTGTGTGTGCTTGTTGTACACGAGCAGCAGCAGGTGCGCGACGATCAACGCCAGCAGCAGGCCGGGTATCAGCAGCACGTGGACGATGTAGAACCTGGGGACGAAGTCGTCACCCGGGAACTCACCGCCGAAGATGAAGAACGAGAGGTACGTGCCCACGACCGGGGTCGACCGGATGATGCCCTCGGCGATCCGCAGGCCGGTACCGGAGAGCAGGTCGTCCGGCAGCGAGTACCCGGTGAAGCCCTCCAGGGTGCCCAGCAGGAGCAGCAGCGTGCCGATCACCCAGTTGAGCTCGCGCGGCTTGCGGAAGGCCCCGGTGAAGAACGTCCGCAGAAGATGGACGTACATCGCACCGATGAACAGCATCGCCGACCAGTGGTGCATCTGCCGCATCAGCAATCCGCCCCGGACGTCCAGGGAGATGTCCAGGGTCGAGGCGTACGCCTCCGACATCTCCAGCCCGCGCAGCGGCGCGTAGGAACCCTCGTACTCCACCTCGGCCATGCCCGGCTCGAACCACAGGGTCAGGAACGTGCCGGTCAGCAGGAGTACGACGAACGACCACAGGGCGATCTCGCCGAGCATGAACGACCAGTGGTCCGGAAAGACCTTGCGGATCAGCTTCTTCGACATCGTGCCCAGACCGAGGCGGTCGTCGAGCCACTCGACCGCACCCGCCCCGGGCGGCGCCTTCGTGGTCTGGCTCATGCTCGTTCCTCCTCCCCGCCGCGCTCCCAGTAGCTCGGCCCCACGGGCTCTCGAAAGTCGCTAGTGGCAACGATATAACCCTCGTCATCCAGGGCCAACGGAAGCTGAGGGAGGGTACGGGCAGCCGGGCCGAACACCACCTCGCCGTTGTTGGCGAGGTCGAAGGTGGACTGGTGGCACGGGCAGAGCAGGTTGTGGGTGTCCGGCTCCCACAGGCTGATCGGGCAGCCGACGTGGGTGCAGATCTTGGAGTAACACAGGATGCCGTCGATACCCCAGTTCTCCCGGCCGCCGTACGGCGTGATCTCCTCCGGTCGCATCCGTACGAGGATCACCGCCGCCTTGGCCTTGGCGTTCTGTATCTCGACGTGCGCCATGTGCATGTCTTCGTCGAAGAAGACCTCCGGCTCCGCGTTGACCAGCGTGCCGATCTCGATGTCGGCCGGTCTGATCGCCTCGCCCGTCGGGTCCTTCACGATCCGCATCCCGGCCCGCCAGACGGTCCGAGACAGGTCGTTTCCCGGCAGCGGGCCCAGGTCGCCGAGCAGCACGACGCTGGGCACCCCGAGGGCGCCGAGGGCGCCGAAGAGGCTGTTGCGGATCAGCTTGCGCCGGCCGAACCCGGACTCCGCGGCCCCGGTCTCGAACTCGGCGACCGCCACCGCGCGGTCCTCCGGCGACGAGCGCGCCGGGTGCCGCTCCTCGACGATCTCGTGGTCGCCCATCAGCTTCTTGGCCCACTGGATCGCGCCGGCGCCGATGAGTACGAGCGCGAGACCGAGGCAGGTGCCGATCGCGAAGTTGGAGGCGTTGAAGTTGAGGAAGATGGCGTGCCGATCGATGGCGAGATAGGCCACGCCCGACCCGAGGGCGAGTACCGCCGCCAGGGTGAACATGCCCGCCACCTGGCGCTCGGCCCGCTTCTCCAGTTCGGGGTCGACGTCGGTGGGCCGGAGCTCGTGCTCGTGCAGGCCAGGGTTGACGAATGGGTCGCCGACCTCCAGCTCCTGACTCGACCCGGATGCCAGATCGAGATCACCACGTTTTTCGTCGTGCTGGTTCACTTCTTAACCCTCGCTCCCGACGCACCGATCCACACCGCGACACATACCAGCGCGCCGATGCCGATGAGCCAGGCGAACAGGCCCTCCGACACCGGGCCCAGTGACCCGAGGGAGGATCCGCCGTACGACGGGGACTCCTCCAGTGACTTCACGTAGCCGATCACCATGCGCTTCTCTTCTGGCGTCAGCCCGGAGAAGGACGGCATCTGCTGCGGGCCGGTGAGCATGGCCTCGTACATGTGCAGGGGCTCCACACCGGCCAGCGACGGGGCATTCTTGCCGTTGGGCAGGGCCCCGCCGGAGGCGTTGAAGTTATGGCAGGCGGTGCAGTTGGTACGCCAGATCTCGCCGCCCTGGACGATCTCCTCCTCGGTGAGCCCCGCGGGGTCGTACTCGCTCTCGTCGGGGATCGCCGGACCGGGACCGAGTGAGGCGACGAACGCGGAGAGCGCCAGCGTCTCGTTCGCGTCGAAGACCCGATCCTTCCGGGGCGCCTGCTCGGCGCCCTGCGTGATGGGCATCCGGCCGGTGGCCACCTGGAACTCCACCGCGGCCGAGCCGACGCCGACCAGGGACGGGCCGTTCATCCCGCCCGATTGGGTCATCACGCCCTCACCGTTCTTGCCGTGGCACGAGGAGCAGCCGACCAGGAACAGCTTGCGGCCCTGCTCGACCAGCTCCCCGTCCTGCGCTAGCGGGTCCGCCGACGGTCCCGGAGCCGCCACTGCGTACGCGGAACCCGTGAGCACCAGGCCGAGCAGCAGAACCACGAGCCCAGCCAGCGGATGCCGGCGGCGGGTGGACAGGAATCGCACTCTCGAAACCCCTCTTCGTCGCTACTGGATCAGGTAGATGGTCGCGAACAAGGCGATCCAGACCACGTCGACGAAGTGCCAGTAGTACGACACCACGATCGCGGTCACCGCTTGTTCGTGGGTGAAGCGGCGGGCCATGAACGTCCGGCCCAGGACGAAGAGGAAGGCGATCAGCCCACCGGTCACGTGCAGACCGTGGAACCCGGTGGTGAGGTAGAAGATCGAGCCGTACGGCGACCCGGAGATCGACACGCCCTCGTGGAACAACTCGGCGTACTCCAGAACCTGGCCGGCGACGAAGACCGCGCCCATCAGGTAGGTGAGGACGAACCACTCACGCAGGCCCCAGTTACCGGGGTTGAGCCGGCTGCCGGTGGCGCCGACCTGGCCCCGCTCGGCGGCGAAGACGCCAAGCTGGCAGGTGACCGATGACAGCACCAGGATGGTGGTGTTGACCGTCGCGAACGGGACGTTGAGTTTGGCGGTCTCCTGGATCCAGAGCTCGGGCGCCACGGCACGGATCGTGAAGTAGCTGGCGAACAGCGCCGCGAAGAACATCAGCTCGGATCCGAGCCAGACGATCGTTCCGACGCTCACCATCGCCGGGCGGTCCGGATGCCCGTGCAGGCGGGAAACAGGGACGGCGGTAGTTGAGGCCACGGGAGCATTATGTCGGTCGCCGACGTCGAGAGCACGCCACCCCCCACATACGCTGGGACCGTGTTGCCGCCCTTCGACTCCGAGCAAGGGGTGCCGCTGCCGGAACTGACCGCGGAACGCCTGCTCACGAGCTGGTCGTTCGACCCGTTCCCGGCGGTGTCCTTGCTCGCGATCGCCGCGTTTTACCTGTACGGCGTGTGGGTGCTGCGGCGGCGCGGAGACCACTGGCCCGCGTCCCGGACGTTCTCGTTCGTCGTCCTGGGGGTGGGCGGGGGAGCGGTCGGTACCCAGTCCGCCCTGGCGACGTACGACACCGAGTTGCTGAGCGCACACATGGTGCAGCACATGGTGCTCTCGATGGTCGTACCGGTGTTCCTGGCCCTCGGCGCTCCGGTGACGCTCGCCCTGCGGACCCTGTCCCGCACTCCGCGGTCCTGGCTGCTCGCCGTGCTGCACAGCCGGCTGGCGGCGGTGCTGTCGTTCCCGGCGGTGGCGTTCGTGCTGTTCGTGGTCAGCCCGTGGGCGCTCTACTTCACCGGGTGGTACGACGCGACGCTCCGCTCGACGTACCTGCACGAGGTACTGCACCTGCACTTCGTGGTCGTGGGCAGCCTCTTTTTCTGGCCGTTGCTCGGAATCGACCCGGTGCCCGGGCGTGTCGCGTATCCGTTCCGGCTGCTGACGGTGTTCCTCACCCTGCCGTTCCACGCGTTCCTGGGGGTCACCGTCATGAGCATGACGAACCTCATCGCCGGCGACTGGTACACCTCGCTCGGCCGCGACTGGACCACGCCGATGGCCGACCAGGAGCTGGCCGGGGCGATCCTGTGGGGATCCGGCGACGTGGTCGGCCTGGTGATCTTCGGCGTGCTGTTCGCCCAGTGGGCGCGGCACAGCCAGCGTGAGGCCGAGCGGGAGGACCGCAGGCTGGACATGGAGGAGGCGCGGGCGCGGCAGTCCGCGCGTGAGCGGTAGCATCACGCCCGTGACCGAGTCGACCAGTTCCACCGGCGAGCTCCTCAGGGTCCTCGTCTACTCCGATGACGTGTCCACTCGCTCCGCTGTGACAACGGCCCTCGGCAGGCGCCCGCATCCGGACCTGCCGTCCGTCGAGTACGTCGAGTGCGCGACCGAGCCGGCGGTGTGGCGGCAGCTCGACTCCGAGGGCATCGACCTCGCCATCCTCGACGGCGAGGCAGTACCGGCCGGGGGAATGGGCATCGCCCGGCAGATGAAGGACGAGGTCTTCCGCGCTCCGCCGGCGCTGGTGATCACCGGACGTCCCCAGGACGCGTGGCTGGCGACCTGGTCTCGGGCCGACGCCGTGGTCGCGCATCCGATCGACCCGCTGCAGCTGGCCGAGACCGTCGTACCGCTGCTGCGCGCACGGCGGTCCTCGGTCCCGGCCAGGCGCTGATCCCGGAGGAGTCATGGGCGCACACTCCTGGCCGGACATCCTGGCCACGCTGACCGACCGGGCCGACCTGTCCGCCGAGCAGACCGCGTGGGCGATGGAGGAGGTGCTCGGCGGCTCGGCGACACCGTCGCAGATCGCCGGGCTCGGTATCGCGCTGCGGTCCAAGGGCGAGACCGTGGACGAGGTCGAGGGCCTGGTGCGCACGATGTACGTGCACGCGGTCGCGATCGACGTGCCGGGCCGCACGCTGGACGTCGTCGGCACCGGCGGCGACCGGGCGCACACGGTCAACATCTCCACGATGGCCGCGATCGTGGCCGCCGGTGCCGGGGTGACCGTCGTCAAGCACGGCAACCGGGCCGCGTCGTCCTCGTGCGGGACGGCCGACGTGCTCGAGGAGCTCGGCGTACGGCTGGACCTGCCGCCCGCCGTGGTGGCCGAGGTGGGCCGCGAGGCGGGTATCACGTTCTGCTTCGCGCCGATGTTCCACCCGGCGTTGCGGCATACCGCGGTGCCGCGCCGGGAGCTGGGCGTGCCCACGACGTTCAACTTCCTCGGCCCGCTGGCGAACCCCGCACGCCCGAAGGTGCAGGCGATGGGCTGTTTCGACCTGCGGATGGCGCCGATTCTGGCGGGTGTGCTGGCCCGCCGGGGTGTCGACGCATTGGTGTTCCGTGGCGACGACGGGCTCGACGAGCTGACCACCACGACCACGTCGCAGGTGTGGGTCGTCTCCGGTGGCGAGGTGACGCACGAGGTCCTCGACCCCGGTGAGCTGGGTGTTCCGGTCGCTGACCGTGAGGCGTTGCGTGGGGGCGACGTCTCCCAGAACGCGGACGTCGTACGCCGGATGATCGCCGGGGACGCCGGTCCGGTACGCGATGCCGTGGTGCTCAACGCGGGCGCGGCCCTGGCCGCTCACGCCGCGGAGGAGGGTGCGCTCGCCGACCGGATACGGGCCGGCATGGAGCGTGCCGCCGAGTCGATCGACTCCGGAGCCGTGCAGGAGGTCTTCGACCGCTGGATCGAGACCGGAGGCCGGCTCGCGGACAGCTGACGGCCAGATGTGCAATCTCGGCGCGAAACCTGCGGATAGGTCGCGGCGAGATTACGCCAATGTCCGGCCTAGTCGTCGAGTCCGATCGAGAACGCGGCCTCCAGGTCGTGCTGGGAATAGGCCTGGAACGCGATGTGCGTCTCGGTGGCGATCACGCCGGGCACCCGGTTGATGCCGTCGGGCACGACCTTGGCGACGTCCTCGTGCTTGCGGACGCGTACGAGAGCGATCAGATCGATCTCGCCCGTGACCGAGTAAACCTCGCTGACGCCGTCGATCTCGGCGATCTGCTCGGCCATCTCGGGGATCTGGGAGACGTCGGCGTTCACGAAGACGATCGCGGTGATCACGGGCTTGCTCCTCACCGGTACGAGTCGGGCTGACGATCGCAGCCTATCGGCCGTCGTCGGGGATCGGCGGGGCGTCGTGTGGTCAGCTCACCATGACCTGGTCACCGTCGACGGTGACCGACATCTCTGGCAGCGGATCCGTGGCAGGCCCATTCGCGACGCTGCCGTCCTCGATGTTGAACTTGCTGCCGTGACATGCGCAGTTGATGGTGCCGTCGGCGACGTCGGTGACCGTGCAGCCCTGGTGGGTGCAGATCGCGGAGAACGCCATGAACTCACCGGCCTGCGGTTGGGTGACCACGACCTCGGCGTCGGCGAAGACCGCGCCGCCGCCCTCCGGGATCTCTCCGGTCGTCGCGACCGCCTCACCACCACCGCCGGACGTGTCGCCTTCCGGGGGCTCGGTGGCCGAGTCCTCAGGTTGGCCTGAGGTGGTCGATCCGCCGGAGTCACAGCCGATCAGCAGTGACGCGCCGGCCCCGGTGAGGGCGATACCGCGCAGCACCGTCCGTCGCTCGAGGTCGGGGACCCGAGTCCTTGTCCAACGCTCCAACATCGAACTCTCCTTCGATCGGGTTTCATAACGATACGACATCGCTTGAGATCGGCTATCCCCGGCTCGACACTCCCGGGTTGATCACTCGCACCGGGAACTCCGTTACGGCCGATTTCGACCCAGCCGGCGGCGCGGTGACGACCACCCGGGATTGTTCGTTGTGCGGGCCGGTCTCGCCTCGACATCAGCGGGCAGGGATTCCCGGCGACGCTGGCCGGGTGGGACAGGGCCAATGGGGCTCGCGACGCGGTATTCATTCGCGTCCGAATGCTGGACAACTTGCTCTCATCAGGACCCGGTAAATCGACATTGCTCATCGGTTTTGTTTGCCTTGACTCGGATCGCCGATCGGACGACGTATTCCTGCCTCGTCCCGCCGCAAACGACTGCATTGTGGAGGCAATGGCGGATTCCAATGATCGTCGCAACACCGGAGGTGCTGAGGAGTTGCGATGGTTCGTGGTCGTCCGGGGCCGGCGCCGCAAACGGCGAAGCGGGTGCGGTATGCGCGGTTG
>WHTJ01000139.1 GCA_009377795.1 Propionibacteriales bacterium | reverse complement strand
CCTGGTGGGGCTTCTCAGGGCAGTTCGGGCCCGCTAGCTTCAGTGCATGGACGTAAGCCGCACCCGGATTCGCCAGCTCGTGGCGGGACTGCTCACGGCCGTCGTCGTACTGCCCGCCCTGATGACCGCCACGTCGAGCCCGGCGGCGGAGAGCGCCAAGCCCACTCCGGCGCCGCCCGCGTTCGTCGTGCTCGACGAGATCGATCCGACCATCCTGCACGACATCCGCTACCTCACTCAGCACAACTTCCTCGGCCGGCGCGTGAACGCCTACTACGACCCGCTCTGCATCCTCACTCGACCGGCCGCGGAAGCGCTCGCCGAGGCGCAGGCCGTGCTCCGGCCCCAGGGGTACACGCTCAAGGTGTACGACTGCTACCGCCCGCAGACCGCGGTCGACGACTTCGTGCGCTGGGCGAAGCGGCTCCTGGACGACCGGATGAAGCCGGAGTTCTATCCGCGGGTCGACAAGTCCCGGCTGTTCGCGGACGGCTACATCGCCGAACGCTCGGGCCACAGCAGAGGCAGCACCGTCGACCTCACGCTGGTCGAGCTGCCCGCACGTCCGCAGCCGGTCTGGCGGCCGGGCATGGGCCTGGTGTCCTGCTTCGCGCCGTACGACGAGCGATTCCCCGACAACACCGTCGACATGGGCACCGGGTACGACTGCTTCGACACCTTGTCTCATACGCTCGATCCCCGGATCGAGGGCGAGGCCCGGGAGAACCGGCTGCTGCTCAAGGCGACCCTCGAAGAGGCAGGCTTCACCAACTACGCCAGCGAGTGGTGGCACTACACGCTCGACGGCGAGCCGTTCCCGGACACGTACTTCGACTTCCCGGTCGCCCGCAGCGCTCTGAGCTGATCATCCTCCGGGGGGAACGCATGGACGAGTACGAGCTTGCGACCCGTGCGGGTCGATACGAAGAGGGGTCGCTGGAACCCACGGACTCCGACCTCCCAGCACGTACACCAGGGTAGGCTCGGTCCGGCTGTGCCACAGCATCGAGCGAGCCCTGAACGGAGGGGTGTGGGGGCGATGACAGTATCGGAACCAACGACGCATGTGGAAGACAGTCTGCCCGAACTGCGCCGATCGATGGCGGGAGTTGTGCTCGCACCCGCCGAGTCGGGGTACGACGCGGCCCGCCGCTGCTTCAACGCGCTCATCGACCGTCGGCCGGCTGTGATCGCGCGTTGCTTCGGTGCTCGCGATGTCGCGACGGCCTTCGACTTCGCGCGCATGCACGCGCTCGAGGTGGCCGTGCGCGGAGGTGGCCACAATCCCGCCGGACACTGCGTTGGTGACGGCGGGCTGGTGATCGATCTCTCGCTGATGCGCCGAGTCGACGTCGACGGTGATGCCCGGATTGCACGCGTGCAGGGCGGAGCGACATGGCTCGATTTCGACGCGGCGAGTCAAGCCCTTGGCCTGGCCACGCCCGGCGGCGTCGTCGGTTCGACCGGGGTCGCCGGTCTCACCTTCGGCGGCGGCATCGGTCACCTGACCGCGCAGCACGGCCTCACCTGCGACCACCTGGCCGGCGCGGAGGTCGTGACGCCCGACGGGGCCACGGTGCAGGCCGGTCCCGGTGAGAACGGTGAGCTCCTCTGGGGGATGCGCGGCGGGGGCGGCAACTTCGGCGTGGCGACCTGCCTGGAGTTTCGCCTGTACCCGCTGGATCGGGTTGTCGGCGGCCGCCTCACCTATGCAGGCAGCGGCGTCCGCGACGCCTTCCGCCTTTTCCGTGACCTTGCTGCGCGCGGTCCGCGCGATCTCAGCTGCCAGGCGATCCTGTCGGTGGATGAGTCGTTGGAGCCGACCCTGGTCGTTGCACCCTGCTATACAGGCTCGGAAACAGACCCCGAGGAGCTGCGTACGCTGCGGACGGCTGCCGGGCTTGTCGCGGACGGAGTGCGCGCACACGGCTTCCTTGGCCAGCAGCACGTGTTCAACCCGCCGTACAACGAGGACCGCACCTACTGGAAGGGCCACTTCGTGCGCGAGCTGCCAGATGAGCTCATTGACGAGCTCCTGCGCCGAGTGGTCGCCCTGGGCCGGCCTCCTGGACAGGTGCTGATCGAATCCCTGCACGGCGCCCCGAAGGACGGCGACGGGTCAATTGGGGCCGTCGGCTTTCGCAACGCGGCATTCAACATCACCGCGATGGCCACGTGGCAGGACGCCGCCCTCGACGATCCATACATCGCCTGGGCGCGTGACACCGCAGCGGCAATCCAGCCGTGGTCGGTCAGGGGCGGCTATCTCAACTATATGCAGGCGGACGAGCCGATCGAACGGGTGCGCGCCGCCTTCGGCGATGAAGCCTTCGGGCGCCTTCAAACGCTGAAGAAACGGTACGACCCGAACAACATCCTTCACCGCAACCAGAATATCCCCCCGCTCTAGGTAGCCGTGGGAATCGCGGATAGGCCGTGCGTGGCCCGGCCGTGGCCCGAGGCGACTCCGCCCGAATCATCGACTCTTGGTCTTTAACGTGGATTGAGCTGACTTCTTCGCACGAGATGCATTGCCAGTACCGCGCGACTTCTTGGCAGCCACTCTGTGGGTGGCCTTTTGGCGGTCCTCTTAGCCGCAGTTCTCTTCTCCGCCGTCTTCTTGGTCGTGGTCGTCCTGGCTCCCGTCTTCTCGGTGGTACGAGACGGCCTCACCAGACGGAACACGTTGTCCAACTGATCGCGCGCCGACTCAAGGTGCCTTGTGACAACGTCGCGATTCATGGGTTCTTCCGACGCCTCCAGTGCAGCGCCGCGGATGTATGCGGTGGGCTTCATGCCAGCGGCCCCGGCGTGCCGGCGGATCTCAGCGATCTCCTCTCGGCTGGACCGGACCGAGATCGTCACATCAAGCCGCGTCGCCCTAGGAATCGGCTCAGGTTCGCCCCACTGCGAGTCGTCCTCACGATTGCGATAGAACTCGTCGGCGAGTTCCGCTTCCGTCTTGGTCTGTTCAGTCATGTTGTCTCCCATGCCGTGATGGGTCGCACGATGGAGCGCTCGGATAGAACGCGACGATGACGGTCACTGCTCGACCGCCGTCAGTTGCAGCACGAATCATGTAGCTTCCGGACCGCCCACGTTTGTTGCGTCGCCATTAGGCCGCGTTGGTGATGACCTGCTCGATCTCGTCAACGGATACGCCGTGAGCGGTGGCATGCTCCATGTTGGCGTCATCCCACTCGATCAAGTCGAAGATCACCGGTTGTCCCCTGGTGTGTTTGTGTTGCACTGATATGGCGGCTGCAACACAAACACAACCGCACGCTGACCGCATCGCGGGCGATAGCACGACGGCAGCGATAGCGGTGGACCGAACATTCGGCGCGACGACGTTCCCTGGCCGCCCGGAGTGTCCGGCCACCTGGTTCCCGGGACGGCATCGTCCGCTGTCACCGGTGGCCCACAAGAGACGCAAAGCAGGACGTGGCGCACCATCGCCGAGGAGGAGGGTGAGGTTCGCTCGTTCCCGAGCTACCGGGCGGCGAAACGGACGCTCGGGTCGGTGCCCGGCGTGGAGATCCACCACATCGTTGAGCAGTCGCAGGCCGATCGGGACCGGTCGGGCTTCGACGTCGAGCGGATCAACTCGACCGACAACATGACCCTGATCACGGTGGCCGCACCGTGGCAGGAGGCCGGGCAGCTCATCGACCTGCTCACCCCGCTGCTCAATGACACAGAGCCGCGCCCGGTCCGGTTCGCCGCCGCCTCGTTCCTACTGCACCGCGGTCACCCCGACGAGGCGGTGCCCGTGTTGGAGGAGATCCGCGACGGCGACGGGCTGGAGTCAGTCAGCGCCCGCGTGATCCTGGATAAGTGTGGCGCGGCCGCCAAGACGCCTAGCTTGCGGTCGCTGACTTCCAGGAAACTCACCAGCCGCGGGTGCGCCACTCGGGTAGTGCGGGACGTTCGTGGCCGAGCGTCGTGTCGTCGCCGTGGCCCGGGTATACCCACGTCTCGTCCGGGAGGCGGTCGAAGAGCTTGTGCTCGACGTCGCCGATCAGCGACTCGAAGTCCTCCTTGTTGCCGTGCGTGTTGCCGACCCCACCGGGAAACAGGGAGTCCCCGGTGAAGAGATGGGGCGGACCCTCGGGGTCGTCGTACAGCAGTGCGATCGAACCCGGCGTGTGCCCGACCAGGTGGATGACCTCCAGCTCGCAGCGGCCGACGCGCACGGTGTCACCGTCGCTCACCCGGCGTGCGACTTCGATGGGCAGATCGTCAGCGTCCTCGGCGCCGGCCACGGTCTCCGCGCCGGTCGCCTCGACCACCTCGGCCAGGGCCTGCCAATGGTCGTAGTGTCCGTGGGTCGTGACGACGCTCCGCAGCCCGGAGTCGCCGATCAGCTCCAGCAGCGTGCCGGCATCGTTGGCCGCGTCGACCAGGATCTGCTCGTCGGTCTGCCAGGAGCGCAGCAGGTACGCGTTGTTGTCCATCGGGCCGACGGCGACCTTGGTGATGATCAGCTCCGCAAGCTCACGTACGTCCGGCACGCCGCCGACCGTGACCTTGCCGGTGTACGCCATCAGCGCCACGCACCCAGCTCCGGGAGGTCGCCCGGAGGCTCGACGGTCAGCCCCTCGCCACGGGCGCGGCCGATCGCCCACGCCAGCAACGCGGTCTGCGGACCGCTGATCACACTGCCGGAGCCGTCCCGGAGGGCGTACGTCGCGCCGGTGTCCGTCGCGTGCATGCTGAACGGGGGGAGCCCCGAGCGCTCCGCGAGATCGCCCGCGACCCTGCCCAGGACCTTGGTCACGAACGGCTCCGGCCAATGCGCGGGCGTGTGTCCCAGGCCGAGATCGGCATGATGAACCTCGACCTCGGTGAGCCGCATTATCGGGACCACGGTCGTTGGATGCCAGCCACCGCTCCACTGGATCTCGTGATCCCACTCCGCGCCGCTGAGCTCACCCGCGGCCGCGACGAACCGTTCGTGGGTCTCCGCGACGTCGGCCCGGAGCTCGTCCGCCGTACGCCCCGAGCCCGCCTCGATGTCGGCGTTCCTCGCGTCCGGCGAGGGGTACATCTGGTGCTCCTCGCCGGTCTTCGCCCAGGTCAGCAGGTTGACCAGCGCGTCGGCGTTGCGCGCGATGTGCGTCACGGCGTGTCCGCGGCTCCACCCGGGAAGCAGGGACGGCTCGCGGGCCTGCTCGTCGGTCAGCGGCTCCAGAGCCCGGATCAGCTGCTCCGTGCTGTCCTCGACCATCGCCAGCACCTCATCCGGAGTGGTGAGCGGCTGGTCGGAGGTGGACGGGTTGTCCGGCATGTGCAGCTCCCTTCAGACGGCAGTATCCGAACCTACCGGGAGGCCCGCATGCTCGTCACGATCAGGGCCGGTGGACGCGGGGCGCTGGATCGGCGCCGTGTCGGTGGGGGATGCTAGGAACGTTTGCGTGAGTCGTTATGATGGCGAACGTCTGTTCGAACTCGTGCCAGAGGGTGGACCGTGGCTGACCAGCTGATCGTGCGCGGCGCGCGGGAGCACAATCTCAAGGACGTCTCGATCGACCTACCCCGCGACGCGCTGATCGTCTTCACCGGTCTGTCCGGTTCGGGCAAGTCCAGCCTGGCGTTCGACACGATCTTCGCCGAGGGCCAGCGGAGGTACGTCGAGAGCCTGTCGGCGTACGCCCGCCAGTTCCTCGGCCAGATGGACAAGCCCGATGTCGACTTCATCGAGGGGCTCTCGCCCGCGGTGTCCATCGACCAGAAGTCCACGTCCCGCAACCCGAGGTCGACCGTCGGCACCATCACAGAGGTCTACGACTATCTCCGGCTGCTGTTCGCCCGCGCCGGCCGTCCGCACTGTCCCGAGTGCGGGCGGCGGATCTCCCGTCAGACACCACAGCAGATCGTCGACCGCGTCCTGGAGCTCGAGGAGGGCAGCCGGTTCCAGGTGCTGGCGCCGATCGTGCGTGGCCGCAAGGGGGAGTACGCCGACCTCTTCCGGAACCTGCAGACGCAGGGTTATTCGCGGGTCCGGGTCGACGGCGCGATCCACATGCTCACCGAGCCGCCGAAGCTGAACAAGAAGCAGAAGCACACCATCGAGGTGGTCGTCGACCGGCTGCAGGTCAAGGAGTCGGCGAAACGCCGGCTGACCGACTCGGTGGAGACCGCACTGGGGCTGTCCGGCGGTCTGGTGACCCTCGACTTCGTCGACCTGCCGGAGGACGATCCGCAGCGCGAGCGGGTCTTCTCCGAGCTGCTGGCGTGCCTGTACGACGACCAGTCGTTCGAGGAGCTGGAGCCCAGGTCGTTCTCGTTCAACTCGCCGTACGGCGCGTGCACCGAGTGCCACGGCATCGGGACCCGGATGGAGGTCGACCCCGAGCTTGTCGTCCCCGATCCCTCGAAGTCGCTCGACGAGGGCACGCTCTCGCCGTGGGCGGCGGCACACGTGTCGGAGTACTTCGGCCGGCTGGTGACCGCGCTGGCCGAGGAGCTGGGATTCAGCACCGGGACGCCGTTCGCCGACCTGCCGGCGTCCGCGCAGAAGGCCCTGCTGCACGGCCACGACACCCAGGTCCACGTGCGGTACCGGAATCGATACGGCCGCGAGCGCTCCTACTACGCGCAGTTCGAGGGGGTCATCCCGTACATCGAGCGGCGGCACGCGGAGGCGGAGACCGACACCAGCCGGGAGCGGTTCGAAGGGTTCATGCGGGAGGTGCCGTGCCACGCGTGCGGAGGGGCGAGGCTCAAGCCGCTCGTACTGGCGGTCACGGTCGGCGGCAAGAGCATCGCGGAGGTCTGCTCGCTGCCCGTGGATGAGTGCGCGACGTTCCTGCGCGAACTCGACCTGACGCCGCGGGAGCGGCAGATCGCCGAGCGCGTGCTGAAGGAGATCAACGAGCGGCTGCGGTTCCTGCTCGACGTCGGGCTCGACTACCTCACCCTGGATCGTCCGTCCGGTTCGCTGTCCGGCGGGGAGGCGCAGCGGATCCGGCTGGCGACCCAGATCGGTGCCGGTCTGGTCGGCGTTCTCTACGTGCTCGACGAGCCGTCCATCGGGTTGCACCAGCGGGACAACCATCGGCTGATCGAGACCCTGGAGCGGCTGCGCGACCTCGGCAACACGCTGATCGTCGTGGAGCACGACGAGGACACGATCCGTACCGCCAACTGGGTGGTCGACATCGGGCCGGGCGCGGGCGAGCACGGCGGGCAGGTCGTGGTCTCCGGCTCGGTCGACGAGCTGCTGAAGCATCCGGGTTCGGTGACCGGCGCCTACCTCGACGGGCGGCGGGAGATCCCGGTTCCGGAGGTACGCCGCCCGGCCACGCCGGGCCGCGAGGTCACCGTCCACGGCGCCCGCGAGCACAACCTGCAAGACATCGACGTGACGTTCCCGCTGGGCCAGTTCATCGCCATAACCGGTGTTTCAGGCTCGGGAAAATCCACCCTGGTGAACGAAATTCTCTACAAGGCGCTGGCCCGCAGGATCTACAACGCGAGGGACATTCCCGGTCGGCATCGTACGATCTCGGGCGCCGACCATGTCGACAAGGTGATCCATGTCGACCAGTCGCCGATCGGGCGCACCCCGCGGTCTAACCCGGCCACGTACACCGGGGTGTTCGACCAGATCCGCAAGCTGTTCGCCCAGACTCCCGAGGCGAAGGTGCGCGGCTATCTTCCGGGGCGCTTCTCGTTCAACGTCAAGGGCGGGCGCTGCGAGGCGTGTTCCGGCGACGGCACGATCAAGATCGAGATGAACTTCCTTCCGGATGTCTACGTGCCGTGCGAGGTCTGTCACGGCGCTCGCTACAACCGGGAGACTCTGGAGGTCCGTTACAAGGGCAAGACGATCTCCGAGGTCCTCGAGATGCCGATCGAGGAGGCGGTCGAGTTCTTCGCGGCGATCCCCGCCATCACGCGGCATCTGAGCACGCTGGAGGACGTCGGCCTCGGCTACGTCCGGCTCGGGCAGCCCGCACCGACCCTGTCCGGCGGCGAGGCGCAGCGGGTCAAGCTCGCGTCGGAGCTGAGGAAGCGCTCGACCGGGAGCACGGTGTACGTGCTCGACGAGCCGACGACCGGGCTGCACTTCGAGGACATCCGCAAGCTGCTCGGCGTGCTCGGCCGCCTGGTCGACGCGGGGAACACGGTGATCGTCATCGAGCACAACCTGGATGTCATCAAGACCGCGGACTGGCTGATCGATCTCGGCCCCGAGGGCGGCGACGGCGGCGGTCTCGTGGTGGCCGAGGGTACGCCGGAGGACATCGCGTCCGACGACGCGAGCTACACCGGACAGTTCCTGAAGCGCACGCTCGACGGCCGGGTCGAGGCGACGAAGTCCCGGCGGCGTACCGCCAAGAAGGCCACGACCTCGAGGCGCCGCACGTCCAAGACGGTCGCCGCCACCAAGAAGCAGCCGGCGACCCGCGCCCGGCGGACGGCCAACTCCGGCAAACGGGCATCCAAGTAGCGGCACGCCGCTAGGG
>WHTJ01000138.1 GCA_009377795.1 Propionibacteriales bacterium | reverse complement strand
CTAGGCCGGTGGCGCAGGCCTACGCCGGGCACCAGTTCGGCGGGTTCGCTCCGCGTCTCGGCGACGGGCGGGCACTTCTGCTCGGTGAGGTGGTCGACACTGAGGGCCGCCTGCGCGACCTCCACCTCAAGGGCTCGGGGCGTACGCCGTTCGCGCGCGGCGGCGACGGCCTGGCCGCGGTCGGTCCGATGCTGCGCGAGTACGTCGTCAGCGAGGCGATACACGGTCTCGGCATCCCCACGACCCGATCCCTCGCCGTGGTGGCCACCGGACGCCCGGTGCGCCGCGAGAGGGTGCTGCCAGGAGCCGTGCTCGCCCGGGTCGCGAGCAGCCACCTGCGCGTGGGCAGCTTCCAGTACGCCCGGTCCACGGGCGACGTCGGCCTCCTGCGCCGTCTCGCCGACTACGCGATCACCCGTCACCACGCCGACGCCGCGCAGGCTGAGAACCGCTACCTCGTCCTGTTCGAGACGGTGGTCGCCGCCCAGGCGTCGCTGGTGGCTCAGTGGATGCTCGTCGGCTTCGTCCACGGGGTGATGAACACCGACAACATGACCGTCTCGGGGGAGACCATCGACTACGGGCCGTGCGCGTTCATGGAGGCGTTCGACCCGGCTACGGTCTACAGCTCGATCGACGAAGGCGGGCGCTACGCCTACGGCAACCAGCCAGTCGTGGCGGAGTGGAACCTCGCCCGGCTCGCCGAGGCTCTCCTCCCCCTCTTCCACGACGACCAGGAGCAGGCGGTCGAACTCGCGGTGGAGTCACTCGCCGCGTTCGGCCCGCAGTACAGTGCCGCCTGGTCGACCGGCATGCGGGCCAAGCTCGGCCTGTCCGACGGCCTCGACGAGGCGGTGACCGCACCGCTGGTCGACGAGCTGCTTATCTTGCTCCAGGAGAGCCACGTCGATCACACCTCGTTCTTCCGCAGCCTCGGCGCGGCCGCCCGCGGCGACGCCGAGCCCGCGCGGAGCCTGTTCCTCGACCTGACGGCGTTCGACGCCTGGGCCGTACGTTGGCGCACCTCGGGTCCAGACGCCGACGCGATGGATCGCGTCAACCCCGTCTACATCCCACGCAACCACCTCGTCGAAGCGGTCCTGGTCGCCGCGACCGAGGGCGACCTACATCCGCTCGGACGGCTTCTGGACGCGGTGGCTACCCCCTACGAGGAGCGCCCCGACCTCGAGCGCTACGCCGCCCCCGCGCCGAAGGACTTCGGCGCCTACCGAACCTTCTGCGGAACCTAGGCTCTACCGGGCAGCCCTGACGACGGTCGTGCCATCTCCGCCGCGTCACCACCACCAGCGCGCGGCGCTGGACCGCGTCGCCGACCGCTGCGCGCACCTGATCCTTCGGCCTGACGCCCATGGACTCGGGGACCGTGCGCGGGAAACCGCCCAACCTCGACCTCGATCTGCTTCGACGTGTGAGCCCGAATAGAGTCGAGGCCGTGACCTCCTCGACCTCCACCGCGTACGCCGTCTCGCCCGACTCCGGTCGGTACTGGACCGCCGAGGGTGCGTGGCAGGTCGCCGAGGGCATCCACCGGATCCCGCTGCCGCTGCCCATGGACGGGCTCAAGGCGATCAACGTCTATGTCATCGAGGCCGAGCACGGCCTCACCCTCATCGACGGCGGCTGGGCGATCGCGGAGAGCCGCACGCTGCTGGAGAAGTGCCTCGCGCAGATCGGCTTCAAGGTCACCGACATCACCCACTTCCTGGTCACGCACGTCCACCGCGACCACTACACGCAGGCAGCGGTGCTCGGGAAGGAGGTCGGCGCCCACGTCTCGCTCGGCATCGGGGACCAGCCGAGCCTCGACCTGATGGTCTGCGCGGAGTTCATCGAGGAGAACCCCACGCTCGGGGTCCTGCGGTCCTCCGGTGCGATCGACCTCGCCGAGCAGTGGGCCGCGATGCACGAGGGCGCGCACCCCGATCTCGACCTGTGGCGCTACCCCGACACCTGGCTGGACGGCGACCACCAGGTCGAGGTGGGCACCCGCACCATCGACGCCGTCCACACGCCCGGCCACACCCAGGGCCATTTCGTGTTCGCGGAGCTGGCCACCGGGATCCTCTTCGCCGGTGACCACGTGCTGCCGACGATCACGCCGTCCATTGGTTTCGAGCCTGTCCCGGTCGACCAACCGCTCGGCGACTTCATGGCGTCCCTGACCAAGGTCCGCGGCCTGCCCGACCTCCGGCTGCTGCCCGCGCACGGTCCGGTCGCGCGGTCATCTCACGCTCGGGTCGACCAGCTCCTGGCCTTCCACGAGGAGCGGCTCCAGCTCTGCGTCGACGCGCTGGTGGCCGGCCCCGCCACGGCATACGACGTCGCCGGCACGCTGCCGTGGACTCGCCACGCGCACGCCTTCTCGACCCTCGACATCTTCAACAGTGCCCTGGCCAGCATGGAGACCAAGGCACACCTCGAGCTGCTCGTCGCCCGCGGTCAGGCAACCCGCTGGGTGACCGACGCCGGCGTCGTCTTCACGCTCACGGACTGAGCGGACGCCGCATCGGGACATGCCGGACCCCGTCGTCGAGGAACTCAAGGCCGGACACCTCGAACCTGAAGGAGGCGTGCCACCCCTGCAGCGGTGCCTGGGCGTTCAGGACGACGTCGCGGCGCGGGCACACATGCAGCGCCGTGGTCATCAGGGCGTCGGCCGGGCAACGGCCCCGGGCCTCCGCCACCGGGACATGTCGAGCTCGACCCAGCCGAGTTCTACGGGGAGAAGCTCAACCTGGTGAGCGGACTCCTGCAGGAGCAGCGCAGCGAGCGCGAGCACAGGGTCGCCCGACGCCTCGCCCAGGCCAACGAGCGCCTTGACCAGTGGCGCGAGCACGTCAACGCCGACGAACTGTGGGAACGCAGCGCAGCCGAGTTGGGTGAGGGCCGCGCCGCCGCAGTCGCCGCCGACCTCGCCAAGGCCAGATGGGCAACCCTGCGCAAGAAGATCATCAACATCCCCGCCCGGATCGCTGCCACCGGCCGCCGACTCCTCCTGCACCTGCCGACCCACTGGCCCTGGGCCGGGCACCGGCAGGCCCTGCACGCCGTCGCGACCGGCCCACCCGAACCCGCGACGACCTGACACCTGACCACCCAGCCCAGCCAGCCCGGGCACGACCGAGGACATCGAAGTGGAAGAGCCGGCGCAGACCGGCAGGTCCCACACGCCCAACACGACCCCAACGCCAAGCCGCCCCGGAGACGACCACTACCGAATCAACCTCGGCGGATCAGGGCTCAGTGGTCCGCTCGCGCAGCCAAGGAATGAGTCCGCCGGCGAGCAGCACCTCGACGCGGCGCGGCGAGAGCCGGTGGTGGACGGCGTACTCGGTGTTCTGGCTTGTGTTCCGCACGGTGAGCTCTTGTCCCTGCACGGTGTCCCGCAGGCCGCACATGGCCAGGACGTCTCCGCTCTGCACGGCCTCGTAATCGGTCTGTTCGTCGAACTCCAGGGGCAGTACCCCAAAGTTGACGAGGTTCTGCCAGTGGATGCGCGCATAGGACACGGCAAGCACGGCGCGTAGTCCGAGGTAGCGCGGCACGATCGCGGCGTGCTCGCGCGAGGAGCCTTGGCCATAGTTGGAGCCGCCGATGACGAGATGGCCGGTGTCGTCCCGGCACTCCCGGGCCCGAGCCGGGTAGGCGTCGTCGACGACGCCGAACGCGAACTCCGACAGTTTCTCGATGTTGCTGCGGTAGGGGAGCGCCGTGGAACCCGCCGGCATGATCGTATCGGTGGATACGCCGTCGCCGACCTTGATCAGCACGGGTGCGTCGATGTTGTCGGGCAGCGGCCCGAACTCCGGAAGCTCGCGGACGTTCTCACCCTTGACCAGCTCGACAGCGGAGGCCTCGTGCGGCGGAAGCGGAGCTTCGAGCATCGCCGCATTGACGCTCGACTCCTCGGGCAGGTCGATCTCGGGCCACTCCAGGCCGAAGAGGTCGGGCAGGGTCCTGGGGTCGGTGATCCCGCCGGTGAGGGCCGAGGCCGCTGCTGTCTCGGGCGAGCAGAGGTAAACGTGGTCGTCGGCGGTCCCAGATCGGCCGGGGAAGTTGCGTGGCATGGTGCGCAGGCTGTTGCCCCAGCTCGAGGGTGCCTGGCCCATGCCGATGCAGCCCAGACAGCCGGACTGGTGCAGCCGTGCCCCGGCGGCGATGAGGTCGAGGGTCGCACCCATCTTCGTGAGGTCCTGCAGGATCTGCCGCGAGGTCGGGTTCACGTCGAAGGAGACCCGGGGGTCGGTCTGCCGGCCACGAACGATCGCGGCGGCCACCGCGAAGTCGCGCAGTCCCGGGTTGGCTGAGGAGCCGATGACCACTTGCTCCAGCTCGGTGCCCGCCACCTCGGCGACCGGGACGACGTTGCCCGGCGAACTGGGCAAGGCGATCATCGGCTCCACCGCATGCAGATCGATCGCCTCGTGCACGTCGTACGACGCGTCCTGGTCGGCGAAGAGCTCGGTGAAGTCGTCCTCACGGCCTTCGGACCGAAGAAACTCAAGCACACGCCGGTCGGCGGGGAAGATTGTGCTCGTTGCCCCGAGTTCCGCGCCCATGTTGGCGATCACGTGACGGTCCATCGCGGAGAGTCCCGCAAGGCCTGGCCCGTAGTACTCGATGACTCGATTGACGCCGCCCTCCACGCCGTGCCGCCGCAGCATCTCGAGGATCACATCCTTGGCGCTCACCCAAGCACGGAGTTCGTTGGTGAGTCGCACGCCCCAGATCTCCGGCATCTGCACGGTCCCCGGCTCACCCGCGATCGCTCGGGCAACCTCGACACCGCCGACCCCGATGGCCAACATGCCGAGGGATCCCGCCGCCGGCGTGTGGCTGTCACTTCCCACCATTGTCTTGCCGGGGACGCCGAAGCGCTGCATGTGAGTGGGGTGGGACACACCGTTGCCGGGTGTGGAGAACCAGATGCCGAACCGTCGGCATGCAGATCGCAGGAACTCATGGTCCTCCGCGTTCTGGCTGCCCGACTGGAGCAGGTTGTGGTCGACGTACTGGACCGACACCTCCGTGCGCGTCCGGTCCAGGCCCATCGCCTCCAGCTCGAGCATCACCATCGTGCCGGTCGCGTCCTGAGTGAGCGTCTGGTCGATCCGCAGGCCGATCTCCGTACCAGGCACCGGCTCGTCTTCGACCAAGTGCGCCGAGATGAGCTTCTGAGTGACATTCTGAGCCATGGTCCCTGCCCGCAATCAGGGAACGGGGTCCGGCGCAGGTGATGGCGGGTCCGGGTCCCCGCCCGGTCCGGGCACCGGCTCGGGAACTGGGGTCAGCTCTGGTCCCGGTTCCGGCGTGGGCTCCGATGGTTCGGGCGGAGGGCCGGGCATCGGGATCGGCATCGGGGTGTCAGGCTCGATCGGAGGAGCGGTCATGAGAATCAACGGGGACATCCTCGCCTCCTATAGGTGGCGCTGCGATTAGTTCCTTCCACCGTGCCGCGCCAACCTGGGCACCACAAGACACCCGGCAACCCGTGTTCCCAAATCTCACCGGCAGTCACAACCAAGGACTGCGTTGGCACGCCGCGGACCCATTCCTCACACATCGGCGGGAGATACCCATCGCCTTGGCGATGTGTGCTTGAGGCCAACCCGCGTGGTGACGCTACACGATCGGCAGCCCGGCCTTGAAAGGTGGTTCCTGGGGGCTCTCGTGTCTCACCGTAGACTGGAGCTAAGAGGCGGCCCTTGCACGCTCCTTTTTGAACTTTGTCCGGTGAGAACATCTCGGCCAGATTCGTCGTACCCACCGTGGCCTCCTGCCTCGACCTCGTCGTCCACCTGGGCATCGACCCGGACGGCACCCGCCGGGTCCGAGAGATCGTCGGTGTGCCCGGCCGGGTGGAGAACGACGTGATCGAGGTGGAGCCGATCTTCGAGGCGCACGCCGGCCGGTTGGCGCGGGCCGCCGGGCAGCCGCCGCGTGCCGAGCGGTTCGAGAGCAACGGCTTCGACCTGCGGGAGATCCTCGGGACGGGTGTCCACTGACATGGGCGTCGTTCTCGGGCTGGTCGCGGGCATCGGCCTGTTCCTGATCTGGCTGGCCGTGCTACGGGCACCCCGGCGGCCGGCGTCCGGCCGGATCGCCGGCGGCCTCACCGACCTGATGCGCCGAGGCGGCGTCTGGGGGGTGAGCCCGTGGGCGGTGCTGGCCGCATCCGCCGGGCTCGGCGTGGTCGCGGGTCTGCTCGTGCTCGTGATCTCCCAGACCCCGCCGGTGGCGGCCCTCTTCGCGGTGCTGGTGGGGTACGTACCGATCGCGCTGCTGCACGGGCGGGCCCGCCGGCGCCGACGCGAGCTGGCCGACGTGTGGCCGGAGGCCGTCGACAACCTGGCCTCCGCCGTGCGTGCGGGCATGGCGCTGCCCGAGGCGCTGGCCCAGCTGGGTGAGCGCGGGCCGGAGCCGCTGCGCGAGCCGTTCCGGGTGTTCGGCGCCGACTACCTGGCGACCGGGCGGTTCGGCGACTGTCTCGACCGGCTCAAGCTGTTGCTCGCCGATCCGGTCGGCGACCGGGTGGTCGAGGCGCTGCGAGTCGCCCGGGAGGTGGGCGGCGGCGACCTCGGGCGGATGCTGCGGACGCTGTCGCAGTTCCTGCGCGACGACGCGCGGACCCGCTCGGAGCTGGAGTCCCGGCAGTCGTGGACGGTCAACGGCGCCCGGCTCGCGGTCGCGGCGCCGTGGCTGGTGCTGCTCGCGCTGTCCTTCCAGTCCGAGGTCATCCAGCGCTACTCCAGCGCGACCGGCGTCGCCATCCTCGTGGGCGGCGCCGTCATGTGCCTGGTGGCGTACCGTGTCATGCTCCGCATCGGCCGGCTGCCCGAAGAACGCCGGGTGCTGTCATGACGCCCCCGGTGGCCGGAGCGGTTCTCGGTGCGATGCTCGGTCTCGGCCTCGCTCTGCTCGTGGTGCATCTGGCCGGATCGCGTCGTCCGCGCCTGGAAGCGCGGCTGACGCCGTACCTTCGCGACCTGCCCCGGGTGAGTGCGGAGCTGGCGCCGCTGGCCACGGTGGGTGCCCGTGGCTCGTTGTGGCGGGTGCTGTTCGGGCCCGGGCTGGCCGCCGCCGCGCGCCGGCTGGAGGCCGTGCTCGGCGGGGCGGCCTCGATCCGCCGCCGGCTCGGGCGGGCCGGGTCCACGTTGACGGTGCAGGAGTTCCGCATGGAGCAGGTGCTGTGGGGCTGCATCGGGTTCGCCGCGGCCGCGCTGCTGGGCACGGTGCTCACCGTCCAGGGCCGGGCGCAACCGCTCGCGCTGCTCGTACTCTGTCTCGTCGCGGCGGTGGTCGGCGGGCTGGCGCGGGACTACCAGCTGAGCTCGGCCGTGCACCGGAGAGAGCAGCGGATGCTTGCCGAGTTCCCCACGATCGCCGACCTGCTCGCGTTGTCGGTGGCCGCCGGCGAAGGCCCGATGGCCGCGCTGGACCGGGTCGTCCGGGTGGCCCGCGGAGGGCTGTCCCGCGAGCTGTCACAGGTGCTGGCGGAGAGCCGCACCGGCGTGCCGATCTCGGAGGCGCTCGATCGGCTCGCGATGCGTACCGGCGTCCCGATCGTGGCCCGCTTCGCGGAAGGGTTCTCGGTGGCGATCGATCGAGGTACGCCGCTGGCCGATGTCCTGCACGCCCAGGCCGCCGACGTCCGGGAGGCGGGGCGGAGGGAGCTGATCGAGACCGGGGCACGCAAGGAGGTCCTGATGATGGTTCCAGTGGTCTTCATGGTGTTGCCCGTGACCGTGGTGTTCGCGCTGTGGCCGGGTGTCGTCGGGCTTCGCCTCCTATCCCCGTGACGGTACGACGTTTTGTGAACTGCTGAAGGAGATTTCCGGATGAGAATACACATGGAGCGGTGGGTCGCGGCCCATCACCGCGGCCAGCGAGGCGACGTGCCGGGCTGGGTGATGATCGTCGTGATGACCGCGTTCCTCGTGGCCGGACTGCTGGCGATCGCCGGGCCCGAGCTCAATCGGATGCTGCGCGACGCCCTGGACAGCGTCAACCCTTGATCCGGCGCGGGCGCCGCGGCGAGCGAGGCGACCGGGGCGCCGCGGTCGTCGACTTCGTGCTGGTCATGCTCGTGCTGATCCCGCTGTTCCTCGGGATCGTCCACCTGGCGCTCGTCCTCCATGTGCGCAACACGTTGGTGAGTGCCGCGTCCGAGGGCGCGCGGTACGGCGCGACGTACGACCGAACGCCGTGGCAGGGCGCCGATCGCACCCGCCAGGTCCTGTCCGGCGTGCTCGGCGACCGGATGAACCTGCGGGTGTGGCCGGGCCGCGAGGACGTCGGCGGATATCCCGCGGTCGTGATGCATGTGCGGGCGGAGGTGCCCGCGCTCGGGTTGTGGGGGCCACGCACCGAGATCTCGGTCGAGGGCCACGGGGTCGAGGAGGACCCGCAGTGACTACGCGACGGCGGCGGTCCGCGGACGGGAGCGCCCTGGTCGAGATCACCTGGCTGACGATCCTGTTGCTGATCCCGCTCGTCTATCTGCTGATCAGTGTG
>WHTJ01000137.1 GCA_009377795.1 Propionibacteriales bacterium | reverse complement strand
TGAGGCATCGAAGCTCCTGGGAGTGACCAGAGCGCGGGTCAACCAGTTGCTACGCCGTCGACGCGCCGGGTTTGCCGATCCGCTGACCACCACGATGATCGCCAAACTCGATACCCCCGCGAGGCCGCAAGACCTACAAGAACAGAGCCGCGAGCATCGAGCCCGTCTTCGCCCAGATCAAACACAACCGCCACATCCGGGCCATCTCTCGACGAGGCCTCGCCGCTGCGGACAGCGAATGGAAGCTGATCTGCGCCACCCACAACCTGCTGAAGGTCCACCGGATGGCCCGTGGGCCGGCCCCCCAGGGGGCCGGCCCACGGGCCGGTCACTTCGTCATGCAGCCACGACATTCGTGCGACAGCCTCGCGGCCACGAGTTTCTTCGTGCGGGAGAGCGACCCGCGACGTTGGTGATCTGCGCGTTCATCGCCGAGCACAAGTCTCGGTTCGGGGTCGCTCCGATCTGCCGTGTGCTGACCGCGCACGGCTGCAAGATCGCCCCGAGAACCTACTACGCCTGGGTGAAGCGGGCACCGTCGAAGCGGGCTCTGTGGGATGCCACGATCACCCAGGTGCTGGCCGGCTACTACGAGCCCGACGAGCACGGCAGGCGCAAGCCGGAGGCGCTGTACGGGTCGCTGAAGATGTGGGCGCACCTGAACCGGGAGGGCATCGAGGTGGCCCGGTGCACCGTGGAGCGGCTGATGCGGGCGAACGGCTGGCAAGGCGTCCGCCGGGTCAGGAAGGTCCGCACCACCGTGCCCGACCCGGCCGCGGAGCGGGCTCCGGACCTGGTCGACCGACAGTTCCGTGCCGAGGCGCCGAATCGGCTGCTCGTCGCGGACTTCACCTACGTGCGGCTGGTCACCGGGCTGTTCGTCTACACCACGTTCGTGATCGACGCCTACGCCGGCCGGATCGTCGGCTGGGAGTGCTCGCTGTCGAAGCACACCGCGTTCGTGGAGTCGGCGATCCGCCAGGCCGCGGCGTTCCGCACCAGACAGGGCAATCCCTTGCTGGGCACCACGATTCATCACTCGGATGCGGGTTCGCAGTACACCTCGGCGCGGTTCGGCGAATCGCTGCTGCTGGCTGGCATGATCCCCTCGATCGGAACCGTCGGGGACGCGTTCGACAATGCCCTAGCCGAGACCACGATCGGGCTCTATAAGCACGAGTGCATCCGCGCTGACTCACCCTTCCGACGCGGCCCCCTCGGCACCCTCAGCGACGTCGAGGAGGTAACCGCGGACTGGGTGCACTGGTACAACACCAGCCGCCTCATGCACCGGCTCGGCAGGAGACCACCGGCCGAGCACGAGGACGACCACTATGCATCAACCCGTGACGGTCAACCGGCCGATCACACGTAACCGAGTGCGCACGAAACCCGGGACGCTTCAGTCAGCACAGCGGCCAGAGGAAGGGTGAGCCGGGGCTGGGCCAGGGATGGGAGCTCGTGTGAGTCGTGTTGGGCACTGGTTCTCCTTCGTGAGTGGGAGTGGACAGAGCTACATCAGGAGGTGGGTTCTCGAGAGACGCACATTCCTTCGGCGTCCGATACCGCCCTCCTTTAGCCGCGCTCGGTTATGTCATCCGAAGAGTGTGGGTATCTGGTCGTAGAGGACGAACAGGGAGAACCCGCCGTAGAACAGCACCGCCCAGAGCATCACGCCGTAGCGAACGCCCCGGAGACCGATCTGGCGCGGCAGCACATTGCGGTTCAGCTGGATCAGCAGGACCGAGTAGACGAACATCACGAGGCCGTTCAACGCCGCCGCGATGACGATCAGCAGCAGCGGCTGGTCGAGACCGGCCAGCAGGATGATGCAGCCGAAGATGATCTCCAGCCACACCACGCCGAAGTAGAGGCGGCTCTCGGTCCAGCGCGTGCTGTCCCGTAGCCAGTTCGTCTTGATGATGTCGGCGGTGACCCGTCCCACGTGGTCGATCAGCCCGAACGCCGTCGTCAGCAGCACGACGGCCCCGGTGATCCAGAACGCGTTGCCCACCCAGGCCGCCTCCTGCTGCTTCAGCGCGTCGCCCTCGAGTTGGATGAACGCGAAGTCGGTCGCGTCGCTCCCGGTCCCCAAAGCGGAGAAGGTGAGCACCATGAAGATCAGGATCGCGCCCAGCCCGAGCACGAAGAAGGTGAGGAACTGCTCGCGGTTCGCGACCTTCCACCAGCCCCGCCAGCGGGTGAGGTTGGCCTCGTCCTGCGGGAAGAAGTACCCGATGGCCGGGGCCGCCTCCTCGTGTCCGGTGATCGGCGACTCGATCCTCGGGATGTGCGCGCCCATGCCCATGCCCTTGTCCCGCAGCCAGTTCGACTGGGCCAGGTTGAGCGTGCCGCCCGCACCGGCGAACGCGATGGCACCGAGCAGCGTCGCGGCGCCGACGGTGGCGATGCCGTCCGGAATCTCCGGGATCTCTGTGGTGAGGCCCTTCCCGAACTCCAGCCACGCCTCGCCGGTGACGACGGTGAACGCGGCGTACACGACGAACAGGAGAATGAGCCCGACCAGGAAGAACTGGATCTTCTCCGCGGTCCGGTAGACCACCGGGGAGAGTGTCAGCACGATCCCGATCAGCGCAAGGGTCACGATCGTGATCGGCACCACCCAATCGTCGGAGAACCCGAACGCGAAGCTGAGCGAGGTGGACGCTCCGGTGGCCCAGCCGGGCCACGCCCACGGCAGGAGCGTCATCAGGATGAACAGCCAAGACCAGTGCTTCCACATCCGGGTGAACCCGGTCACCGCGGTCTCGCCGGTGGCGAGCGTGTAGCGCTCGATCTCCATGTTCAGGAAGTACTGGGTGAGGATGCCGATCGTCGCGAGCCACACCAGCGCCATGCCGGTCTGGGTGGAGATGAACGGCCAGAGCAGAAACTCCCCGGAGCCGATGGACACTCCGAGCAGGAGGACACTGGGCCCGATCACCCGCTTCAGGGGGATCGGCTCGGGAAGGTCGGCGCGCTGCACGGCCGGTAGGTACCGGCTCGGGATCTCATGAGCGATGGCCCCCGCGGAAGCGTCGGTCGGGGTAGGTGAGCCCGCCGGCGTGGTGTCGTTCATTTACGGCTCCTCGGGTATGTGACCGTGTCGGTCGTCAGAAGACTGGGGTTTCGCGATAGGTACCGAGCACCTCCTTGAGGGTGTTGACGATCTCCCCCATCGATGCGTGGGCCTTGACCGCGTCGACGGTGGGATACATCAGGTTGGTATCGGGGTCCGCCGCCGCCCGCCGCAGCTCGGCCAGTGCGCGTTCGACGGCCTCCTGGTCCCGGTCGGCCTTGATCTGTTTGAGGTGGCGGATCTGGCGGGCCTCGGACTCCGGGTCGATCTTGTGCGTCTCGACGGTGTGGTCTTCGGAGGCGTCGACGTACTTGTTCACGCCGACCACCGTCTTGTCGCCGCTTGCCTTGCGTTGGGCCTGTTCGAAGGCGTTGTCGGCGATCTCGCGTTGGAACCATCCCTGCTCGATGGCGGCCACCATGCCGCCCATGTCCTCGACCTGGTCGAGGTAGTCCCGGATGCGGTTCTCGATCTCGGTGGTGAGGTTCTCGACGTAGTAGGAGCCCGCGAGTGGATCGATGACGCTGGTGACGTTGGTCTCCTCGGCAATGATCTGCTGGGTTCGCAGGGCTACCTTCATGGCAAGCTCAGAAGGAATCGCGTACGCCTCGTCCAACCCGTTGGTGTGCAACGACTGGGTGCCACCAAGGACACCGGACAGCGCCTGCAACGTCGTGCGCACGATGTTGTTCAGGGGCTGCGCCTTGGTGAGCGAGGCGGCGGCGGTCTGGGTGTGGAATCGCATGCGCATGGACTCGGGCTGGCTGGCGCCGAACTCCTCGGCGAGCATCCGCGCGTAGCAGCGCCGTACGGCGCGGAACTTCGCGACTTCCTCGAAGAAGTCCGACTGCGCGACGAAGTAGTACGACAGCCGGGGTGCGAAACGGTCGACGGCCATGCCGGAGTCCACGACGCTGCGGATGTAGGTCCGCGCCGCGGCCATGGTGAACGCCGCCTCCTGCACGGCGTTCGCCCCCGCCTCGGAGATGTGGTAGCCGCTGACATTGACCGGGTTGTAGCGCGGCAGATGCTCGGCGCTGTAGGTGATGGTGTCCCGGACGATCCGGATGCTGGGCTCGATCGGGTAGATCCACTCCTTCTGCGCGATGTACTCCTTGAGGATGTCGTTTTGGATCGTGCCCGACAGCTTGGTCAGGTCCAGGCCCCGCTTCTCGGCCGCGGCCACGTACATCGCCAACAGAATCCATGCGGATGGGTTGATGGTCATGGACACGCTGATGTTCTCCAGGTCGATGCCGTCGAACAGCGCCTCCATATCCGCGAGCGTGTCGACCGCGACCCCTTCCCGGCCGACCTCGCCGACGCTCATCGGGTCGTCGGAGTCGTAGCCCATCAGCGTGGGCATGTCGAAGTCCACCGACAGCCCGGTCTGGCCCTGCTCCATGAGATAGCGGAACCGCTGGTTGGTCTCCTCCGGCCGGCCGTAGCCGGCAATCTGCCGCATGGTCCACGGTCGCCCGCGATACATCGTCGGGTAGGGACCGCGGGTGTAGGGGTACCGGCCGGGCAGGCCGACGTCCGCCCAGCCGGTCCCGGCGACGTCGACCGGGGTGTAGACCCGCTCCAACGGGATGCCCGAGGCGGTGCGGTAGTCGTCGCGTTGTTCCGGGCGGCGGGCCAGGAACGCCGCCAGCTCGTCCGCCTCCCACGACACCAGGTCGGCCGCAATGCGGTCCAGGTCGTGTCGATCAGTTGCGCCAGGGTGGGGATGGGCGGTCATCGTGTTTCCTTCCGGCTAGCTGAGGGTGCGTTCCAGCAGCTGGTTCGCGGCCGTGAATGGGTCGATCTGACGGCGGGCAACGCGGTCGACCAGCTTCTCGAAGGGGTCGCCGGTCGCTGGGTCGTCCAGCTTCTCCAGCACCAGGCCGGTGACGATATTTCGCAGCCGGGAGGCGGCCATGTCCCTTTCCCGACGGGCGAGAGCATCGCTTTCGGACAGCCATTCGCGGTGGGCCTCGATGGCGTCGGCGAACTCGTCGACCCCGTCACCGGTGATCGCCACGGTGGTCTGGATCGGGATCCGCCAGTCGGCAGGTCTGCGGTACCGCGCGTGCCGCAGCATCTCGCGGAGCTCAGCAACCACGGCGTCCGCGCCTTCCCGGTCGGCCTTGTTGACGACGTGGATGTCGGCGATCTCCATGATCCCTGCCTTGATGGCCTGAACGGCATCGCCGAGGCCGGGGACGCTCACCAGCACCGTGGTATGCGAGGCGCCGGCGATGTCCACCTCGTCCTGGCCGACACCGACGGTCTCGACGATCACCACGTCCTTGCCCGCGGCCTCCAGCACCGTAACCGCGTCCACGGTGGTACGGGCGAGCCCGCCGAGCGCACCCCGGGTGGCCATCGACCGGATGAACACCCCGCCATCTCCAGCCAGGTCACCCATCCGGATCCGGTCCCCGAGCACCGACCCGCCGCTGAACGGGCTCGAGGGATCGACGGCCAGCACTCCGACGGTGCGGTCACGGCGCCGGTAGGTTTGTGCCAGGGCGGCCACCAGGCTGCTCTTGCCGCTGCCCGACGCGCCCGTCACCCCGACCACGTGCGCCCGGCGGCCGCTGTCGTACAGCCGGGCCAGCTGCAGGTGCACCCCGTCGGTCCCCGACTCCACCCGGGACAGCATCCGGGCGACCGCGGCATGGTCGCCGCGGAGCACCCGATCCACCAACCGGTCCCCCGTGGTCGTTCCTGCGATCGTCATCGGCGCTCCTCGGTCCGCAGCCGGTGCAGCAGATCCCGGTCGTCGACCACCCGCCGGGCCTTGAACTCGGTGCGGGGAAACGTGCCCGGTGGGGTGGGTACGACGGTCGCGCCGACCCCTAGAACCGTCCGCAGCCGCCGCTCGGTGTCCCGACACCACCGGTCGACCACAGTGCTTCCCGCGGCGGCCAACTTCTCGGAGTGCTCGACCTGCACCGTCAGCGAGTCCATCGCCTCCGCGCGGGAGATCACGATGCGGTGCTCGCCGCCGTAATCCGCGAGCTCGCACAGCACCTCGTCGATGGCCGCGGGATAGATGTTCTCCCCCCGCACCGTGAACATGTCGTCGAGCCGGCCGTAGATGCCGCGCGGCAGGATGGGGTACGTGCGGCCGCAGGGGCTGGGCCCCTCCTCCCAGCGGGTCAGGTCGTTGGACAGCAGCCGGATCATCGGCTGGCTGGTGCGCTCCAGGGTGGTGTACAGCGGCGTGCCCTCGGCGCCGTACGGAACCCGGGCGTACGTGCGCGGATCGGCCACCTCGGTGTACACGAGATCCTGCCAGCACAACATCCCCGCACCAGCGGTGGACTCCCCCAGGGCCATCCACGGCGAGACCTCCGCCATGCTCCCGGAGTCGAACACCCGGCCGCCGTATGCCTGCTCGATCCGATGCCGGATCGCCGGGATCGAGGCACCGGGCTCGCCGGAGAAGAACAGCAACCGCACACCGAACTCCCGCGGATCGACACCCTCTCCCGCCGCGACCTCGGCGACGTGCAACGCGTACGAGGGCGTGCTGTAGAAGACAGACGGGCGCATCTGCCGCAACCAGTTGACCGTACGACGCGTCTGCCCGGACACCCCGGCACCGAACGGGAAGACCCGGGCACCCAGGCGCTCAGCCCCGATGAGCGCGCCCCATGACCCCATGTACAGGCTGAAGAACGAGGCGACGAACACCGTGTCGGACGGACGGACGCCCATCGCCCACATCACCCGGGCGTGCGCGTTCGCGATCGCCCGCCAGTCGGAGCCGCCGATGCCGAACGCAGTGGGCCGCCCGGTCGTACCCGAGGTCCCGTGGACATGCCGCACCTCCGTCTCCGGCACACATAGGTAGTCGCCGAACGGCTCGTGTTCGGCCTGCTCCTTCCGCAGCTCCTCCTTGGTCACCGGCGGAACGCGCTCGAAGTCCCCCAGGCTGCGGATGCCGGAAGGGTGGACACCCGCCTCGTCCCACTTCCGCCGGTAGAAGGCCGACCGGTCATATGCATAGGCCATCACCGCACGCAGCCGGGAGAGGATCAGCGCGTCCCGTTGGTCCGGCGGCATCGTCTCCCGGACCCGAAACCAATACCGTTCATGGTTCGCCGGTCGGTAGTCCTCGTCGTAACGAGGCGGCCAACTCCAGAACTCAGCCGTAGGCGCGGGCATGACGTTCTCCAGCCAGCTGCCGAACGGTCCCGACGATCTCCTCCGGCGTGGAGTCCTGACCGAGGACGCCGTCCACCCCCATCCCCTTCAACGCGTCGACGTCCTCGTCCGGGATCACCCCGCCGGCCAGCAGCACGACGTCCAGGTCCTCGTACGCCGCGAGCAGGTCCACCAGCCGCGGGAAGATGGACATGTGCGCACCCGACAGCAAGCTGACCCCGAGCACGTCCACGTCCTCCTGCACCGCCGCCTCCACCACCTGCTCCGGTGTGCGGTGCAAGCCGGTGTAGATCACGTCCATCCCGGCATCCCGCAGCCACCGGGCGACGATCTTCACCCCGCGGTCGTGGCCGTCGAGCCCGACCTTGGCGAGCATGACCCGCAGCGGTGTGGCAGTCTTGGCCAAGTGGCAACCTCCTTGAGGTAAGGCCCATGTGTGGTCAGACCATAGCCTCCGGCGGGGTCGCTGTGAAGGGGGTCACACCGATTCGATGGGAGCAAGCAGATGACGACCGAGGCGACCTCCGGGGGCGGCTGGGCGCCGATCCGGCGGCTGCGCAGCTACGAGCAGGTCATTCTCGCCATCGAGCATCGCATCCTCGCCGGCCAGCTGCACGTCGGAGACCGCCTGCCTCCCGAGCGCCAGCTCGCGGAGCTGCTAGGGGTCAGCCGGGCCGCGGTGCGTGAGGCGCTGCGCGCGCTCGAGGCACTCGGCATCCTGGTCGCGCACACCGGCTCAGGCGGTGACGCCGGGTCGATCCTCGTCGGCCAACCGTCGGAGGCGATGACCACGCTGCTGCGGCTCCACCTCGCGCTCAGCAACTTCACCGTGGACCAGGTGGTCGAGGCACGGATCATGATCGAAGGCTGGTCCGCACGCAGCGCCGCACGACACGGTCCCGCTCCCGCCGATGCGGAGCTGGCCGAGCTGCTCGACGCGATGGACGACCAGACGCTAAGCCTTCAGCAGTTCCACGACCTCGACACCCAATTCCACGTCGCCATCGCCACCCGATCCGACAACCAACTCATCGCCCACCTCATGCAGTCACTGCGAGACACCATGCGCGACCACATGGTCCGCGCCTTCCACGCGATGACCCAACCACGGAACGTCCTCACCCAGCTACGAGCCCAACACCGCGAGATCTACAACCTCATCCAGCAAGGCGACGGCGACGCCGCCGCCGCGGCGATCGAACACCACATCCGAAACTTCTACGCCCAACATGGCCGCTGAAAGGCGCGGCAGCGCAAGACCCTCTCTGGGCATGGCTGCGGCGCCAGCCCGTCCTGGCGCATAACTCGTCGAGAATCCGCCCCCTTGTCCGACTTCGAGGCCCGTCGATAGTGAACCGCC
>WHTJ01000033.1 GCA_009377795.1 Propionibacteriales bacterium | reverse complement strand
CTGGAACGCCGATCCGAAGCCCTTCATCTGGAAAGCCAGCGCTGAAGAGATCATTACCAAGGTCCAACGAGGCCGCGAGACCCTCCACCAGATCAAATCAACGACGGACCACTAGGCCGTCTCTCCACCTCCCCTTTCGCGCCGAATTGCACATCTGGTCGGCCAGTTGTGCAATCTCGGCGCGAGAGGAATGGCTGGTAGTCCTCGGCCATATCAGTTGATCCGGCGCAGCCCGGCGACCACCGCGGCATAGACGTCGGAGCCGACGGCCATGCCCACATGGCTGGTGCGCACCTCGACGTGCTCGGCGTCGGGATCGAGGCAAGCCCGCCAGTCGATGATCCCGTCCCGCCGCGAGTAGACCGACGTGAACGGCAGGCCGGGCGGCGCCGCGGCGGACAGCTCCTCCCAGCTGCGACGGGCGCAGTCACCGCTCGTGCAGTCGGCGCCCATCACACCGCCGAACCCGACCCGGCTCAGCCGGTTGAGCAACGCCAGGTCGAACGCCAGGGCGCGGTGTACGGCGCCGGGCGCGAGCAGCGGGCTACCCAAGGTGACGATGCCGGCGACCAGGTCTGGACGGCGGTTCGCCAGCGCCTTGGCCATCAGGCCACCGAGACTGTGGCCGACGATCGCCACCGGGTGTTTCCGGCGCTCCGCGATCGACTCGACCCGGCGCTCGAGTGCCTCGCCCGCGGCCTGGGCACACCGAACGTTCGCCCGGATGCGTGACCGGTAGGTGCGGTAGCCACAACGCCGGAGCATTCCCGCCATCGGCTTGAGCGTGGCGTCTCCGGCGAGAAATCCGGGTATCAACAGGACCGGCTGGTTCGGGTCGTCGCCGCATCCCGGGGACCTGCCCTTGACCGCGGGCCGAAGGAGGTGCGCCGCCTCGCGGAGCACCAGAGCCTCGCCGACCAGCGGGCGGATGCCGCGCGGGCCGACGTACCCGGGCGGACGCAGGAAGTGTCCCAGGGGGTCGGCCATCGTGCTCACCGGACCTTTCCGAGATGCCGCGGGCGGAGCCGGTGGGCAGCACCCGATGCGAGGTGATATGTCACGGTACACATTTCGTGGAGTTAACACAGCGTTATCGGCGGATCAGTGGTCCGCCTCACGTCGATCACCCGTCGTAGGCTCGGCGGTGATCCCGGTTCCCGGAACGCAGGAGGACGTGCATCGTGGCGGAAATCGTGACGGACGGGGTCGCGCCTCTGCCGAGCGGCATCGCGCTCGCCTATTCGACGTTCGGCCGCGAGACCGACCGGCCGATGCTGCTCATCATGGGGCTGGGCGGACCGTCGATCTGGTGGGACGACGAGCTGTGCACCACACTCTCCGAGCAGGGCTTCTACGTCATCCGCTACGACAACCGCGACGTCGGCCGGTCGACGTACCTCCATGGCGCACGCGTCACCCGCGGCCAGCTGGCGTCGGCGTACCTCGGCAACCATCGGCGGCCCGCGCCGTACACCCTCTCCGACATGGCCGACGACGGCCTCGGGCTGCTCGACCACCTCGGCATCGAGGCGGCGCATCTGTGGGGGGTGTCGATGGGTGGCATGATCGCCCAGACCATGGCGATCGCCCGGCCGGATCGGGTGCGGTCGTTGGTGTCCACGATGTCGACGACCGGCCGACGTACGGTCGGCTGGTCGGATCCTCGGCTGCTGCCGCTGCTCATCGGGCGGCGGCTGACCTCCGGCGACGGCTACGTCCGGCAGTCGGCGAGGGTGTGGCGGGCGATCGGTTCCCGGGCATATCCCGAGCCGCCGGAGAAGACCGAGCAGCGCGCCCGCGACACCTGGGACCGCGGCGTCAGCCGGGTCGGCTCGGCCCGCCAGATGATGGCGATCCTGACCCAACCCGATCGCACCGCCGGCCTGCACAGGCTCCGGGTTCCCACGCTGGTGTTGCACGGCATGTCCGACCGGCTGGTGCACCCCTCTGGCGGACGCGCGACCGCGGCCGCCGTCCCGGGCGCCGAGCTGGTCCTCATCCGCGGCATGGGACACGACCTGCCACAGCAGCTGAACCCCGTCTTCGTGGACGCGGTGTGCCGTACGGCCGCGCGGGCCGAGAAGGTCCGCCGCTAACCACCCCTCTCGCGCCCCTCTCGCGCCCCTCTCGCGCCCCTCTCGCGCCGAGATTGCACATCTGGCCGTCTTTTCTCGCGCCGAGATTGCACATCTGACCGCTTTCTCGCGCCGAGATTGCAGTTGTGGTCGACCACAACTGCAATCTCGGCGCGAAGAGGGGGCGGCTACTCGAGTTCGAGCAGTTCGTCCAGGGCCTCGCGCAGATAGCCGATGAGGTTCCACACGTCGGGGACGATCTCCCGGCATGCGATGAGGCCGAAGTCGAGCGCTCCGTCGTACGAGAACAACGTGATGTTCAGCCCTCCGGTGAGATCGCTGACCGCGGACACCGGATAGATCCCCAGCACCCGGGCACCCGCGGCGTACAGCGGCATCTGCGGACCGGGCACGTTGGACACGAAGAGGTTGAACGGCAACCCGGGAAGGGTCACCAACCGGAACAGCTGGCGCGAGGCCAGACTGGTCAGCGCGGTCGGTACGGCGGCGCTGAGGTCCTGCAGGATCGACGCGGGCACAGCCTCGAACTGCCGCTTCGCCTCGGCCATCGACTGCTGGACGAACTCCAGGCGCTCTCGCGGATCGGCCAGATGAGTCGGCATCTCCGCGAGCATCACCGAGATCTGGTTGCCGGTGTCTCCGCGGTGGTCCTCGGTGCGGATCGAGACCGGCACGGCGACCACGATCGGGATGGACGGCAGGCCGTCGTGGTCGAGCAGCCAACGGCGAAGCGCTGAGGTGGTCAACGTCATGACGACGTCGTTCACGGTCATCCCGAAAGCGTTCTTGACCCGCTTGATCTCCTCCAGCGGCAGGGAGCCGAACGAGAACCGGCGGTGCGCGGTGATCGTGGAGTTCAGCGGGGTGCGCGGGGTGGTGAGCGTACGCCGCTCGACATCCCCCGGCGTGTACTGTCCGGCGAGCCGTCCCACGGCCGCGGCCGCGTCGCTGAGCGTCTTCGCGCCCGGGAAGTTCACGGCACCGGGAATATCGACCAGATGCGGAAGCGAACGGGGCAAGGTTCGCAGCATGGTCACCGGGTGCCGTACGGCGTCGGCGGCGGTCTTCGCCGCCAGCTCGGGGAGACTGGGCAGGCGCGGATCCCAGAGCGAGTCGGGCGGCTCCACCTCGCGCGGCTCCGGCGTGATGTCCATGATCGCGGCGAGGACCTCCGCGCCGGACACCCCGTCGATGGCCGCGTGATGCATCTTGCCGTAGATCGCGGCCCGCCCGTCCGAGACGTTGTGGATCAGGTACATCTCCCACAGCGGGCGGGTCCGGTCGAGCGGCCGGGCGTGGAGCCGCGCGACCTGCTCGCCGAGTTGCGCCTCGGTTCCCTCACCGGGCAGGGCGATCTCCCGCAGGTGGAACTCCAGGTCGAAGTCGGGGTCATCCGCCCAGTACGGCAGCCCGAGACCGAGCGGGACCTCGACCAGCCGCTGCCGGAACGGTGCGGTCAGATGAAGCCGCGGCTCCAGCACGTCCCGCAGGCCGTCCAGGGTCAGCTCGCCTCCGGGCGTCGTGGACGGGTCCACCAGGACCAGCCCGCCGACGTGGCCCACCGTCGTGGTCGACTCGACGTTCAGGAACTGCGCGTCCAGCGAGGACAGCTGTCTCATCGATGGGCCTCCGGTGATCTCTGTGTATCGGCCGGTCGTCGGCGTAACCCCGATCTAACTACGACGACGTCGCATCGGGCCACCGGGTCGAGGGGGCCACCGGGACCGGCGGCACACTGTGAACGTGATCAAGGCAGTGCTGGTCGTGGCGGCGGTGGTCATACTGCTACTCGTGGTGCTCTGGAGCGTCCAGCGCCGGCTGATCTATTTCCCGAGCCCGGAGACTCCGCCGCCCGCCGCGTCCGCCCTATCCGGCGCGCGGGACGTCGTACTCCAGACCAGCGACGGCCTCGAGCTCGGCGCGTGGTTCGTCCCCGCGACGGGTACCGATCGGGGCGTCACCGTGCTGGTCGCGAACGGCAACGCCGGCGACCGGTCGGGACGCGCGCCGCTGGCGCGTGCGCTGTCGGCGCGCGGGCTCTCGGTACTGTTGTTCGACTATCGCGGGTACGGCGGGAATCCCGGCAGCCCGAGCGAGGAAGGTCTCGCCCGGGATGTACGTGCGGCCCATCGGTACCTCGTCCACGATGCCGGGGTCGATCCCGACCGCGTCCTGTACTTCGGCGAGAGTCTCGGCTCGGCTGTCGTCACCGAGCTCGCGACCGAGCATCCTCCGGGCGGGCTGGTCCTGCGTTCGCCGTTCGTCGATCTCGCCTCGGTGGGGCGGGCGCATTACCCGTTTCTCCCGGTCGGGACCCTGCTTCGAGATCGGTACCCGCTGCGGGATCACCTCATGGACGTGCATGTCCCCACGGTCGTCGTGTACGGCGCCCGCGACTCCGTCGTACCCGCCGACCAGAGCCGCGAGGTCGCGCGGTCGGCGCCGAGACTCCAGGAGCTGGTCGCGGTGCAGGGCGCCGACCACAACGATCCCGCCCTTCTCGACGGACGGACGCTGATCGAGGCGGTCGTCGGACTCGCCGACGAGATCCACGAACCCTCGTGACCGAAACCAGGCCGGAACCGCCACACTGCGGGCGCGGACTTGTCTGCCGACCCGGGCACCGGTAGGCAGGGTCCATGGCAAGAATCGCGTTTCTCCTCGACGACGTTTACGAAGACTCCGAGTTCCGGGTGCCGTACGACCGGCTCCGCGAGGCCGGGCACGAGGTCGTGGTGCTCGGGCTGGAGAAGGGCAAGCAGGTGACCGGCAAGAAGGGCGACCAGTTCGTCATCGACGCCGGCCCGGACGCCGCCGACGCCGAGAGCTTCGACGCGGTCGTCGTACCTGGTGGCTTCTCACCGGACAAGGTGCGCATGCAACCCGAGCTGGTGGCCCTCACCCGGTCGGCGGCCGAGGCGGAAAAGCCGGTGGCGGCGATCTGTCACGCCGGCTGGGTGCTGGCCGAGGCCGACGTCGTACGCGGCCGGAAGGTCACGTCGTTCCCCTCCATCAAGACCGACCTGCTCAACGCGGGCGCGGACTGGGTGAACGAGGAGGTCGTGCTCGACGGGCCGCTGATCACGTCGCGGACCCCGGCCGACCTCGACGCCTTCTGCGCGGCCATCCTCAAGCAGCTCAGTTAGACGGGTTTGCAGACTGCCGTCATCCGAGGCGGCGGTCGAAGAACGCCACGGTACGCCGCATCGACAGCGGCCACGCGGAGTAGAAGGTGTGGCCCTCACCGGGGTAGGTGTACAGCTGCACGTCCTTGCCGTGACTTCGCAGCCTGGACACCGTGGTTTGGGTCCAGCGGAGTGGACAGGTGTCGTCGACCGTTCCGTGGTGCACCAGGAGCGGCTCGGTGATCCGGCCGAAGAAGGTACGCGGGCTGACGCCGTGCCAGAACTCGGGCCTGCGCGCGGGTGCGCCGTACTCGTTCAGGATGTACTCCGTCAGCGGTTCCCGGTCGTACCGGATCCACCGGTTGAAGTTGTCGACGGTGTTCGAGCTCACCGGCGCGAAGACCGTCGCCGCGTCCACGAGATTCGGCCGGACCACCAGGGCGTTGTAGGTGACTCCGCCGCCCATGGACCGGCCGAGCAGCCCCACGCGGTCCTTGTCGAGGTACGGCAGCGACGACCGCTTGATCGCCTTCACGGCGTTGATCACGTCCACGGTGTAGCCGAGCCGCAGGTTGCGTTCGGCCGACGGCGCGTTGTCGGACTGCGCGTGGTTGCGGTAGTCGGTGTGGAGTACGACGTACCCCTCACGCGCCAGGTAGTCCTGCTCGCGGGCTAGTCCCTGCCCGTTCACGTAGACCGAGGGCTCGATGTATCCGTGGTTCAACACCAGCACCGGGAACGGGCCTCGTCCGGTGGGCACGTTCATGATCCCGGAGATCCGGAACGGGCCGCTCATGTAGGTCACGAAGTAACGGACGTACGCCTCGGTGCCCCCGAGCTCGTGACCGATCCGCAGCCGACGGCCGTCGTACTTCTTGCTCATCAGCGTCCGGAGGGACACCGGATGCGGCTTCTCGGGCTTGGGACTGGTCTTGGGTTCCTGTTGCTCGGGAGTGGGAGTGCCGCCGGGCGGGTCGGTCTGGGTGGGCGTTTGCTCGGACGGCGTGCTCTCGGTCGGCGTTGTCTCGGACCGCGCCGAGTCGGACCCTCCCGCCGATTCGGCGTCCGTCGGCTCCGCCGTACAGCCGAATGACCCAAGGAGACCACACAGCAGGACTATGCTCGGCAACGCCGTACCGGCACGCATACGCCTATTTTGCTAGCCGACGCCAACCGTGAGAACCACGAGCGAGTCCTTCTCGGCGACCAGATCGTGGCGTTGCGCGGGTACGTCGACCAGCGCGCCCTCGGGAACCTCGATACTGCGGTCGCCGATGTTCAGCGCCACGCCACCCCGCAGACAGAGGACTGTGCCGTCTCCTGGGCTCTGGTGTTCGGCCATCCTGGTACCGGCGGTCAGGGCCACCAGGGTCTGCCGCATCCGGCTGCCGCGGTGAATCGTCGTGGACGAGCGACCGTTCGACGCCTGACGTGCGCGTTGGAGTTGTTCGTCACCGACCGTGTGCAACGTCGTCGCGCTCATGCCACCCATCCTGGCATGCCTGCGCCGCCTTGGTCTCGTTCTCGCAGATGCCGATCGTCGCCGCGGCTAGTTCAGGGCGGTTTGTTCGAGCATGGCTCGGACGATGGTGGCCGTGTCGAGGTCGGGTTCGTGGGGGTCAGCGTCCTCGTCCCGGTTGCCGGGTGTTTCGGCGTCCGCGGGGGGTCCTTATTCGTGCGGTGGCACGTTTGGTCACGGCATGCCGCCTGCGGGTGTGGCCGTGCGTGTCATGGCGACGGCGACCCTCAGTTGAGCGCGGCCCGTTCCAGCAGGGCGCCGAGGATGGTGGCCGTGTCGGTGTCGAGTACGGGTTCGTCGTCGAGGTCGGGTTCGTCGCGGTCGTCGGGTGAATCGGCGTACCAGTGCCGGAGCTGGGTCTCGAGGACCCGACGGGTGGTGTCGTGGAGTCGTTGGTTGTGTTCGCGTCGCCGGTTGAGGTCGTGCATGCGTAGCGCGTCCTGGAGTTCGGTGGCCGAGACTGGTTGTTGCCAGTGGTCGGGCCAGTCGGTGACCGGATGCGGATCCGGGCCGCTGGTGTACGTGTGCCCACCGGGATATCGCCACACGAAAACCCCGGGAGCAGGCTGCGACAGCTCGAATCCGGGGGATTCCTTCGCCCGATGATGCGCCGGACACAACCGCCCAGTGTTCCCATACGACGTGGGACCACTGTGGCTGTGGCGGATGGTGTGGTCGGTCTCCCCGACCAGTGCGGACGTGGTGCATCCGGGTGCCGGACACACCCGGTCGCGGGTCACGAGTGCCCGCACCAACGGCATGGTCGGCGTGTAGGACCGGGTGGACAGATCGAGCAGGTTGCCTGCGGGGTCGGTGAGCAGCCGATACCAGGTCGAGGACGGGTCGGCGGCGATCCGCCGCACGAGGGAGGCGGGGACGGGTTCCCCGTTCAGGAGTTGTCCGGGCTGATCGAGACCCCGATCAGGGTCTGGATCGGCACCGTCACATGGACCCGCGCGGCCACACCCCGATCCCGATCCATCCGCGGTGCCGGGCTTCCACCGTCGTCGGTCTCGCCGGTCTCCAAACTGCTGGTCGCCACGTTGCAGTCGGCGCGTCCGAGCAGCAGGTCGACCGCGATGTCGGCTCGCCGTTGGTCCATCGTCCGGGGGTCGTCGGCGCCGGTGTGGCGGGCGATCAGGCTCAACCGGTGTGACAAGGCCTCGAGTTCGGCGCTGGAATGCGACAGCACCAGGTCGGCGAGCCCGTCACCGGTGCCGAACACGTGCACCGCACGGTCGGCGAACCCCCTTCCGGAACCGCTCCTCGTGCTGATCGGGTTCGGTCTCCGCGACCAGCACCCGCGCCCAGCGGCCCACCTGCGCCGGAGGAACCCGCACCGGCTCCGTCTGGTCGGCGCCGGTGCCCAGCCGGTCAACCAGCTTCGCCTCCATCACCGGGATCAGTGATTCGTCGACCAGCCGGTCCAGCTCGGAGACGATCACACTGGCGGTGTACTCGTCGATCCGACCCGCGGCCAGCAACCCCCAAGTCCGCGGCAGCCGAGTGTGCAATGTCTCGGCCAACCGCAGCCGGCTGCCCAACCGGCACCTTGATTGGCCCAGCAGGGGCTGCAGCTCGGTCAACGTCTGCGACCGGGCCTTGACCACCTCCCGATCGTCACGGTCCTCGGCCAGCCGGCGGCGATAAAGCTCGTTCATCAACGCCAACTGCCGGGCCTCATAGAGACACGCCTGCCTCCTGGCGGCACCCAGCGCGTCGATCAGGGAGGCGCCGTCCAACCCGGCCAGGTCATGCCCGGCGACAGCTCCTCTGGCTTCGATCATGTGTTTTGCATCTCTGCTTGAGTGCAGTTACCGCGGCGGGCCGCCGATCAGCTCGGTGAGCGGGTGTGCGCATCAGTCTCACGGCTCCCGCTGCGACGGCAGATAGAAGAGCATCCTCATGTCTTGGACTTACCACGGATGACGGTAGGCGAATTCCTTTACATACCACGGAAGGTAGCTGACACAGGCCCCGTCAGGGCAACCACGACCGGATCTGCTGATCGGTACTTGAGAGGTCCTGACGGCCGACCCGATCCGCCGCCTCGATCATCACCTCACGAGGACTACTGCATTCAAGCAGAGATGCAGATCATGTGTTCGACTATACCCCAGCCCACCCACCAACGGAACCCCGTTTCCAGTTATCCACAACGAAAATTCTGGCTTCCTGGCCGAAGTCGGGTCGGCCAGAAGTGCATTCTCGGCGCGAGGTGGGGCGGGAGTGGACGGCGAATGCTCATAACAGTCGGCGGGCGGCTCCGGAGGGTACGGCGAGCAGGAACCGCGGCTCACGATGACCCGCCTCCCGCGACGCCGACCGCACATGCCCCGCCACGCGGTCCGCATCGACGCGTCTACAAGTCGACCTCACCGGCGACACACGTGACCGTGCCGCCGCCGACCCAGATCGTGTCGTCGGCCTCCTGCGAGATGTGCACCCGCCCGGAACGTCCCAGCACGGTGCCCTGGCTCGCGACGTACGGCGCGCTCGCCCGGCCGGTACGCAGCAGCCACTGTGCGAGCGAGGCATTGAGGCTCCCGGTCACGGGGTCCTCGAACGTCGTACCCCCGGCCGGGAAGAACCCCCGCACCTCGAACGCGCACTCCGACCCGGCCGGATACGCGCCCACCACCCCCACCGGCAGATCGACGGACGCGGGACGCACCTTCGTCACCGCGTCCGCGTCCTCGAGCAGCACGGCCACCCAACCCGGACCGTTGTCCACCCACTCGGCGTCGACGATCTCGTCCGCGGCGATCCGCAGCACCGACGCGAGGCGCTCGACCACGGCCTCCTCGGCCGGTCCCGACCGCATCAGGGGCGGCGCGGCGAACGCCAGCCCGTCCGGCGTACGGCGTACCCGAACCAATCCGACGCCGCATTCCTGCACGATCACATCCGCATGCCGCGGCGTGCCACCGATCGTCAGCCAGGCGTGGCAGGTGCCCAGCGTCGGGTGCCCGGCGAACGGCAGCTCCTCGGCCGGCGTGAAGATCCGCACCCGGTAGTCGGCCTCCGGAGTGGTCGGCGGCAGTACGAACGTCGTCTCGGAGAGGTTCATCCAGTGCGCGAACCGCTGCATCGCCTCGGTACTGAGACCCTCGCCGTCGAGGACCACGGCGACCGGGTTGCCGTGGTACGGCGTGGAGGTGAAGACATCGACCTGGCGGAACGGACACGGCATGGTCCAAGTCTCGCACTCCACCGCCGCACCACAAGCCGCCAAAAGCGCACGCGGCTGCCCTTCGCAACGGCGGACGGCGGACCCGTGCGGTTGTCCGCGCTGGAGCGGTTCGCTACCAGCGGTTGACCGCCTCCTGCCAGAGCTCGCCGAATGCGCGGGCCGCATCGCTGCCGGGCGCCCACTCGACGAGCGGCGCACGGCGTACGCCCATCTGCTCGACCGCCGACGCCACCGGGATGACCGAACGGGCCAGGCCGGGATGCCGGCGCGGCAGCTCCTCGACCAGATCGCGATGCAGCTTGCGCCTCCGGTCCACCATGGAGAGGAACGCCAGCACCCCAGGGGACTTGCCCTTCACGTTCGCGATGAAGCCTTCCAGCTGGTTGAGGGTACGCACCGAGAGCGGGGACGGCAGGAGCGGCACCAGCAACAGGTCGGCGGCGCGCACGATGTTCTCCGAGACCAGCGAGACACTGGGCGCACAGTCCAGTACGACGACGTCGTACTCCTCCGAGAGGTCCTTCAGCAGCCGGCCGAGCCGGCGGGTGGGTTTGTTCTGCCCGTCGAACACGAGGTCCAGGTGCCGGTAGGAGAAGTCGGACGGGAGGAGGTCCAGGTTGTCGAAGTCGCTCGCCTTCACAACGTCGACGAGCTCGCGGCGCCGACGCACGAGCGCCTCGCCGCCGCCCTTCACCTTCGGCCGTACCCGGAACAGATAGGTCGCTCCACCCTGCGGGTCGAGGTCCCACAACAGCACCCGGCGGCCCTCCCCGGCGGCCAGCCGGGCGAGGTTCGCCGCGGCGGTCGTCTTCCCCACCCCTCCCTTGATGCTGTACGACGCCAGGACCTTCATCGCGCCGCCACCATGCTGTTGAACAGCCGCCGGTTGCGGCCGCGATCGAACCGGGACCACCGGTCGGCGAACTCCGCGCGCGCCGCCTCCTGGCGCCGCTCGAGATGCGCCTCCAGACGCCCCATCGCGAGCAGCGTGCGGGCCGGCGCGCTCGTGGCCGCGAGCTCCTCGGCGTACTGAAGAACCATGTACCGCTGTGACTCGGCGTCCTGGAATGCTCCGAGGTTGTCCTGGAGACGCTTGAGCTCGCGGACCACCTCGCGGTGCGCGGTCTCGTCGTACAGGCTCCCGAAGAACTCCAGGAGGTACCGCAGATCCTTGCAGCGTTTGCGCAGGTCGTGTAGCGCCTCGGCGGGCGAGGTTTCCGTGATCGCGGTGCCGCGTTTCCGAACCCGGCGCCAGCTGTTGCTCAGGCGGGCGTCCGCGAACCGTGCGATCGGCGTGCCGGCCTCGGGTCCCGGCAAGTCCTGCCGGGCGAGCTCGCTGCTCCAGCCGTCGGCCAGCCGGGCGAACCGCTTGGAGCGCAGCGCCCGGTTGAGGGCGGTGTGCGCCTTGCGGCAGTTCCTGGTGAGCAGCTTGCGGAACGGCTCCAACGCCTCGGGGTCGGTCGCCCTCGCGACCATCTGGTCGAAGCCGAGCAGATAAACGTCGAGGTCACGGCCGGGCGTGGTGACGTCCCCCATCCACTTGAGCTCCGCGGCGTACGCCGTCCGCTCCTCCTCGTCGAACACCCCCTTGGCCGCCTTCATGGCCGATCGGCTGCGGCGCACCGCGACCCGCAGGTCGTGGAGGAACTCCGTGTCCAGCTGGCGGAGGGTGCCGTCGACGTTCTCGCGCATGATCTCGAGCAGCTCACCGAGAAGGACGGCGAGAGCGTCGCCCGCGGACGTGGCAGGCTCGAACCGAGCCTCGGGCTTGGAGCGGTACTCACCGGGTCGCAGTCCCCGGGCATGACATGCCGCGCCGAACAGCGGCTCCTCCGCGGACCGCAGGCCGGGCACGGCCGCCAGCTTCCGGACGACCCGGCGGGCCTCCTTGTCGTACCCGCGCAGCGCCTCGACGCGAAGCCGCACGGGAAGCGGTCCGCCGCCGTCGACCACCAGCGGGCCCTCGACGGCGACTCGCGCGACCGTCTTCTCCTCACGGTCCAGCGCCGCAAGCATGGTCACCGGCCCCTCGACGCTGGTCCGAGGCAGCAGCGCCCGGATGCCCGTCAGCGCCGTCACCCGCTCCCGGATGGCGCCCTCGGGCAGAGTCTCGACGGAGATCGTCCCGGTCTCCCCGGTCTCCCCGGTCTCCCCGGTCGGCACCCGCACGATCCGCCGGCCCGACAGTTCCGACAGCGCGAGCCACCCGTGGTCCGCCCGCACCTGATGCTCCAGCAGCAGGCCCGCGCGGTGGAGCCGCCAGTCGAACGTGTCGTACCACGTCCGCTGCGTACGCTGCCGGGGCTCGGCGCGGGCCGACAGAGTGGTGACGATCGCGTCCAGCGGCACGTCGACGTCGTGATCGTCGACGGTCAGGTCTCGGGTCACGGTCGTACATCCTTCAGCCGGTCCGTTGGCGGCTCACTATAGGCGAGGAGGATGTACGCGAACAGCGATCAGGTGAGCGCGCTCGGGTCCGCGGGCACGTCCACCGCGTGCTCGCGCAGCGCGTCCAGGGGTACGGCGTCCAGCGCGCGCTCGTGGGTCGCCGCCAGCACGATCGGGGCGGGCGCACCGTCGACGTACGCCTGGAGCCACCGGGAGGCGCACACGCACCAGCGGTCTCCCGGACGAAGTCCGGAGAAGCCGAACTCCGGTCTCGGCGTGCTGAGGTCGTTGCCGATTCTCCGCTGGTGGGCCAGGAACTCGGCCGACACCACCGCGCACACGGTGTGGTTGCCGATGTCCTCCGGCCCCGTGTTGCAGCACCCGTCCCGGTAGAAACCGGTCATCGGATCTGTGCCGCAGCCCTCCAACTCACCCCCGAGCACATTGCGTTCGGACGTCATGACACCAGCCTGACACGAGGACCGCCGGCATCACCACGCCGTCCCCTCGCCGAGGACGACCGGCTTGGCAAACACTCCGCCCAGAGTCGCGCCGAGATTGCAGTTGTGGTCGACCTACTCCGACCACAACTGCAATCTCGGCGCGAACAGGTTGAACAGCCCGGGCGGGTAATGTCGGGCGGCGTGAGACACGAGGTGATCGCGCGCCGCGAGTCCGAGCGCGGGGAGGTCGTTGCACGCCGGCGCGAGGACGACGTACTGGAGCTGCGGGTCAACGGCGTCTTCGTCATGGACACCGCGGAGACGCATGCCGAGCTGCTCCTCGCCCAGACCGTGCTCGACACCACGGCACCGCGGCGGCGGATCCTGGTCGGCGGGCTCGGACTCGGGTACACCGTGCGCGAGATGCTGGCCGATCGCCGAGTCGAGCACGTGGTGGTCGCCGAGATCGAGCCCGCGATCGTGGACTGGATGCGCTCCGGGGTGCTGCCCGGTGCCGACCTGCTGGACGACGCCCGGGTGGAGATCCGGCTCGGTGACGTACGCCGGATCGTCGCCGAGTGTCCGGGCGGTTCGCTGGACGCCGTACTCCTCGATGTCGACAACGGCCCGGACTTCCTGGTGTACGACGAAAACGCGGCTCTGTATGAGCGGCGCTTCATCACGGAGTGCCGGCGAGTACTGGACACCGGCGGCGTACTCAGCATCTGGTCGTCCACGTCCTCCGAACCGCTCCGCCGGGCGATCGCCGACGTGTTCGGCGACGCGGTGACCCGCGGAGTGCCGGTCCGCCTGCAGGAACGGGACGAGACCTACTACCTGATCGAGTCGCGGGTGAGTTCCCGTACGCTCTGATCCATGACCAGCGACCAGCAAGACTTCCGTATCGAGCACGACACGATGGGCGAGGTCCGGGTCCCGGCCTCGGCGCTGTGGCGGGCGCAGACCCAGCGCGCGGTGGAGAACTTCCCGATCTCCGGTACGACGCTGGAGCGCTCGCACATCCGCGCGCTTGCCCTGATCAAGGCCGCCGCCGCGAAGACGAACGGCGAGCTCGGGGTGCTCCCGGAGAAGACCGGCGACGCGATCTACATCGCGGCTCGTGAGGTCGCCGACGGCGATCACGACGACCAGTTCCCGGTCGACGTGTTCCAGACCGGGTCGGGCACGTCGTCCAACATGAACATGAACGAGGTGCTCGCGACCCTCGCCACCCGGGCCCTCGGCGACGACGTACACCCCAACGACCACGTGAACGCCAGCCAGTCGAGCAACGACACGTTCCCGACGTCCATCCACGTCGCGGCGACCGAGGCGACCATCCGCGACCTGACGCCCGCGCTCGAGCGGCTCGCGACCGCGCTGGAGGCGAAGGCGGAGGAGTTCGCCGGGACCGTCAAGTCCGGTCGCACCCACCTGATGGACGCGACGCCGGTGACGCTCGGCCAGGAGTTCGGCGGCTACGCGGCGCAGGTGCGCTACGGCATCGAGCGGCTGGAGGCGTCGCTGCCCCGGGTGGCCGAGCTCCCGTTGGGCGGTACGGCGGTGGGCACCGGGATCAACACGCCGCCGGGATTCGCGGCCCGGGTCATCGAGATCCTGCGAGACGAGACCGGCCTCCCGCTCACCGAGGCGCGCAACCACTTCGAGGCCCAGGGCGCGCGCGACGGGCTCGTGGAGCTGTCCGGCCAGCTGCGCACCATCGCGGTCGGGCTGGCGAAGATCTGCAACGACCTGCGCTGGATGGGTTCCGGGCCCCGCACCGGGCTGGCCGAGCTCGCGCTCCCCGATCTGCAGCCGGGATCGAGCATCATGCCGGGCAAGGTCAACCCAGTGATCCCCGAGGCGGTGCTGATGGTCTGCGCCCAGGTCGTCGGCAACGACGCGACGGTCGGCTTCGCCGGTTCGTCGGGCTCGTTCGAGCTGAACGTCATGATGCCGGTGATGGCGCGCGACCTGCTGGAGTCGATCCGGCTGCTCGCATCGGCGTCACGGGTGCTCGGGGAGCGCTGTGTCGACGGGCTGGTCGCCGACGCCGAGCGGGCCCGGACGTACGCCGAGTCGTCGCCGTCGATCGTGACCCCGCTGAACAAGTACATCGGCTACGAGAACGCCGCGAAGGTCGCCAAGGCCGCGCTCGCCGAGGGCAAGACGATCAAGCAGGTCGTGCTCGATCAGGGGTACGTCGACCGGGGCGACCTCACCGAGCAGCAGCTGGACGAGGCCCTCGACGTGCTCGCCATGACCCGAAGCGCCTAGCGCTCCAGGCCGGCGTCGCCATCGGCCCAAACCGAGCTCAGGACCAGTTGTTGGCTTCCTTGAACTCCCATGCGGCGCACGGGGTGCCGTAGCTCTCGGCGATGTAATCGAGCCCCCATTCGATCTGAGTCGCCGGGTTGGTCCGCCAGTCCGCACCGGCGCTGGCCATCTTCTCCGGCGGCAGCGACTGCGGGATGCCGTAGGCGCCCGAGTACGGATTGGTGGCGTACGGATCCCAGTTGCTCTCGCTGATGTACAGCAGGTCCAGGCACTCGTACTCGTACCCGTCCCAGCCGTAGTCCGCCAGCATCAGGCGGGCGATCTCGCGTGGGTCCTCCGGCTGGAGGGGTGCGGACCCCTCGGTCCCGGTCGCGGGCCGGCGCTCGGTCGACTTGCGTACGGGCTCCCGGGTGTCGCCACTCGATGACCGGGAGGCGTTGCGCGAGACCCGCTCGAGGCGGCGCTGCTCTCGCTCGCGGAGCATGTCCTCGACCTCGACCTCGGCGGACCAGGACTCCTCCGGTTCGCCGGCCGGCTTCGGCGTACCGGAGGTGATGGGTCCGACCGATCCGCTGACGACAACGGCTGCGACGAGGGCGGCGCTAGCGACCACGCCCGTCCTTCGCCGGCGGCCGGCTCCGATGCGGGAGAGGGCAGAGATCAGCGCCTGCCTCTTGCGCGCGAGCGCCGACTGGCCTCTGTGCCGCACTCTGGAGTTGTTCGACTGGCTGCGCCTTGTGGGCACCTGGTTGTCCTCGGGGTTGGGGGCAATCCGGACCAGGATGCGCGGTCGGTCGACGGCGAACCAAGGCGACGACGTGTGATAGTTGTCGCTGTAACGGAGGTGGCCGTGGTCGAGCTGAAAACCGAGGCCGAGCTCGCGGTCGTGCGCGAGGCCGGTCGCATGGTGGCACGCGTGCATGACGCGGTACGCGCACGAGCGGCGGTCGGCGTGACCCTCCGTGAGCTGGACGATCTCGCGCGTAAGATCCTGGCCGACGCGGGGGCCGAGCCGGTCTTCCTCGGCTACCAGCCACGCTTCGCGACGACGCCCTTCCCCGGCGTGATCTGTACGAGCGTCAACGACGCCGCACTGCACGGCATCCCGGACGGCTACCGGCTACGCGACGGCGATGTGCTCAGCGTGGACTGCGGGGCCGAGATCGACGGCTGGGTCGCGGATGCCGCGACCACGTTCATCGTCGGAACCCCCGATCCGGACGACGGACGACTGATCGAGAGCACGCGCCGCGCGCTCGATGCCGCGATCAACACGGCGGTCGTCGATGCGCGCCTCGGCGACGTCTCGTACGCCATCGGGGAGGTCGCCCGCGCGGACGGCTACGGCATCAACACCGACTACGGCGGGCACGGCGTCGGCCGGCAAATGCACGAGGAGCCGTCGGTGCCCAACGACGGCCGGCCGGGACGAGGCATGCGGCTCCGCCCCGGCCTGGTGATCGCGATCGAGCCGTGGTTCATGTCCGGTGGAGACAGCTCGTACTACGTCGACGACGACGGCTGGACGCTCCGTACCGGCGACGGAAGCCGGGCCGCGCACATGGAGCACACGGTCGCCATAACCCCGGACGGCCCGCGGGTCCTCACCCTCCCTTAGGCGCAGACCCACCTCTCCCCTCGTGCCGAGATTGCACTTCTGGTCGGCCAGCGCACTGATCGAGCACGCTCGACCGTCGGCTGACGATCATTGGACCGCCTGTTCGGAAGGCCGGGCACCACTGAGACCTACTCGCACTTGGACAGCTGGCCGCCCTCGGACCCGACGTCGCAGCTGTCGGTGCCCTTACCACCATCGAGCCGGTCATAGCCTTCTCCTCCGATGAGCTGGTCGTCGCCGTCGTCTCCTCGGATGTTGTCGTCGCCGGTGCCGCCGAGCAGTGTGTCGTTGCCAGCTGCGCCGCGGATATCGTCGCCGCCTCCTAGGCCGCAGATGACGTCATCGCCGGAGGTGCCGACAAGGCGGTCGTCGCCGTCGGTACCGGTGATGGTGCACCCGGGCGGGACCTCCTCGGGCGGCGTATCGCCATCGGACGGCCCAGTCGCCGGGTGCTTGACGGTGGCGAAGTCCCACGACGTTGGTCCGCCGGCCGATTCGCCAGTGAGGTAGGCGTTGCCGGCGCCATCGAGCGCGAGACCGTGGGCCTTGTCGTAGCCGTCGATCGGACCGTTATAGCCGGCCACCCACTGTTCGCGTCCGGCCGGGTCGTACTTGATGGTGACGTAGTCGTAGGAGTAGGAGGCGAGCGGGCTGTCCCCGTAGCCGCCGACGATCACGTTCCCCGCGCCGTCGACCTCCAGCCCGACGGCGAAGTCGTAGGCCGCACGGTAGGCAGGTCCGTGGTAACGGGCCACCCATTGCCGGTTGCCGGACGGGTCGTACTTGACCGTCGTGATGTCCTCGTAAGTGTCTGAGCCCCAGTAGGACGTACCGGCGACGTAGATGTTGCCGACTGCGTCCAGCTCGATTCCGGCTGGCTCGTCGCTGCCCCAGCCCATCGCATCCCACTGGCGAACCCACAGCTCGTTGCCGCCGGGGCCGTACTTGATCGTGGTGAAGTCGTGCCAGGTGCCGCCGTCGTTGGGGGAGCCGGTGTCGCCGCTTCCAGTCACAAACACGTTGCCGACCTCGTCGACGGCGAGATCGACCGCCTTGTCGGCGTTGTACTGGCTCTCGTTGGGGCCGTCATAGCGGGCCACCCACTGCTGCGTCCCGGACGGGGCGTACTTGACGGTCGCGAAGTCGGCGCCGTCTCCCTGGGACGTGCCGGTCACGTAGACACTGCCGGAGTCGTCCACGGCGACGGCGACCGCGCCGTCCGCGCTCGCCGCCGGCCCGTCGTAGGTCGCCACCCACACCACGTTGCCCGCCGGGTCGTACTTCACGGTCGCGTAGTCCGTGTCGTAGATGCCGTTGCCGGAGGCGGCACCCGTGACGTAGACATTGCCGGCACCATCCACCGCGATGTCGTTCGCCATGTCATAACCGTGATCCAGGCTGTCGTAGCGCTGCACCCACAGGACGTCACCGGTGGGACCGTACTTGATCGTCGCGTAGTCCGAGTCGGTGTCGATGCCGTAGGACCGTCCCGTCACGTACACATTGCCCGCGCCGTCCGCGGCGACCGCCACCGGCTCGTCGTGGCGGCTCGCCGGCCCGTCGTAGGCCCGCGCCCACAGCATGCGGCCCGCGTCGTCGTACCTCACTGTGGCGAAGTCCGTGGTGAAGCTCGACGTGTCCGCCTCCGTGTAGCCGGTCACGGCCACGTTCCCAGCCGCGTCGGCCGCGACCGCCCGCGCGCCGTCATAGTTCCAGCCGACATCACCCGGGTGGTCGTAGCGCGCGGCCCACCCCTCCGAATCCGCCGCAAGCGCCACCGGCTGGGCGGCCGTGCCGCCAGCGAACAAAACGGCTACCGCCAGCAACCCGACCAGCCGCCGCGACCGGACGGCCGGCACTTCTCTGTCTCTACCTGCTCGTCCCCCTCCGTATACGACAGTGCCCATCGGGCTGCCTCCTCTCCGGCGGGACCCAAAGCCTCCATTGACACGGACCACAGGCCTGGCGGGTTCGCGGCGCCCCGGCCCGCGGTGGCCGTGTTTATCGAAGACCACCGCCAGTCGTGTTGCAGTTGGGGTCGACCGTCCAATCATCCGAGCTGCACCTCCGATCGAGGCGCACGGCGTCTACACCGAGGTACGTGCTCGGGACCGGAACGGATTGGGCGTCGACGTAACTTGTGTCCCGTACCGACCGCGGATCGTCGCTAGGGCTGGCGGAACGACGGGTCGCTCGCCGCCCACAGGCGATCCAGGGTGGCGTCGGCGCGCGACCCCGAGTTCGGCCCCAAGGCAGCCCGCCTCCCGGACCTCTACGCCCGCCGTTTCGAGGGCAAGCCGTTGCGGCCCGACGAGTACGTGCTCTCCGTGCAATCTCGGGGCGAAGGAAGCGCCCGGCGGGTTAGGACGCCACGTGGCTCCCACTCGGCGAAAGCGTGAGGTTGTCGCCGGTCGCCGGATCGAAGAGATGCATCCGGGACGGGTCGACGAAGATCTCGGCCCGCTCGCCACGCCGGATCCGGCTCGCGGCGTCCAGTGACACCACCAGCTGGGTGCGCAGCGCCTCGCTGTCCAGCTCCTCCTCGAGGGCGGCGAGCTCCTTCTCGACCTCCGACGGCGCCTCGTACGGGATGTAGGCGTACTGCTCGTTGCCCAGCCACTCGACGACGTCCACGGTGGCGTTGAAGGTGCTTCTCCGGCTCCGCTTCGCCGGGTCGACCAGCGAGGCGTCCTCGAAGTACTCCGGCCGGATCCCCGCGAGCAGCAGTCCCCTGCCCTGAACCTTCTCCGCGACCGAGGCCGGGATCTCGACCGTCACGAACGGCAGCTCCACCTGGCTGCCTCTGACCTGCGCGGGCAGGAAGTTCATCGGCGGCGAGCCGATGAAGCCCGCGACGAAGAGGTTGACCGGCTGCTCGTAGAGCTCCCGCGGCTCCGCACACTGCTGCAGGTAGCCGCGGCGCAGCACCGCCACCCGGTCGCCGAGCGTCATCGCCTCGGTCTGGTCGTGCGTGACGTAGACCGTGGTGACGCCCATCCGCCGCTGCAGCCTGGCGATCTCGGTACGCATCTGGCCGCGCAGCTTCGCGTCCAGGTTGGACAACGGCTCGTCGAACAGGAACGCCCTGGCCTCGCGGACGATCGCCCGGCCCATCGCCACCCGCTGCCGCTGGCCGCCGGAGAGGTTGCCGGGCTTGCGTTGCAGGTGCTCGGTGAGCTCCAGGGTCTCCGCGGCCTCCTTCACCTTCTGGTCGATGTCCTGCTCGCTGTGCACCTTGGCGAGCCGCAGCGGGAAGGCGATGTTCTCGTACACGCTGAGGTGCGGATAGAGCGCGTAGTTCTGGAACACCATGGCGAGGTTGCGGTCGCGAGGTGCCTTCTCGTTCACCCGCTCGCCACCGATCACCATGTCGCCGGAGGTGATGTCCTCCAGGCCGACGATCATCCGCAGCAGTGTCGACTTACCGCAGCCGGACGGGCCGACCAGGATCATGAGCTCGCCGTCGTCGACGTCGATGCTGATGTCGTTCACGGCCTTGAACCCGTCGCCGTACTCCTTGACGATGTTCTTCATTTCGATAGCTGCCATGACGGATCAACCCTTCACCGCGCCGGAGGTCAGTCCGGCGACGATCCTGCGTTGGAATAGAAGCACGATGATGATGATCGGGACGGTGACGACGACCGCCGCGGCCGACATGGTGGCCACCGCGGGGTTGAACTGATCCGGCCCGACGAAGAACGCCATCTGCGCCGGTACCGGTCTGGCGTTCGTGGTCGAGGTCAGCGAGATGCCGAAGATGAAGTCGTTCCAGGCGAAGAAGAACACCAGGATCGCCGCGGTGAAGACACCGGGCGCCGCCAGCGGCACGATCACCTTGCGGAACGCCTGCCACGACGTCGCGCCGTCCACCTGGGCCGCCTGCTCCATCTCCCACGGAATCTCCCGGAAGAACGCCGACAGCGTCCAGATCGCGAGCGGCAGGGTGAACGACATGTACGGGATGATCAACCCCGGCCAGGTGTCGTACAGGCCCAGCACCCTCCATTGGTCGAACAGCGGACCGACCAGCGACACCACCGGGAACATCGCAATGGCCAGCGCAACCGACAGCACGAGCCGCTTGCCCCTGAAGTCGAGGCGGGCGATGGCGTACGCGCACAGGGTGGCGATCGCGACCGAGAGCAGGGTGGCGATCAGCGAGATGCCGAACGAGTTGATCAGCGCCCGCTGAAAGTCCTCGTTCTTGAGCACCTCCGTGTAGTTGTCGAGCGTCCACGATTGCGGAAGGAACTGCGGGCTCCCGGTCGTGACCTCCTCCACCGGCTTCATCGAAACGGAGAGGATCCACGCGATCGGGAGCAGGCACCAGACCAGGATCGCGATCAGGCCGATGACCGTGCTGAAAGTCAGTCTCTGCTTCATCATCCCTCCCCTCTCGCGCGGCCCAGATCGACCCGGAACACCCGCACGATCGAGAACGCGAGCAGCAGCACGCTCAGGAACAACAGCACGGACAACGCGGACCCCGCTCCCAGCTCGAACAGCTCGATGACCTGACGGTAGGTGAGGAAGGACGCCGACTCGGTGTCCTGGGCACCGCGGGTCATCATGAAGATGTTGTCGAAGATCCGGAACGCGTCCAGCGCACGGAACAGCACCGCGACCATGATGGCCGCCCGCATGTTCGGCAGGATCACCTTCCAGAGCCGCTGCCACCAGGTCGCGCCGTCCACCTTCGCCGCCTCCAGCATGTCTTCGGAGACCTGCGAGAGCCCGGCGAGCAGGAGCAACGACATGAACGGCGTCGTCTTCCAGATCTCCGACACGCAGATCGCGAAAATCGCCGGCCAGTGACTGCCGAACCAGTTGTAGTCGTCACCGAAGAACGGCAGCCAGCCGTTGACGAAGCCGTTGTTCAGGCTGAAGGCGAACTGCCACGTGATCGCCGAGACCACGGTGATGATGCCATACGGAATCAGGATCGACGCCCGGACGACACCGCGGGCGAACACCAGCCGGTGCATCACCATCGCGAAGGCGAACCCGATCACCAGCTCGAACGCGACGGTCACCACCATGATGAAGACGGTGTTGAAGACGTCGTACCACCACAGGCCGTCCGTGAGCACCGCCCAGTAGTTGGCCAGGCCGACGAACTCCCGATCGCCCGGCGCGGTCATGCGGTACTGGTACAGCGACAGGTAGATCGCCCTCACCATCGGGTAGGCCGTGACGATGAGCATCACGACGACCGCGGGTGCTACCAGCTTCCAGCCGAGGCGGTTCTCGGCGCGGGCTCGTTCGGTCGCTCGCGGCGCGACGGCAGTAGCTGCACTCATGATCTAGCCCTCTCCCCTACACCAGAGCATCGCCGTTGAGCACCGCCTCGACGAACTCCGCGGAGTCCCCGGGGGTGGTGTTCGGATTGACCGAGCCTGCCGGATGCCACACGTTGAGGATCGCGTTCACGATCGACCCCCAGTACGGCGACGGCGGCCTCGGACCTGCGTTCTCGATGCTCTCCTGGAACAGCTCGAGCAGATCCGGCGGATAGGTGTCCTGCAGCTCGGCGTCCTCGTACGCCGCCTCGCCCGCAGGCATCTGGCCGGTCTCCAATGCGAACGTGACCTGGTTCTGCTCGCTGGTGATGCAGGAAACGGCTTCCAGTGCGAGGTCGGGATGGTCGGTCGCCGAACCGACGCCGACGTCGATGCCGCCGATGGGCGGCGCCGACTCCTGGCCCTCGACCGTCTGCGGGTACCGGGCCCAGCCCAGGTCCTCGGCGACCGCCTCGTCCGCCGCGTAGTTCTGGAAGATGAACGTCCAGTTGACCTGGAAGCCGCCCGGGTCCTCCGCGAACGGACCGAGCACCGTGCCCTCGTTGGAGACCGAGAGGTCGGCCTGCGCTGCCGGCGAGTCGGCGAGCTTCTGGACGACCCGCGCGGCCTCGGTTCCGGCCTCGGAGCCCAGCTCGATGGCGGCGTCGCTGCCGGCCTCGGTGTCGGTGACGATCTCGCCGCCCGCGCCGGCGATGAGGGCGTTGATCCACACCACGTAGCCCTCGTACTTGTTGGCCTGGACACCGACCGTGCCACCCTGCTCCACGGCGGCGTCGATGACCTGGTCCCACGTCACCGGTTCGGTCATGTCCAGCCCGGCGGCGTCGGCCAGCGACTTGCGGTACCAGAGCAGCTGGGTGTTGGCCCACAGCGGAGCCACGACGAGCTCGTCCTCCCAGGTCGCGCCGTCGATGGCGCCCTGCAGCACGCCCTCTTCCAGGTCGGCCTGCATGTCCTCGGGAATCCGCTCCAGGAACCCGGCGTCGGCGAACTCGGCCACGAACACCGGGTCGAGGCTCATCAGGTCGATCGACGAGTCCTCGGCCGCGAGCCGGCGGGCCAGCTGGATGCGCTGCTCGCTGGCGCTGGACGGTAGGGTCTCGACCTCGATGTCGTACTCGTCGGTGCTGCATCGCTGCGCGATGCCGGGCTGGCCGAAGTCAGCAGGCGACGTGCCTTCCGGCGGCGGGGGATCGGGGTTCGCGTACCACGTCAGAGTCGTCTTGCCGCCGCCGTCACTGCCATAGATCAGGTTGCTGCCGCAGGCGGCCAACAGGCTGGAAACGAGAACGACCACCCCTGCGCGCGCGGCTCCCCGGGTCAGGCGCCGGCGCGAAGATCTGATTGTCCTGTCCCGCGCCGGTGGCCCCTCCCGAACAGACGCGACAAGGTCTTCATGATGTGCCTCGTTGCACACAGTCCCTCCAAGTGCCACGTCGGTCGCCCGACTCCTGACCAATGGAAGTGTGATCTGAGTCTCATCCTGTCGCTAATCTGGATTCGCGCAAGGGCAAACCACCATCCGGTACATATTCGTATCCGTCCGGACCGCCGGGAGACGCTCGGGAGACGCTACGGAGTGACGGTCTCGAGCAGCTCGGTGACCAGTGCGGCGATCGGAGAGCGCTCGGATCTGGTCAGGGTGACGTGTGCGAACAACGGATTGCCCTTGAGCTTCTCGACCACGGCGACCACCCCGTCGTGGCGCCCGACCCGGAGGTTGTCGCGCTGGGCGACATCGTGGGTGAGTACGACGCGGGAGTTGTCCCCGATCCTGGACAGCACGGTCAGCAACACGTTGCGTTCGAGGGACTGCGCCTCGTCCACCACGACGAAGGAATCGTGCAGGGACCGGCCGCGAATGTGGGTCAGGGGCAGCACCTCGAGCATGCCGCGGTCGATGACCTCGTCGATGACGTCCTTGGTGGTCAGCGCGCCGAGGGTGTCGAACACGGCCTGCGCCCAGGGTGACATCTTCTCGGCCTCGGTACCGGGGAGATAGCCGAGCTCCTGGCCTCCGACGGCATACAACGGCCGGAAGACCACCACCCTGCGATGCTGCCGGCGTTCCAGGACGGCCTCCAGCCCCGCGCACAACGCGAGCGCGGACTTTCCGGTGCCGGCCCGCCCGCCCAGGGACATGATGCCGACGTCCGGATCCAGCAGCAGGTCGAGCGCGATGCGCTGCTCGGCGGATCGCCCGCGGATGCCGAACGCCTCCCGGTCACCGCGGACGAGCCGCACCCTTTTGCTCGGCGTCATCCTTCCGAGCGCATGGCCGCGCTCGGACAGCAGGACGAGCCCGGAGTGACACGGCAGCTCGCGTGCCGCCTCGATATCCGACTCTCCTTCGGCGAACAACGTGTCCACGACCTCGGCGGGTACGTCGATCTCCGCCATGCCGGTCCAGCCGGACTCGAGCGCGAGCTCGGCACGGTACTCCTCCGCGACCAGTCCGGCGGCGGACGCCTTCACCCGCATCGGAAGATCCTTGGAGACCAGGACGACGTCGTGGCAGTTGTCCGCGAGATGGGAGGCGACCGCCAGGATCCGGGTGTCGTTGTCCCCCAGCCGGAAGCCGGGCGGCAGCGAGCCCGGATCGGTGTGGTTCAGCTCGACCCGGAGGGTGCCTCCGGAGTCACCGATCGGCACCGGCGCGTCGAGCCGTCCGTGCTTGACCCGCAACTCGTCGAGCATCCGCAACGCCGAACGGGCGAAGTACCCCAGCTCCGGATGGTGCCGCTTGGCCTCCAGCTCGGTGATCACGACGACCGGAAGTACGACCTCGTGCTCGTCGAACCGGGTGAGGGCCCGCGGGTCGGCCAGCAGCACGCTGGTATCGAGGACATAGGTGCGGTGATCAAGGATCTGGTCTTCCTGCACTCGTCCTCCCGAAACGGCGAGGTCCTCCGCCGTCTCGTGTGACGTTACGCCGGGCGGATCGCTCGCGGCGATGCGACACGCCCGACCCCGTCCCCCGCTCGCCCCACCTCCTTCGCGGGGCGTCATGTGCCGAACCGGCGCTGGCGCGCGGCGTACGAGCGGATGGCCCGCAGAAAGTCGACCTTCCGGAAGTCCGGCCAGAACGCCTCGCAGAAATAGAACTCCGAGTGCGCGCTCTGCCACAGCAGGAAGCCGGACAGACGCTGCTCGCCCGACGTGCGGATCACCAGATCGGGGTCCGGCTGCCCCCTGGTGTAGAGATGCTCGGCGATGTGCTCCACATCGAGGATGTCCGCGAGCTCCTCGATCGTCGTACCCCGCGACGCGTGCTCGTGCAGCAGCGACCGCACCGCGTCGGCCAGCTCCTGCCGCCCGCCGTAACCGACCGCGATGTTGACCGTCATACCCTCGACGTCGGAGGTGTGCGACGCGGCGTCCTTGAGGACCTCCGCCGTGTGCGACGGGAGTATGTCGAGTGCGCCGACGAGATGGATCCGCCACCTGCCGCGCTCGGACAGGTCGCCGACCAGGCGTTCGATGATCCGCAGGAGGGGTTCCAGCTCCCGCGCCGGACGCGCCAGGTTGTCGGTCGACAGCAGCCACAGGGTCACGACCTTGACCCCGAGCTCGTCGCACCAGCCGAGGAACTCGGTGAACTTGTCGGCGCCCGCCGCGTGTCCCGACTCCGAGGTCGCGCCGAACGCCCGGGCCCAGCGCCGGTTGCCGTCCCCGATCACGCCGACGTGTTGCGGGATCCGGTCCCCCGGTAGCTCGCGTCGTACCCGATGCTCGTAGAGCTCGTATACGACGTCCCAGAACTTGCGCACCGGCACGCCACCTCCTCGACGGGTCGGCTTGACACAGTCTTCGCTGGGTGTTCGGCGACTCACCCAAAGGTTACCGCCGCGCCGGTTAAGGGAGGGCCGCTACTCTGAGAACGGTCCGAGTACGACCTGGCACAAAAGAGTGCCCCTGACCCCGACGAAGTGCTGTTCGCTGACCGAGCCTCAGGAGTAACTCGATGACCAAGGCCGAGCGCATCACCGCCGTACACGAGGCGGTTCACGACCGGGTGGACGACGCGAGCGAGCGGCTGCGCGGCCATGTCGACCGGATCAAACCGAGACTGCGCGGCTGGTTACACGCCGTGACCTTCCCGCTGGCGGTGGCCGCCGGCATCGTGCTCGTCGTCCTCTCCCCCACTCCGGAGACCCGGGTCGGGTCCGCGGTGTTCGCCGTGACCGCGATGCTGCTGTTCGGCTGCAGCGCGGTGTACCACACCGGGCGGTGGTCCGGGCGTACCCATGGCGTACTGCAGCGGCTCGACCACGCGAACATCTTCCTGCTGATCGCCGGCACGTACACGCCGTTCGCGCTGGTGTTGCTCCACGGGACCAACCAGCGGATCCTGCTCGGGCTGGCGTGGGCGGGTGCGCTCGCGGGTGTCGCGTTCCGGGTCTTCTGGATGGGCGCGCCGCGGTGGATGTACGTTCCGGTGTACGTCGCCCTCGGCTGGGCCGCCGTGTTCTGGCTGGGCGACTTCGCCCAGACCGCCGGGGTCGCCGTCCTCACCCTCATCGTGGTGGGCGGCGGGCTGTACTCGCTCGGTGGCCTGGTGTACGGGATCAGGCGGCCCAACCCGCTGCCGCGCTGGTTCGGGTTCCACGAGGTGTTCCACTCGCTGACCATCGTCGCCTTCACCAGCCACTACGTCGGCATCTCGATCGCGACGTACTCCCTGCGCTGACCTCGAGCCTGACACGACGAATGGTCAGGACGTCCGGGCGAGCAGCTCCCGGAGCGCGGGTACGTCGGTGACCGGACGGTCGCAGACGAAGCCACGGCAGACGTACGCCGCCGCCCCGCCGTCGACCAACGCCCGGTCACGCATGAGCGGAACGGCCGTCGTATCCGGCTCGCCCACGACCACGACCGCGCCGGCCGCCCCGCTCCGCAACGCCTCCTGGTGCAGCTCCGCTCGGACCTGATCGTGCGGCGCACCCACCACGGCCACCTCCAGCGGCCCGGCGAGCGCGGCCTCGGCGACCGCGAGCCCCCAGCCGGCGAACCTCGGCGCCTGGCCGGCCAGCGCCCTCGTCGCCGACAGCGCGGACTCCGCGGCGTCGCGATGCCGGCCGGACCCGCTGATCGCGGAGTAGGACAGCAGCGCCATGGCGGCCGCCGACGAGCCGGACGGCGAGGCGTTGTCGGTCGGGTCCTGAGGACGCCTGAGCAGCCGCTCCGCGTCGGCCGCGGTGTCGAAGAACCCGCCCGCGCCGTCGGCGAACCGCTCCAGCACCTGATCGAGCACCCAGCCGGCCCGCTCGAACCACACCGGATCCCCGGTCACCGCCAGCAGGGCCACGCCCGCCTCGGCGAAGCACGCGTAGTCCTCCAGCACGGCGTCATGCCGCCCCGGCACCCCGTCACGGGACACCCGGACCAGCCCGGCGCCCTCCCGGCGATGAACCCGCCACAGGAGTTCGGCCGCCGCCGCGGCGGCCTCAGTGAGCTCCGGCCGCTCCAGCAACGCACCGGCCTCGGCCAGCGCGGTCACGGCCAGGCCGTTCCAGGCGGTCACCACCTTGTCGTCACGCTCGGGCGGTACCCGATGAGTCCGGGCCTCGAGGAGACGGCGGCGTACGTCATCGAACCGCGGCACGTCGTCCGGATCGGCCGGCAGCTGCAGGGTCGACGCGCGGTGCTCGAAGGTCCCGGCCTCGGTAACGCCGAACATGGACGCAGCCCAGGCGCCGTCGTCGGCACCGAGCACGTCGATCAGTTGCTCCGGCGTCCATACGTAGAATTTTCCTTCCATGCCTTCAGAATCAGCATCGATCGCCGAGGCGAACCCGCCCTCCGGCGTACGCATCTCCCGCAGCATGAAGTCGGCGCTCTCGGAGGCGACCCGGGCAGCCGTCGGCTCGCCGGTCTGGCGCCACCAGTGCAGATAGACCCGCAACAGCAGGGCGTTGTCGTAGAGCATCTTCTCGAAATGCGGTACCACCCATCCCTGGTCCACCGAGTACCGGGCGAAGCCACCGCCGAGCTGGTCGTACATCCCGCCGCGGGCCATCGCGTCGCAGGTACGCACGACCATGTCCAGCGCGGTCGCCGAACCCGTACGGGCCGCATGCCGCAGCAGGAACTCGAGCACCATCGACGGCGGAAACTTCGGCGCCGTACCGAAACCCGCGTGCCGCTCGTCGAAGTCACGCGCCAGCACCGCGACCGCACGACTCAGGTCGTCCGCCGTCGGCGGTCCGTGCGGGTCCACCCGCCGCTCGCGGGCGAAGTGTTCGACGATCTGGCCACCGACCCGGTCGATCTCGTGCCGGCGATCCCGCCAGGCCTCGGTCAGCGCCTGCAGGAGCTGCCCGAACGACGGCATGCCGTGTCTCGGCTTGTCCGGGAAGTACGTGCCGCAGAAGAACGGCGCACCGTCATGGCCCAGCAGGCAGGTCATCGGCCAGCCGCCCTGGCCGGTCATCGCCTGGGTAGCCTCCATGTAGACCGCGTCGACGTCCGGCCGCTCCTCGCGGTCGACCTTGACGTTCACGAAGTGGGCGTTCATGTACGCCGCGGTCTCCGCGTCCTCGAAGGACTCGTGTGCCATGACGTGACACCAATGGCACGCGGCATACCCCACGGACAACAGGACGGGGACGTCGCGCCGCCGGGCCTCCTCGAACGCCTCCTCGCCCCACTCCCGCCAGTCGACCGGATTGTCCTTGTGCTGCAACAGGTACGGGCTGAGGGATTCCGCGAGTCGGTTCGGCATAATCCCGACCGTAGCGCGGAGCGCCCCCAGGGGTCTTTCGCGCCGAGATTGCAGAAGTGGTCGATCTGGGATCGACCACTTCTGCAATCTCGGCGCGAGGGAGTGGGGCTACGAGCCGGGCTCGCCTCCGGCGGCCAGCGCGAGCAGCCGCCCGTTCAGGTAGCGCTGTTCGGGCAGGCTCGCTGTCAAACGTGCCGCCAGCCGGTAGCTCTCCGCGGCGGCGCCCACGTCGCCGGTGAGCTCCAGCAGGTGACCTTGTACGGCGTGCAGTCGGTGATACCGCTGCATGGAATCGTCGGCGAGCAGCGGTTCGAGAACCTCGAGGCCAGCCGCCGCGTCCTGCGCCATGGCCACGGCGACGGCGCGGTTGAGTGTCACCGCGGCGCTCGGCGCGACCCGTTCGAGCGTGCCGTAGAGGATGCTGATCTGTGGCCAATCGGTGGCGTCGTACGTCGCCGCCTCGGCATGGACTGCCGCGATCGCCGCCTGGAGCTGATACCGACCGACGTGACCTCGGGGCAGCACCTGCTCCAGCAGCGCCACTCCCTCGTCGATGAGGTCGCGTCGCCACAGCCTCCGGTCCTGCTCGGCGAGCGGCACCAAATCGCCCGCATCGTCGGTACGAGCCGGCGTCCGGGCATGGGTGAGCAGCATCAGCGCCAAGGCACCGGCCGCCTCGTCGTGGTCCGGCAGCGCGTCGTACACGCGCCTGGTCAGCCGGATCGCCTCGTCGGCGAGCGTCACGTCGACCAAGCCCTCGCCAGATGTGCGGGTGTAGCCAACGGTGAACATCAGGTGACAGGCGTCCAGGACCGCCGCCACCCGCGCCGGCAGCTCGTCCGCAGCCGGCATCGTGAACCGTGCCCCGGACTTCCGGATCGTGGCTCGGGCTCTGGTCAGTCGCTGGGTCATCGTGCGGGCGGGGACCAGGTAGACCGCGGCGATCTCCTCGACGCTCAGCCCTGCCACCGCACGCAAGCTCAGCGCCACCTGAGAAGCTCGGCTCAGGCTCGGGTGGCAGCAGAGGAGGAGCAGCCGCAGCGTGTCGTCCGCGTCGGAGGACGACGACTCGTCCACCGCCGGAGCCGCATCGGCGTCGCCGGGCCGACGTACCCCTTCACTGATTTCCCGCCGACCCCGAGCCTCCGCGGAGCGGTACTCGTCGATCAGCCGACGCGACGCCACCCGCACCAGCCATGCACGCGGATCGGCCGGCACCCCCCGGAGCGGCCACTGCACCGCCGCCGCCTCGGCGGCCTCTTGCACCGCGTCCTCGCAGTCGGCCAGGTCGCCGTACCTGCGGAGGAGCGCTGCCAGAACGTGCGGCGCCTCGTGGCGCCACACGTCCGCAAGCGGGTCGTCGGTCACGGCGTCACGCTTCGTCGCCGCCTGGCCACATGGTCGGCCGGAGCTCGACGGTCTCACCGGGTCCGGCGAAGACCGCCACGATCTCCTCGGCTCGCTCCTGACTGTCGACGTCAATGAGAAAGAAGCCGGCGAGATGCTCCTTGGCCTCCGTGTACGGGCCGTCGCTGGCGAGCGGAGATCCGTCCCGCCACCGGTAGATCCGAGACGAGGCCGGGTCACCGAGGGCCTCACCGGTCACCAACTCACCGTTGGCCTGCAGCTCTGACAGCGTCTTCTCGAACTCGCCCTCGAGCCGGGCCCGCTCCTCGGCCGGAAGCGCCTGGAACTCAGGAAGGAAGTCACCGGTCGGGTGCCCCCAGGGCTGCGGGTTGGAGTGGATCAGGATCACGTACTTCATCGGGTCCTCCTCGATCTACACGACGGCCGGCCCGTCGTTCACATGAGACGTCGGTGCCAGATCTCCGATGTCGACACACTGCCGATACGGCGGGTCCTCTGCGCGCTGAAGCAGGTACGGCTGCGGGACTCTGTGAGTCGGCTGGCCATGACACGACGCTATGCCGAGTTGTCGTACTTCCGCGACGAGGCAGCGCGCACGGACTGACCTCGCCGCAACGCCGTCGGATGCGCCCCTCGCCAAGACCGCACCCCGACACGCCACCTGAGCTACATCGAGCCGGCAAGGGTGCCCGTTGCGCCAGCGCAACGTCACGCCGGTTGATCCGGGCGCAAGCTCCGGGGACGCGGCACCTGCTGCGCTAGGCGGACCGGCGCCTGGATGCAGTAGGAGTCGGTGAGGAGCTCGGCAAGCTCCTCCCAGTCGGTGTTGTCGTCGAGCAGGATGCCGACGACATTGCGGCCCCACGAGACTTTGAAGTACGGCGCCCCGAGGTGCTGGAAGGCCGTCACCTCATCGGGCTCGGCGCGGAAGGTGATCCGGAAGAGCTGGTCCTCGCCGCCGAAGACGTGGGCGACCGTGGCCTGGCCGACCCGCCAGCGGACACCGACCCAGGCGCTTTCCTCGATGCAATCCGGGAAACCGTCGAGCACGGTCCGGAGTCGCTCCACCCACTCCAGCGGGACGTCGGGTCGCTCGGGCACGTGATGAATCTGCCACAGCCCGCCGGGTCCTGCACCTCGTCTACGGCACGGACGTCGGCTGATCCACGCCTGGCTATTCGCGCCGAGATTGCAGAAGTGGTCGATCTGGGATCGACCACTTCTGCAATCTCGGCGCGAGGGAGTGGGGCTACGAGCCGGGCTCGAAGGCCTTCGACATCGCCTCGCTGTCGAAGGCCTCGAAGTTCGTCTCGTTGAGGCTGTACCAGTTGCCGAACGGGTCGCGGAAGACCGCCTCGACGCCGTACGGCCGGTCCTGCGGCTCCTGCAGGAACTCCACACCACGCGCGGAGTACTCCTCGTAGGTCTTGCGGCAGTCGTCGGTGTTCCACGCCCCGGCTCCGATCACGCCCTTCGCGACCAGGGCACGGATGGTCTCCGCGGTCTCCTCGTCGTGCATCGGCGGACCCGGAACGGCGAGGTGCAGCTGGAACATCGGGTCACCCGGCGGGCCGACGGTCAGCCACCGGAAGCCGTCCTCCATCATCACGTCGAACCGCTCCTCAAAGCCCAGCTTGCCGATGAAGAACTCCTTCGCCTCATCGACATCGAAGACGTACACACTCGCCACACCCAGCCTGGTGATCATCGTTCGCTCCTCTCGTCGGCGACGCGACCGACGCTAGTCACCGGCCGCCGGAGCAGGCTTCTCCGAAATTGCGGTCTTGCCCGAATGCGGCCCGGCCCACATCAGCACGTAGCAGCCGGGCACCGGCGGCGGACCCTTGCGGTGCGCCTCCCGCTGAAACTGTGAGGGTGAGACGCCGCACAGCTCTCGGAACCGCGCGCTGAACGAACCCGGGCTGGAGAAGCCGACCAGGAAGCACACCTCGGTGACGGTGAGGTTCACCGAGCGGAGGAGGTCCTGCGCGCGCTCGATCCGCCGCCGGGAGAGGTAGCGTCCCGGTGTCTCGCCGTACGCCGCCCGGAACGCCCGGATGATAGCGGGAATAGCCGGCCCGCGCCGCGATCGCGTCGATGTCGAGCTGCTCGGCGTACCGGGAGTCCATGAGATCGCGCGCTCTGCGCAACGCCATGAGGGTGGCCACGACGCCGGATCCGGGCGGCCGGGGCGCGACTCTCCTCGGCCCCGGTGGCACCTCACCCGACTGCGAAACCGCCACCCCAGGACCCTAACCCGAGACCGGTGCGGCCGCCCGGACCACGGGATTTCGTATGGACCGTGCCCGTCACCGCCGGGAGGCCAGAAGCGCGGTGACCACGGTGACCGCGGCGCGCCGTACCCGATCGGCGCCCTCCTCGGCCACCACCGCACGGAGGTGCTCCGCGGACAGGGGTGCGAGGACGGTATGCGCGTCCGCGTCCGCGTCCGCTTCCGGTAGTGCGGAGCCGATCAGCAATGCCACGTGGCGGTGCCAGAAGCGGTACGCACCGATGCGGTAGCGGGCACCGGGCGATGCGGTCTCGGACATTCGCACGAGGTCGAGATGATCCAGTGCGTAGTCGAGGTACGCGTCGACGAACGCCCGAAGCCGCTCCTCCGGCAGCGGGGCGTCGTCAGGCTCGCCCGGCCCGAGCGGGGCCGGGCCGTACAGGATCTCGTGTTGCAGCGCCCGTTCTCGCTCGTCGAGCAGTGCAACCGCCAGACCGGACTTGTCACCGAACCGGCGGAAGAGTGTCCCCTTGCCGACCCGGGCCGCGGCCGCGATCGCGTCCATGGACACGTGCTCCACACCGTGGCGGGCGAACAGCTCCGCCGCGGCGTCCAGCGCGGCGGCCCGGTTGCGCGCGGCGTCGGCCCGCTCCCTGGGCGGTGACGTACGTAACGCCGACAACTCCTCGACGGTGCCTGGAGAATCGGACTGCGGTCCGGTACGGTCGGAGGACATAACCGGACTGTAGTCCTGATCCGGTGCGGGGTGCCAGCCGCCCGAGCCGGACCGCTGCAAAGGAGAACAGGAATGACCACACTGCTGCACATCTCAGCGTCCCCTCGGGCCACCGCGTCGGAGTCCCTCGCGCTCGCGGAGGTGTTCCTGGAGACGTACCGCGACTCGCATCCCGGCGACACGGTCGAGCACTGGGACCTGTGGGACGGCTCGCTACCGGAGTTCGGACCGCCTGCCGCCGCGGCCAAGATGGCGGTCTTCGGCGGCGCGCCGTTCGACGACGTGCAGGCCGCCGCCGGGCGGACCGTGGAGGCAGCCTTCGCGCGGTTCGACGGCGCCGACCGCTATCTGTTCAGTGTCCCGATGTGGAACGCCGGCGTGCCCTACATCCTCAAACAGCTTGTCGACGTGGTCAGCCAGCCCGGCATGGTCTTCGACTTCGATCCCGAGCACGGCTACACCGGTCTGCTGCGCGACAAGAAGGCCGCGGTGATCTACACCAGCGGGGTGTACGGAGAGGGCCGCGGACCCGCGTTCGGTGCGGACTTCCAGGCACCGTTCTTCGAGGATTGGCTGGGCTGGGCCGGCATCGAGGACATCGAGACCATCCACTTCCGTCCGAACCTCGCCACGTCCGATCCGGACACCGGGCGCCGGATCGCCCACGATCGCGCGCACGACATCGGCAAGTCCTTCTGAGGCTCAGACCCCATCGCAGGGCGACCCGCTTCGCCGTCACCGTCACATCGACATCCGGCTGCGCGGCGTAACGAGTCCATGACATCGCACGTCCTACGGGATTCTCCGTATGGACCGCACCTGGATCGGCGCTTAGCGTTGCGGCGACCCGCGGACTGCGAGTTGGAAGCGTCAGCCGCGAGGGTCGTCCATACAAAACCAGGAGGGGAGCCACCATGGTGGCAGAGGTGTCGACGGTCGAACTGGACGCTGGGTTCAGGGGCCGGTCGATCCGGCCGGGGGAAGCCGGGTACGACGAGGCGCGCGCGGTGTTCAACGGGATGGTCGACAAGAGACCCTCGCTCATCGTCCAGCCGAGCGGATCCACCGACGTGGTGGACGCGGTGAACTACGCACGGCGGGCCGGGCTTCCGGTCGCGGTCCGCTGCGGAGGTCACAGCGTCGCCGGCAAGAGCGCGACCGACGGAGGGGTGCTGATCGATCTGCGTAGCCTCAAGGGGGTACACGTCGATCCGGTCAGCCGGACCGCGCAATGCAACGCCGGTGTGTTGTGGGGTGAGTTCGACCGGGAGACCCAGGTGTTCGGGCTGGCGACACCCGGCGGGCGCATGACCACCACCGGCGTCGGTGGATTCACGCTCGGCGGCGGCTACGGCTGGCTGTCGCCGGTGCACGGGCTCACCTGCGACAACCTGATCTCGGCCGACGTGGTGACCGCCGACGGCCGCGTCGTCACCGCGAGCGAGGACGTCAACCCCGACCTGTTCTGGGGGATCCGCGGCGGGGGCGGCAACTTCGGCGTGGTCACGTCGTACCGGTTCCAGTTGCACCCGGTCGGTCCGCTCGTACGCGCGGGGCTGCTGATCTACTCCGCGGACGAGGGCGAGCAGGTCGTACGGGCGTGGCGGGACTACGTCGAGCAGGCGCCCGAGGAGCTGGTGACCGGGCTCGGCATGCTGCTCGGGCCGCCGGAGCCGTTCGTACCCGAGCACCTGCACGGGAAGCCCGTGATCGGGATATTCGTGCTGTACGTCGGGGACCCGGACGACGGGGAGGACCTCGTGCGGCCGCTCACCGAGCTCGGCGATCTCCAGGCCAACCTGGTGGAGCCAATGCCGTACGCCGCCTTCCAGGCCATGATCGACCCGTTCGCACCCGCGGGGATGCTCAACTACTGGCGCGGCACCCACCTGACCGGCCTTGAGGACGGCACGGTCGACGCCTTCGTCCGGTCCGGCCGGCAGGTCCCCTCACCGCTAACTCAGCTGATCCTGTTCCGGCACGGCGGCGCGGTGAGCCGGGTGCCGGACGAGGCGATGGCGGCCAGCCACCGGGAAGCGGCGTACATGAGCCACCCGCTGGCCCTGTGGCAGGACCCGGACGACACGGCCCGCCACCTGCAGTGGGTGAACGAGTGCACCGAGGCCATGGAGCCCTACCTCACCGGCGGGATCTATCTCAACTTCGAGCCCGGCGACGACGAGACGAAGGTTCGCGCCGGTTACTCGGCCGACAAATTCGCCCGGCTGGTGGAGATCAAGGACGCCTGGGACCCGGAGAACCTCTTCCGGGAGAACCTCAACATCCGGCCGTCCGGAACGGCCGCATAGGCGGGCCGATGACATGACCACCGTCGCACCGTCACCGAGCCTGGACGCCGCCGCGTTCGGCCGGCTCGAGGACGGGTTCACCGGGGAGCTGATCCGGCCCGGCGATCCGCGGTACGACGACGTTGACCCTCGGCGGCGGCATCGGCTGGCTGCAGCGGAAGTACGGCCTGACCATCGACCAGTTGCTGTCGGTCGACATGATCACGGCGGACGGGGAGCTCGTGGAGGCCGGCGACCGGGTGAACCCGGAGCTGTTCTGGGGGGTACGGGGCGGCGGCGGCAACTTCGGCATCGTGAGCGAGTTCGAGTACCGGCTCAACCCGCTCGGGCCGACGGTCCTGGCCGGGCCGATCATGTGGCCGATGGAGGACGCGCCGGACGTGCTGCGGTTCTATCGGGACTGGATCACCGACGTGCCCGACGAGCTCATGACCATGGCCGTATTTCGCAGGGCGCCGGAACTGCCGGTCATACCTCCGGAGCTGCACGGCCGGCATGTGGTGTTCGTGATCGTCTGCTACGCGGGACCGATCGCGGACGGGGAGGCCGTCGTACGTCCCATGCGGGAACACGGGTCGCCGCTGCTCGACCTGTGCGCACCCAAGCCGTTCCGCGCGCATCAGGCGATGTTCGACCCGTCGTTCCCGCACGGCCGGTGGTACTACTTCCGGGCCTGTGACGTCGCCGCGCTGACCGACGAGATCATCGATATCACCACCGAACACGGCCTGCGGATCAAGTCGCCGCACAGCACGTTCGGCTGCTTCCACCGTGGTGGCGCGATCGGCCGGGTCGGTGAGAACGAGACGGCGTTCGGCGGCCGCGGCGCGGGGCACACCTTCAACTTCAACGGAACCACCGAGACCGCACGCGGGTACGACGAGGAACGCCAAGCGGCGCGGGACGTGTGGCAGGCGCTCGAGCCGTACCACACCGGCGTCTACTCGAACTTCGTGATGGACGAGGACCGTGACCGGCTCCGGTCGGCCTACGGGCCCTCCAAGTACGCCCGGCTGCAGGACCTGAAACGACAGCTCGACCCGGACAACCTCTTCCGGCTGAACCAGAACATCCCGCCGGGCTGACTCGCATCACGCGGCGCGGTGAGTCCCGCCCGGGCAGGTGTAGCCCGCCGTATTGCGTGGCGCGAAATGGTCGCCGTCCGTATGATTTGTCCGCCAGAACGCGCCACGCGACGGGGGCGTGCTAGTCCGTGGAGTCGCCGCCAGCGGATCGCTCGTTGCTCCGGTCCTCGGTCTCGGTGTCGGTCTCGGTGTCGGTCTCGTCGTGCTCGTCCGAGCTCTTGTCGTCGAAGTCGACCTTCTTGAGCTGGCGGTTCATGCTGAGCCACAGCAGAAGGGTCACGAGGCAGAGCGCGAGCACGACGAACAGGCCAAGCCAGCCCGGCTTCACCTTCTCTGGATCGACCTGGGCGGCGATCAGCAACGGCGTCATGCCCCCATGCTCTCGCGTGCCGCCGCGGAGCCGTCCACCAGGTGCCGCACCCCGTTGAACAAGTCGTCCTCGGGCGGTTGCACGTCCACCGTGCTTCTCGCCAGCTCGAAGTCCTCGGTCGGCCACGCGGCCTGGTGCACGTCGAGCGGCACGGCGAACCAGTGGCCCTCCGGATCGATCTGGGTGGCGTGCGCCAGGAGCGCGTGGTCACGGGTCGGGAAGTGCTCCGCACACGGCACCCGGGTGGTGATCCGCGCGGCGTGCGCCGGATCCGGCTTCCATTTGGCCAGGCGTTCGGTGTACGGCGACTCCACCCCGCGCCGCAGCATCTCGTCGTGCAGCGCCTGGGTGCGCTCGCGGTGGAACGAGTGGTGGTAATAGAGCTTGAGCGGTTGCCACGGCTCACCCGAGTAGGGATAGGCCGAGGGGTCCGGTGCGGCGTCCCAGGACGCGACCGTGATCTGGTGGCACCGGACGTGGTCGGGGTGAGGGTAGCCGCCGTTCTCGTCGTACGTCGTGATCACGTGCGGGCGGAAACTCCGGATCAACCGGACCAGCGGCTCGGTGGCGCGCTCGATCGGGAGCTCCGCGAAACAGCCGTTCGGCAACGGCGGCGGAGGATCGCCCTCCGGATACCCCGAGTCGACGAAGCCCAGCCAGTCCTGGGTCACCCCCAGGATCTCCCGCGCCCGGTCCATCTCCTGGCGGCGGATCTCGGCGAGGTTCTTCAGGATGTCGGGACGGTCCATGTTGGGGTTGAGGATTGACCCGCGCTCACCCCCGGTGCAGGTCACGACGTGGACGTCCACGCCGTCCGTGACGTATTTCGCGGTGCTCGCGGCCCCCTTGCTGGACTCGTCGTCGGGGTGCGCGTGCACGTGCATCAGCCGTAGTCGCTCTTCCACGAATCGCCTCTACTTCGCCGTTTGCCGCTCGTCGCGTGACAATAGTCGCCGAAACCGGCTCTGGAGCGCGAGAAGATTCATAGGTTGAGCGGCGCTCCGCAGCCACCCCGGCCGCACAGGAGAGATCGATGGACCACCCGACCCGACCCGTGGAGCGGTACGGCTCGCCGCGACCGTGGGTTCGCCTGGTCGCCATCGTGGCGACCGGGCTGGTCGCACTGGCGGCGGCCGGCTGGCTGCTGTGGGCGGCGTGGTCACACTCCCGGCCCGAGGTGGTGTCCCAGTTGCGGGGATTTGAAGTGATCGACAAGCGGACGGTGTCCGCGACCATCACGGTGGAGCGCCAGCGCCCCGTACGCGCGATCTGCGTGCTCAAGGCGCAGGCCACCGACCACACGATTGTCGGCGAGCTGGGCGTCGCCATCCCCGCCGACGCGCCGCCGACGGTTACCCGCACATACGAGATCCCCACCGAGCGTCCAGCGACCGCCGCCGTCCTGGACGGGTGTACGACGGACGACCAGTCCCGTCAGCGGTGAATGACTTGGCCTCATCCTGGACCCCCTTGGTAAGGTTTTTCTTTCCCCTCGAAAGTTCCGTCAGACGGTGCGTGCGGCAGGGAGCACGCCCCCGAAGCAAGGAGCAGGACCGTGACTCAGCCGACCGAAGACAGCGTAATCTGGCTCACCCAAGAGGCTTACGACAAGCTGCATTCTGAGCTCGACTACCTGCGCGGTCCGGCCCGCGCCGAAGTCACCGAGCGCATCGCGAACGCCCGCGACGAGGGTGACCTCCGGGAGAACGGCGGTTACCACGCGGCCAAGGACGAGCAGGGCCGGGCTGAGGCCAGGATCCGCCAGCTCCAGGAGATGCTGAGCCGCGCTCAGGTCGGAGAGGCGACCGCCAGCGGGGTCGTGGCACCGGGCACGAAGGTCACGGTCAGGTTCGCGGGAGAGGACGAGACCGAGAGCTTCCTGCTGGGCGCTCGGGAGCTGCTCGACTTCGACGAGTCCGTCGATCTGGCCGTCTACTCACCACAGTCGCCGCTGGGCTCCGCGATCGTGGGCAAGAAGAAGGGTGAGACCGCGTCGTACCAGGCCCCTGGCGGCGCCGAGGTCAAGGTCGAGGTGATCGACGCCGAACCCTTCGGCGGTTAGGCATGCGAAGCCCTCGCGCCGAGATTGCACTCGTGGTCGACCAGATGTGCAATCTCGGCGCGATTTTTGCCCAGGGGCTCAGCGCCCCTAGCGGGTGGTAGCCAGCTTGTACTTCCGGACCGCGACCGGTGCGAAGATCGCGATGATCGCCGCGATGTAGATCAACGCCAGCAGCACCGGATGCTGGGCCGGGAAGCTGTCGCTCGCGAACGGGTTCGGGTTGCCGAACAGCTCGCGGCACGACGCCACCACGGCGCTCACCGGGTTCCACTCCGCGACCGGCTGCAGCCAGCTCGGCAACAGCGGCAACGGGACGAACGCCGTGGACACGAACGTGATCGGGAACAGCCAGATCAGACCCGCGCTCGCGGCCACCTCCACCGAGCGCACGCTGAGCCCGATGATGGCGCCGATCCACAGCATGGCGAACGCGAACAGCAGCAGGATGCCGATGCCGGCCAGCCCCTTGAGCACGCCCTCGTGCCAGCGCCAGCCCACGAGCAACGCGCAGACCAGCATCACCAGCATGATGAACGAGTTGAACACCAGATCGCCGACCACCCGGCCGAAGATCACCGCTGACCGGGCGATCGGCAGCGAGCGGAACCGGTCGATCAGGCCCTTCTGCATGTCCTCGGCCAGGCCGACCGACGACGAGGCCACCGCGAACGCCATGGTCTGGGCGAAGATGCCGCCCATCAGGAACTCCCGGTAGACCGTCGGATCGGCGGACTCCTGGCCCGGCACCGGGATCGCGCCACCGAACACGTACGCGAACAGCAGCACGAACATGATCGGCTGGATCGTGCCCCACATCAGCTGGTCCGGCACCCGCGGGATGCGCTTGAGGTTGCGCCACACCAGGACGATGCCATCGGTCAGCGTGGCGCCGAGCCCGGTCGTCCTCGTTTCGTCGATCGCGGTCATGCCGCACCTCCGACCGGCTCGGTGACGGCTGCTTCGTCGGCCGCCGACTCCTCGGCGACGTGCCCGGTCAGCGCCAGGAACACGTCGTCCAGGGTCGGGCGGCGTAACCCGATGTCGTCGATCTCGATGTTCTGAGCGTCGAACTCCCGGACCACGTGCACCAGCGCCTGCGAGCCGCGACCGGTCGGCGCGGTCAGGTGCCTCGTGTGCTCGTCGACGGTGAGGTCGCCCACGGCATCTCGAGCGAGTATCTCGCGGGCCCGCACGACATCCTCGGATCGGTGGACGACGACCTCGATCCGCTCGCCGCCGACCTCGGCCTTGAGCTGGTCGGACGTGCCCTCCGCGATGACCTTGCCGTGGTCGATCACCGCGATCGAGTCGGCCAGCACGTCGGCCTCCTCGAGGTACTGCGTGGTCAGCAGCAGGGTCACGCCGGCCCGTACCCGGTCACGGATGACGTCCCACAGGTCGAGCCGCGCCCTCGGGTCGAGACCGGTGGTCGGCTCGTCGAGGAACAGCACCCGTGGATGGGCGACCAGCGCCCCCGCCAGGTCGAGCCGGCGCTTCATGCCGCCGGAGTAGGTTTTGGTCGGCCGGTCCCGGGCGTCGTTCAGGTCGAACATCTCCAGCAGCTCGTCGGCGCGCTCCCGCGAGGCCGCGGTGTCGAGCCCGTACAGCCGCCCGAACATTCAGAGGTTCTCCCGGCCGGTGAGGTTCTCGTCGACCGCGGAGTACTGCCCGGACAGGCCGATCACGCGGCGTACGGCGGCGGGCTCGGCCGCCACGTCGCGACCCAGCACCCGGGCGACCCCGCCATCCGCGGGCAGCAACGTGGTGAGAACCCGGACCGCGGTGGTCTTGCCGGCGCCGTTGGGACCGAGCAGGCCGAGGACGGTGCCCTCCGGGACCTGCAAATCGAGCTCGTCCAGGGCGACGACCTGTTTGTTGCCCTTTCCGAACGTCTTGGTGAGGTGAGATACCTCGATCGCGCTCACACAACCCCCTTATGTTGATGGACCGATGGCAGTCTGCACGACCCTACCGACAGCCCGCCATCGGTTTCCCGGCGGAACCCGCCGGCGTCACTCTACGTGCACGGGGTACCCGGCCCCGTGAAGCCGGTCGAGCACGCGTCGCCGGTGCTCGGCGCCGCGGGTCTCCACCTGGAGGGCGACCTCCACCTCGTCGAGGTGGAGGCGGGCCGAGGTGCGCTCGTGTACGACGTCCAGGACGTTGGCCCCGGTATCGGCCAGCAGGACCAGCAACTGCGCCAGCGCACCCGGGCGATCGGAGATACGCACCCGGAAGGACAGGTAGCGGCCGGCCGCGGCCATGCCATGACGAATCACGCCCATCAGCAGCAGCGGGTCGATGTTGCCACCGGAGAGTACGACGGCGGTCGGACCCGGACCGCGGAACGCGTCCGGGTCGTCGAGCAGGGCCGCCACCCCTACGGCCCCGGCCGGTTCGACCACCAGCTTGGCGCGTTCGAGCACCATCAGCAGCGCGGTGGACATGGACTCCTCGGACACGGTCCGGACCTCGTCGACGTACCTCTGGATCGCCGCGAACGGAATGCCGCCCGGACAGCCGACCGCGATGCCGTCGGCCATCGTCGACATCGCGGTCAACGCCGTGGGCGCCCCCGCGGCCAGGGAGGCGGGGTAGGCGGCGGCGCGCTCGGCCTGGACGCCGATCACCCGGGCCTGCGGGCGGATGGACTTCACCGCGATCGCGATTCCGGCCAGCAGCCCGCCGCCACCCAGGGGCACCACCACGGTCCCGACCTCCGGGCATTGCTCCAGGATCTCCAAGCCGCACGTGCCCTGGCCGGCCACGATGTCGGGGTGGTCGAACGGGTGGATCATGCAGGCGCCGGTCTCGTCGGCGTACTCCCTCGCCGCCACCAGCGCCTCGTCCACGGTGTGGCCGACGAAGCGGACATCTGCGCCGTAGCCTCGGGTCGCCTTCTCCTTCGGGATCGGCGCGCCCTCCGGCATGAAGACGGTCGCCTTGATGCCGAGATGGGACGCCGCCAGCGTGACCCCCTGCGCATGGTTGCCGGCGCTGGCCGCGACCACACCGCGGGCGCGCTCCTCGGCGGACAGCCGGGACACCCGCGCGACCGCGCCGCGGACCTTGAACGACCCGGTGCGCTGCAGGTTCTCGCACTTGAGAAACACCCGCGCCCCCACCCGGCCGGACAGCCAGCGGGACTCCTCCAGCGGCGTCTCGACCACGACGCCGTCCTGCAGCTCGCGCGCGGCCCGGATGTCGTCCAGGGTGACGGCGGGTACGTCGTCCATCTCGTCAGCCTAGGACGTGTCTGACGCGGCCTTCGTGTCTGACGCGGCCGGCTCGCGCTCAGCCTCGTCCCGCCGGTGCGTCAGGTGACTGACGACGGCGTTCGCGGAGGCCGCGAGGGGTACGGCGACCAGCGCGCCGAAGACGCCCGCCAGCAGGATGCCCACGGAGATCGCGAGCACCACCGCCAGCGGGTGGATCCGCACTGCCCGCCCCAGCAGGAACGGTTGCAGTATGTGCGACTCCAGCTGCTGTATGAGCAGGACTCCGATCAGCATCAGGAGCGCGACGACCGGGCCGTGCGCCACGAGGGCCACAATGACCGCCACGAAGCCCGAGACCATGGCGCCGACGATCGGCACGAACGACGCCAGGAACACCAGCACACCGATCGGGATCACCAGCGGGACCTGCAACACCAAGGCGATGAGCATGATCCCCACGGCGTCCACCATCGCTACGATGACCGTCGCCCGGACGAAGGCGGTGAGCGTCTGCCAGGCGACCCTTCCGGAGGCGTCGACGTCCGCGCGTGCGGCGCTCGGGAACAGGACGACGATCCAGCGCCAGATCCGCTCGCCGTCGTACACGAAGAAGAACACCGTGAAGAGCATGATGAACGCGCCGGCGACGAAGTGGCCCACCGCGCTGCCGAGGTTCTGTACCCAGTTGACGATCTGGCTGTTGCTCTGGGCGATCCAGTCCTGGCCCTGTCGCAGGAGATCGGCCACCTGGGCGTCGGTGAGATTGAGCGGGCCCTCGCGGACCCATGTCTCGATCTCCCGCAGACCCTCGATGATCTGCTCGGAGAGGTCGTCGAAACCGTCGACGATCTGCTGACCGACGAGGGTGAGACCCGAGACGATGAGGGCGATCCCGCCGACCATGACGATCGCGGTCGACACGGCGCGGTTGAGCCTGCCGCGATGCAGTCGATTGACACCAGGGCTCAGCAGGGCGGTCAGGAGCAGCGCCACCACCACCGGGACGACGACGGTGCTCAGCGTGCCGACCAGCCAGCCGATCCCGAACACCGCGCCCACGATCAGCAGGCAGCGCCACGCCCAGGCCGCGGCGATGTCGACGCCGGGCGGTATCGATGAGCTCACCGGCACGCCCCCTTCCACTGTCCGTGATCCGCGGACCGGCTTCGCGGGACACGTTATCGCCCGACGGCAACCGGTCCCGGCATTACTCGGCGAATGGGAGGATCGCGACGTGTCCGGGTTCGAGCTGCCGCTGAACCTCGTGCGCTCCGTCGAGGAGCACGAGCACGCCGGCGACGCTCGTCGTCGATGGATCGC